>CACXMK010000090.1 GCA_902768735.1 uncultured Lachnospiraceae bacterium | reverse complement strand
CTGAAAAGCAGGCGGCTTCCCGAAGAGACACCGGGGAGCGACCTGCGGCCCTATCAGCCGGGCGATCCTCTTCGCGCGATCAACTGGAAGGTCTCGGCGAGGCTCTCGGAACTCATAACCCGCGTGCCGGACAAGATGGAAAAGCGCACCGTGACGATCCTGATGCTGGCTTCCTTCGAACCGGACAAGATGCAGGATCTCGAATTCCTGATAAAGCGGGACTTCTTCCTGGAATTTATTGTTTCCGCCGCCTGGCATTTCGGCAGACAGGGAATCCCGGTCCGTCTGATCTACCCTGCGGGAAAGGTCAATGAGTCAATCGTCGATTCTTATGAGAGTTTTCAGGATTTTTACGGTACCGCTGCAGACGGCATCTTCTACTATTCCGAAAATGATTATAATGAGATGCGGAAACTGACGGCAGGCATTAGGAGCACGTATGACAAGGATACTTGGATTCTTATCAGAGAAGATCCCGGACCGGGCGAAGATCACTGCGTTATTATCGCTTGAGCTCCGCGCCCTTCTTTTTGTATTTTCTCTGATCATGATCTGCACCGAAGCGTATCAGGCCGCCGGGGGCGCTGCTTTCCCCCGCGGCCCTTTCGCGCTGACTGCTGTCCTGGTCTATTTCTTTTACAGTCTCCTCGAGCACGCTTTTTCTCTGATCGTGCGCGGGAAAGCAGCATCCTTCTTTCCGCTGCTTCCGGCAGCGCTCCTGCTTCTCCTTCTGCAAAAGACAGACGCCCCTCTCTTCTTGTCCGCCGCCGTGGCATCGGCTGTCGCGGCCAGACTCTTTTTTAACCTTGTCCCGCACATAGAAAAGATGCTGTTATACGGTGTCTTTTTGGCGGATGCCGCTGCGGTCTATCTCTGTTTTGGCAGGCATGTGCTGCAGGGGGCCTATGCTTCGGACAAGCTGCTGTTCGTTTCTCTTGTGACTCTCACTTTGGCATCGCTGCAGGAGCTCCTGTTTGAAAAGCCCCTGCTCAGGTGCAGCGGAGAGGCTTTCCCCTTCTTTTATTTTGTGCTTCTGGGCATTCTTGTAGCTATGCTTCCCATGAGTCATAACCCGATCAACTGGACTCCGGTCGCCGAGGCGGGCGGGCGCGTATTCCACAGGGCTCAGGATATGGTTGACAGCGCAGCCTACTATCTGTCGTCCATATGGGGCGGCTCCTACACCACCGGATATCATTCCCTGGAGGTGTCAGGCGGCAAAATAGAGCGCTCAGGCCGCACCGAGATCATCGTGAAGACTTCGCAGAAGCCTTATTACGAATACACGGACGAAGAGACTTCCGAGGTCATGAGGGTGCGTCGGACGCTTTACCTCGCAGGCGGAGCGGGCGTTGACAAGGCGAAGCTGATCCGCTTTCTGAGATTTCTGCATGCCAACGATGTGGACAGAGAATATGCCGCGCTTTTCTCGCAATTGTCTGAAGTGAAGGTGGAATACGCCTATCTCAATACCGCCGATGAGATCGCGCCTGTGAATGCGCTATTTATCTATGATGGCTCTAAAGCCGGCAGCGGGTCCGTTCATGACGCAGGCTCTCAAAATGATGCCGTGCACAAAAAGGGGTACCGGCTTACTGCCCGCTATCTCGATATCGACTACGGAAGTCCTTACCTGGCCGGACTCATCAGGGAAGCCGGGGATGAGGGGCGGGATGGGGCCCTCTCTTACGAGAACACAGGCGATGCAGGGCAGGATGGCTCCTTCACATACGATATGGCCTGCGATTACTTCTTGGAATTGTACGGGGTGGAGCTCGGCAGTGTTTTGACCAGGGATGCGTATGAAGAAGTCGCTGAACAGACTTATAGTGCCGCTGATCTCAGCACGGACGGCGTGAGTGCCGCGCTGCAGGAGCTGGCGTATCAGATCACAAGCGGTGTACAGGGGGAATATGACAAGTGCAGGGTGATCGAGGGCTATCTCAGGCAGTACTCCTATCAGACGGATGCGGTCGGCGGACACGACCCGCTTTCGACGATGAGCACACCCGCGGGAATGGCCGACATAGCTGACCGTTTTCTCTTTGAGACCGGAGAGGGCTACTGCGTGCATTATACATCCTCGATGGTAATGCTGCTGCGGCTCTCGGGAATTCCTGCCCGGGCTGTCTCAGGATACCACTATGTGTACCCCTTCGAGAAAGCGGATGCTTACGAAGTAAGCGGGGACTGCGCGCACATCTGGCCTGAGGCGTATATTCGAGGTGTCGGATGGGTGCCCTTTGAACCGACCAGCGCGTACAGAACTGCCGAAGAGTACACTTGGCACAGGAAGCCTGCCGCTGCCCGAAATGACTCACGATCCGCTTATGTCCCGCCGGTCCCGGCTACGGCGCAAATACCGGGTGTTCCCGGCGATGAAGGAGCCTCCGGCAGTCTGTCGGGTATGACTTTAGAGCAAGCTTTGAAGGTCGCATTGCCTACCGTCCTCAGCATACTTGCTACTCTCGCTGTGCTGATCCTGGGAACACTTGCAGCTGCCAGGCTGCGCTACCTGCGCGCCGCACCCGAAAAGAAGCTCGCCATGGATGTCGACATGATCAAAAAAGGCATCCGCCGGCAGTCCGCAGAGGACTTTGCCGACAGAGGCCTTTTATCCGACTATATCGCCAGGGCGCCTGAAGCGCTCCGGCCTGATATTCAGAGAGTATTCGATGCTTACTACAGGATGGTTTACGGAAGCGGTTCCGTTTCCGCTGAAGAAAATGAACTTGCCGCCGGCGTTCGCGAAAAGATGCATGCGGCTGCAAAAAAGCGACTGCATCACTGAAGACTTAATACGGATGACTGCTGCGGATCAGCTTCCCGGATAGGATCTGTCGTCCGTCAACGGTTCTCATCCCGCCCAGATCACGGATGTTGGGAAGGCTCTTGTAGTTTAGCTTCCTGCTTGATAATCTCATATATTTCCTTTCACCCATTACTCTCTTTCCGCATATATTTGGGCGGAACAGACTTGGTCAGCCAAATGCCATTTGCTGATAAATAAAACCGATATCCGTCCTCGCACATCTTCCGGCAGTCGATCGCATAGATCACAGGTCTCCCGTGCCGGCTTCCCACCTTTCTCGCCGTCTCCGTGTCCGAAGAAAGGTGTACATACAGACGGCCTTTCGGAATCAGGCCCTGCTTATCAATTGATGGGACATATTTCTCTCCCGTCCCGTGCCAAAGCATAGGCGGCGGCACCTTTTCCTCCAACTCGACATCCACCGGAATGGAGTGCCCCTGATTCGCCCTGATCAGCGTGTGATCTTCGTTAAAGGAATACCTCTGCTTCTCATCTGTACGGACGATTTCTTCAAGTGTCTCCAGATCCAGTGTGTGCCCGTCAGAATTGTTGACTCCGTTGATCAGTTCCTGCACATCCGCCCATCCGTGTTCGTCCAAAGTGATGCCAATGATTCCCGGCCTGTGCCGCAAAATCATCGATATGAATTTGCTCGTTTTAATTAATTTACTTGTTTTCACCATGTTCTTCATTTCCTAGTGAACTGCTCCGATGAGGAAAATCGTCTGAAAGGTCATGGAACGGGCTCCTTTACTCTGTTTTTTCATCAATCACACACTGCGGGTCAAATGCCGGATCGTCACTCTCCTCTGCAGTCAATTATCACGGATATCGATCCAGTACCGTTCCAGGTGAACTCCCTCTTTCGGCTCAAAGACCGTGGACTCATAAACTCCGCCGTTATGGAGGATCGTCCTCTTGCTGCCCTCATTTCCCTGTACGCACGAAATCAGGACTCTGTCTATTCCAAGCGCTTTGCATTCCGGCAGCACCAGTTTGAGCATCTGCGTCGCATAGCCTTTTCTGCGCTCGGACGGACAGACGGAATATCCGATGTGGCCAGCATATTTTTCCAGAAATTCATTGAAGCAGTGCCGGATCTGGATCACGCCGACCATTTTGTTGTCGGATTCCCGCACGTATATATACTGCGTGCTGGGCACCCAATGCGGAGGCGTTGTCTCCGGCCTTTTTAACGCTTCGACCTGGTCGAGCCATTCCTTCGTGGTCTCAAATCTGCGAAGCGAGCCGCAGCCGTCCATCGAGCCTCCCGCTTCCAAAAATTCCCGGCGATATGCCTGTATCTGTCTGTCATATTCCATTGTCGGTTCTATTAGTTTCATGACATAAATCCCTCATGCGGACCAGCTACCTTGGTTCAGTTGGTCTCCGGTTCAAATATTCACTATCAATCCGCATCCGAAAGCGAACGCCATTACAAACACAATATATATAGCAAACCTCTTCCAGCCCATGGCGATTTTCAGGGCGCCGAGATTAGTGATCTTCGTGGCGGGCCCCGTGATCATAAACGCAGCAGCAGAACCCATGCTCATACCGCCCGCGAGCCAAGTCTGCAGGAGCGGAATCGTCCCTCCCCCGCAGGCGTAAAGCGGCACACCGATCGTGGCAGCCATCAGCACACCCCAAGCCTCGTTTCCGCCGAACACATTCACCATAATTTCCTGCGGCACATAGCGCTGGAACAGCGCCGACAGCAGAATACCGACCAGGAAATACAAACCGGTCGCCTTGACATTTCTCCAGAAATTCAGCAGATACCGGATCAGAAGATTCGGATGCGTGTCTCGGCTGCCGCGCTCGGAGAATCCATCGAAGTCAAAAAAATCCTTCTCCCGATAGAACGCGAACACCAGCAGCCCTGCCGCGCAGCCGCACAAAAAGCATGAGACAATACGCACGACAAGTGCCCTCGGACCAAGCGCCGCGCTGTAAATGATGAGCTGGGGATTGAGCAGGATCGACGCCATCATAAACGCGGCAAGCCAGTCCTCCCGCATCCCATGCTTTCGGAAAGACGCGGCGATGGGGATCGTCCCGTACATACAAAGCGGCGAAGCGATCCCCAGAAGGCAGGCCGGAATGATGCCCAGCAGCCCGAGCTTTTTTCCCTGAAGCCCGGCAAAGAGCCCGTGTATTTTGTCCTTTGCGAACACGGAAATCGCAGATCCGATCGCCATGCCGAGAACCCAGTACTTGAAGATCTGCCTCAGCTGCAGGTCAAAATAGTACCAGATATAAACAAATTCTCTGCGAATTATATGAAATACTTCACTCATCAATACTAACCAATTCGTAGGTACGGCTGCCCAGGCCGATCTCTTCCGCGTGCTCGAGCGTATGGATCCCGCTGCGGCTCTCGATCCGGTTCACAAGTGCTTCACTGTCCGGAGCCTGGTAAACCAGATCCACGCAGGCCTGGTCCAGCGACACAGGATCAAAACTTGCCAAAATCCCGATGTCATGCATGTCCGGCTCATCCGGATTCCCGTCGCAGTCGCAGTCCACTGACAGGCGGTTCATCACATTGATGTAGATGATGTGCTCCTCGCCGACATGATCGCGGAAGCCGCTTACCATTTCGGCCAGCGCCTCCAGCCACTCGTCCTGGTCGCTGTGCATAATGCTGCCGCTGGTCCTTGTTCCTGCACTGTGTACATAGACCTTGCCACTTGGAGAAGAAATGCCGATACCGACGTTCTTGATCGCGCCGCCAAATCCGGCCATGGCATGCCCCTTAAAGTGGGACAGGATCACCCAATCTGTATAGTTCTCAGCGTGGCTGCCAACGATTATTTTGTCCAGCCTTCTGCCGCCGGTCACAGGCCATTCGACCTCGCCTTCCTCGTCCATCAGGTCAAAATCCGCAATCGCCGTAAACCCATGGTCTTCCGCCACCTGCCTGTGCATGGCAGAACTGGCGCGGGAACCGCCGTAGGCCGTGTTGCATTCCACGATGGTTCCATCCAATTTCTGAACAAGGTCCCCGATCAGCTCAGGACGCAGGTAGTTGCTTGCGGGCGGTTCGCCGGTCGATATTTTGACAGCGGTCTTTCCGGAAGGAGTCCAGCCGAGTGCCTCGTAGATCCTGACAAGTCCTTCCGCCGAGATGTCGGACGTAAAGTATACGGTCGGTGCCCCGGAAACAGCCGTGTTTTCAGAGGAAGCATTCCCGGACACGCTTCCGGCGGTTGTTTCAGCGGGAACACTTGCATCGTTTCCGCTTTCAACAGTTTCATTTGTTTCAGCCGCAACTGAATCCGTTGTTTCTGCCGCCTGCTGCGCGCTCGCGCCCGCTTCAGCCGCTTTGCTTCCTCCGCAGCCGCCAAGCAGAAGGATCGCTGTAAGAGAAATCGCGGTAAATAATAAAGGCTTTTTCATTTCTTATAAACTCCTTCCGAGCTGATACCGTTTGTCTTAAGCCATTCTGTCACATCCGAGGAAAGGGATGCGCCGCCGGAGTAATGGACCGAAAGTCCTTCACCGATAACGGAATAAAAGTCATATTCCTCCAGGAAGGAAGCGATCGGCATCGGAATGGAAGCCCACCAGTTCGGATAGCCCAGCAGAATGATGTCGTACTCATTTCCTGCGGTGCGCTCCAGTCCGCGTTTCCAAAGGACGTGGATTTCCCTGCGGATAAACCGGCAAGCACAAACAGCATGCCGATGATAACCGCTGCCATTATGCAGACGACCGGCACGAGGCGGTTCTCTTTTGATACGCTTAACCGGCCCAAAGTTCTGCAAAGCTGCGCGGCCCGCGTTCCGATCAGCACCCATGTGGACAGCATCAGCAGGTTTTCAGCAATTACAAGCACAGCGGCCTTGTCGTAGTCCAGAAACGCAAACGGCACGCGGAAGAACAGATAGTCCGGCATTCCGCCCCGGATGAACAGATACAGTCCGAGCCCTGC
>CACXMK010000089.1 GCA_902768735.1 uncultured Lachnospiraceae bacterium | reverse complement strand
AGTGTTATAGTATTATGAGGTGACTTCAATGCCCAAAAAACCTACAACAACAAGAGATGCAATGATAGAAGGCGCATTTCAACTGATCAGGGAAAAAGGTCATGAATCTCTGACAGCGAGAAATCTTGCCGCATTTCTCGGATGCTCTACCCAGCCCATCATGTATCAATTCCCTAATCTTGACATGCTGAGAGACCTGGTTTATCAGAAGGCAGATGCATCCCACAGCGAATACATACTGGCAGGCGGAGATCTTTTAGAGATAGGAATGCGATATATCCGGTTTGCAGAAGAAGAACCGCAGCTGTTTCGATTCCTTTTTCAATCCGGCCGATTTTCGGGATTGCGTCTGGAAGATTTGATCAAAGCCCCGGAAACAGCCGACCTGCTTACAGCAGTTAGTACAGAAGAAGGACTGTCGATGGAAGACGCCGCTCTCTTTTTTGAACCTCTGGCAGCTCTTGTCCATGGGTACGCCAGCCTGGTCGCAAACAACGGAATGACGTATAATCCTGATGCAATTCGAAAAGCATTGACTATGATCGAGAAAGGAATTAGAAAAGGTAAAAATAGTGATGACTAAACTGTATCAAAAAAGCGAGATCACTTTTGCTGTCCTGTGGATCGTTGCCTATGTTGTCCTGAGCAGTTATGCGGATCAGCTTTCCTTGTCCGTCGGCATAGTGAAATCCGCAACGGCTGTGCTGCATATTGTGATGTCTCTGCTCCTTTATTTCTGGATCCGCAGCAATAACCTGAGCGAAAAATTCGGCTTCTGCAGGCCCAAAGTTCCTGCAAAACAGTTTTTGTATTACCTGCCGCTCGTCATTATCGCTTCGACCGCTTTATGGGGCGGGATAGGGCTGCAATATGGATTCCCGGATGCACTCCTGTTTGTGATCAGCATGTGCTGCGTCGGTTTTTTGGAGGAGGTCATTTTCCGCGGGCTATTATTCCGGGCAATGGAAAAGGATAACCTGAAAACAGCGATCATCATTTCCTCGCTGACTTTTGGCATTGGGCACATTGTTAATCTTTTCAACGGAAGCGGAAAGGATCCTGCTTCAAACATGGTCCAGATCATATTTGCCGTTCTGGTCGGCTTCGTGCTCGTGCTGATCTTCTATTATGGAAAATCACTGGTCCCGTGCATCCTTTTCCATTCCGCAAATAATGCGCTCAAAGTATTCGAAGCAGGCGGGAGCTTTAGCCCACAGATGGAAATGGTGATGAATCTCTTTGTGATCTTCGTCGTTCTGGGAGGATATGCATTCTATCTGGTTAAGATGGGAACAGACCACAACGGAACATGAGGCAATTAAATGGCAGGCAAAAAGCCGGGAACAGTGTCGATCCTGTTCCCGGCTTTTTAATCATATCACTTCTATCTCATCAAACAATTCTATAACACCGCTGCCGCTGCACATCGCTCCGAATTTAGGCACAATACTCGTGAGTTAACGGTGGGGTAAACGACCTCTGGGGTCGTTTGTGAAGATTGTTAAAAAAGGCATTGACCCCTACGTCACGTCATAGTTTATAGTAACCTTACCAGATGAAAAGGAGTAACGAACTATGATGACCGTGAACGAAGTAAGCAAGCTGACAGGCGTGAGTATACGCACCCTGCAGTATTACGACAAGATCGGGCTGCTCCATCCGACAAAGTACACGGATGCAGGATACCGGCTGTATGACGATGCATCTTTGGAGACCCTGCAGCAAATCCTTCTTTTCAGAGAACTGGAGTTTCCTCTAAAGGAGATCAAAACAATTCTCAGCAGTCCCGATTTTGACAGGAGCAAGGCGCTTGGCCAGCAGATCGAACTCCTGAAGCTGAAAAAAGAACACATTGAGAACCTGATTGACCTTGCAAAAGGAATAAAACTAATGGGGGTGAAAAAATTGAACTTTGACGCATTTGACACAAAAAAAATAGACGAATATGCAGCGCAGGCAAAAGCTTCCTGGGGCAAAACGCCCGCCTATAAAGAATACGAGGAAAAATCCAAGGGACGTACAAAAGAAGAAGATCAGAAAATCTATCAGGGATTGATCGATCTCTTTGCGCAGTTTGGCTCAATCCGTGATTCTGATCCGGCATCCGGCGAGGCACAGGCATTGGTGAAGAAGCTGCAGGAGTATATTACCGAACACATGTATACTTGCTCGAAAGAGATCTTAAGCGGCTTGGGAAAGATGTACGCCGGCGGTGGTGATTTTACCCGGAATATAGACAGCTTTGGAGGTGAAGGTACAGCCGTGTTTGCTTCCAAAGCCATCGAGATCTACTGCAGTTAAGACAAACGACCTCTGGGGTGAAAAACCACCCCAGAGGTCATTTTTTTGTCTGGGGGAAAAACCACCCCAGAGGTCGTTTTTTTGTCTGCAAAGAATAGTTCAGTTTCCGCCTTCAGCCGCTTGCGCAGTTGCACCCTCTGCTGCCACATCTGCGTCTGCTCCGCCGTTTACCGCCATGCGCGCGAACAGCATCTCCAGGAACGCGGACAGGGCATTCGCCTCCTCTTCCTCGCTGTAAACAGCTGCCGTCTCGCCGTTCTGATAGTTGTGAACTGCCTCTGCAATTCCATCTGCCTCGAACCATGGTACCAGGCTCACATCAATGATCGCAGGCATCATGTCGTAATCCAGCGTCGTAGCTTTTTCATTCGATATGAATTCACCATTTTCCATCATACCGAGCTTGAGCATTCCGGAGAAAGCTCCGACGCGTCCGTACGCGTCAACAAAGCTCCCTACGCAGCAGTCTCCGCCGCCCGGTTTCGCTCCGATGACCTTGGCAAGACCATACTTCTGTGCATAATAGGGAAGCGCATTGGCGCAGGAATAGGATTCTCCGCTGGTCAAAATGTAGAAATCGTACTGTCCGCCAAATCCATCCTGATCATCCGCGATACCGTCGACATTGGTGTCTACATGATAGCATTCCTCTCTGAAACTGCCTGTCAGCGTGTCCAGATTTGTCAGCTTCACTTCTCCGTCCCCGGAAAGGAATCCCAGAACAGATACCAGGCCGGCAGCCGCGCCTCCGCCGTTGGAGGCAACGTTGATCACGACGTTCTTGATCTCGTCATGCTCCTCAAGTTCCTTAAAGCAGTTGTAGAAGAAAGCAAAGCTGCTCGTCTCGGAATCCTCTTCTGTGATCGGCTCCAGATAATAGGAATTCTCTCTTTCGGCTGTATCATCCTTAAAACCACTGAAATAGATCACAGCTGTATCGCCGGAATACTGGATTCCCTGCTTGCCCAATTCTTCAGGCTTTCTTAATCCCATATAGTACATCCAGATCATCTGGGGAGCGGTCTCCGGGATATTGAGCCCTTTTTCCATAAGCATTCCGAGAATAGCTGCCTGCTGGTCCTCGCTCGGTTCGGTCGGAACTTCCTGTTCTTCACCGAAAAGCTGCTGTCCTTCTGCGGAATCCTTTACATCATCCACAACAGAGTTGACTGTTTCCTGATCCATAAAGCCCGCAGTCTTAAACACAGAATCCGTGCCTACGAGAGCGTCATGTCCGGAGTCAAACATATAATAGAAGAGCAGGAATTCTGCAGTCATCGCCGCGCTGGGGTTTGTGGATGTCAGCACTTTTTTGGCGTTCATACGTGTAAAGTATTCGTCAAAAGTCGTGATATCCTTTTCCTCTTTGTGGCCAAAAACGAGATCCAGCAGCAGGCAGATGGAATAATAACCGTAATCGGCATAGGCCTGAGTCGTCTTGTCCATCTCGCTGAAAGGCCCGGAATAGATGGCCTTAAAATAGGGTGTTTGCTTAGCCGCGTTCATTCCCTCTTTGTATTCGAGCGCAAACTTCTGTGCCTTGTATATGTTGAAGTAGTCCTTGCCATTATAAACGAGCTGATTATTATCGCTGAACTGCATAGCTCCAAACGTGTTCTGCAGAGCAAGGAAAGGAAGCAGTATATCGCCTTCATACGCGATAACCGGCATATGATAGTTCTTCAGTTCGACCGTGTAGGGGTTCACTTCCGTCTCAGTGGACTTGTTCTTGGTCGACCAGGTGATCACGTTGAACTCGTCTTCTTCAACAATAGCTCCTTTCACATCGCCGACTGCCCGGAATCCGGCAGGACTCTCAAACAGGATCGTATCCGCGTCAGAGTCAATAACTGACTGCGTGCCATTGTGCAGAACTTTCATCACGCCGCCGTCCATGCTGCACTTGGCGCGTCCCTTGGTGATGATATTCAGATAATCCGATGCCTTGATGAAGGGAACATCCTCATAACCCTTCACTTCGTATGTGGTGATCGGAAAATAAGATCCGAGCGACGTTCCCCGGTAGACACGGCTGTCTTCCCACTTGACAGATATGTCGGAAGCCGCGATCTCCCCGCCGGAAGCGGCATCTGATGCTCCTTCTGCTGTCTGAGCCACAGCGTCTGCCTGTTTCTCTTGAGCATTCTCTCCCTCTGCTCCTTTTACCTCAGCAGTCTGCTCAGCTGCAGATGCTGCTCCTGCTGCGGGCGCCGCTTCTGCTGCGGGTGCTGCTTCTGCTGCGGGTGCCGCCGAACTTGCGCCCGAGGCTCCGCATCCGGCACATGTGCCGAGCATGACCAATGCCAGGCCAAGGCTGATCATTTTTCTAAACTTCATAAATACCTCCTTCCGCGTAAATCGCGGTCAGCTTTTTACTGCTTTCCAAGCTTCTGTAAGCTTCTCCAAATTCCACGCCGCGTTGGCAGGGCTCGTCGACGGCAGGCACACCGCTGGCCTTCCGATGACCGGTTCGATATATTTGCGGTACATTTTTTCTGCCGTCTTTCCATTGACAAAGATCTTTCTTATCGGAGCATGGTCCAAAATGACTGTCAGGTCATTGGGCACTACATCTTTGATGCTCGCATCTGAAGAGCCTCGGATCGTGCACGAGTGGATCACGTCCCACGCCGCGATCTGATGCCGGATCAGAAAATCCCGCTTCTGCGGAACATCGGCCGGCACGTTATCTTCAAAAACTGCCGCCATCACTTTCCAGAATCTGTTCTGCGGATGACCGTAGAAAAATGCCGATTCCCTCGATTTTACAGAAGGAAAGCTGCCGAGTATCAATATTTTGGAATCCTCTTTGTACAGAGGGGGAATCGGGTGTATGATCGTTTCCTGTTTCATCAGTTTCCTGACGGCTGCCGGTATCCTGCTCCTCTCCTGCTTATATTGCAGTCAGCCCGGATCAGCAGCCTTTCCTTCCGCTTTTATGGTCTTCAATGGAGCAGGCTTCCGGTGAGCCGTACTCAATCAGTCCCGCGTCTGCCGGATCAATAGATACCCTGCCGTCTTCAAACACAAACGCGGGGATTCCGACGTCGCCGATCGCTTTCATGCGGTCAAAGACAGGGTTCGTGTCGCGAAGTTTCGTAAAAGCGCTCATGTTGCGGATGTTCTCGCCGATATCAATGAACTGAAACTCATTTTCCCTTCCCTTAATCTTCTGCTGCACAAACTCGCAGTAAGGGCATGAAGGCATACCGTAAATCTCGATCATTTTCTGCAGTTCCTTTCTTTAGATCACGATCATAGGCCGAATTTGCTTACTCAATGCTGCGGGCCCTTGTCCCTCTTTTTCCAGTTTATCACAGAACCTATTTGACTTACTATAGGTTCGACTTTTAGCGGGATTTTATAGTACTGTCGCTTGCCATTGCCTTCCGTATTGGTTTAAAAGCACCCGATTGCCAGTTTTTTGCCGTAATCGGGAGCTTGTTTGCAATGGTCTGTTTTGGCAAAACAGTGCCGGCAGATCCGGATTTGCCGGAGCCGCCGCATCCCGCAAGAATTGAAGAACAGAGAACGGCGATCAGAAAAAAAGAAATGTACTTCTTCATTGTCAATTTCTCCTTATTTAAACTCATGCTGTTATTTAAAATCATGCTGTTATTTAAAGATCATGCTGTCGGAAGCCACATTGTCCCTCGGAATGCGGAAAAGATTCTCCGTTGCCATAAAAACAAGATCTTCCCCCCGGAAGATCTCAGCCGTTGCGATCACCGAACGTCTTCCGATGTGCCGGAGGCACATATGTATGCGAAGCACATCTCCCTTAAAGATAGGCTTCATACAGTTAAACTGCATATCGGAAGTAGTCACGACCTCATCTTTGAGTCCGATCAGGGCAGCGGCTCCAAATCCCATACACTCATCGGCAAGGCCGGCCATGATACCGCCATGGGCTGTACCGATCACATTGACATGTCTTTCATCCACAATGAACTGAAAATCGATCCACTTCTCCTCCAGGCTGAAGTCAAGCAGTGTTTTGCCGAGCAGGTGAATGTAGCATCTTTCCGGAGACGCAGCGGTCATGGAAAAATGGCGTTCTATGAATTCCAAGAAGCTTTCTTTTGTGTTATCTGTGTTTTTCATCTGAGAACTCCTCGCGTTCGGATTTCTGCTTATAAATGATCGGGGAGTACGTGCCCCCGTTGATCGTACACACCCTTTCAGTGTCAAGGGGACGATTTCAATGTCACACTCTAAATGACATTGGAACCGTCCC
>CACXMK010000088.1 GCA_902768735.1 uncultured Lachnospiraceae bacterium | reverse complement strand
TATGGCAAAGCAGAATGCTGCAGCTAGAAGAAAAGCTGCAAGACGTGTCAAGAAAAACGTTGAACGCGGACAGGCGCACATCCAGTCTTCATTTAACAATACCATCGTTACCCTGACAGACGCACAGGGCAACGCTCTGAGCTGGGCAAGTGCAGGCGGTCTTGGATTCAAAGGTTCAAGGAAATCTACTCCCTATGCAGCACAGATGGCAGCAGAGACAGCTGTTAAGGCTGCGCAGATCCATGGACTCAAAGCGGTCGATGTATTTGTAAAGGGACCTGGTTCAGGAAGAGAAGCCGCGATCCGCGCACTTAACGCAAACGGTCTGGAGATCATCTCCATCACCGACGTTACCCCCGTCCCTCACAACGGATGCCGTCCGCCTAAGAGACGCCGTGTCTGAGTTTTTTACACGTTACCATTATTATTTTGGATGAAGGCACGCAATGCGTGTTGTAAACAACATATCACGGCAAAGACCGTGACAGAAAGGAGCCATCAATGGCAGTTGACAAAACACCAATCCTGAAAAGGTGCAGATCTCTTGATCTCGATCCCACATTCCTCGGCTATGACAAGAAGTCCAAGAGGACTCTGATCCGCAGAAGCCGCAAGCTCAGTGAGTATGGCCTTCAGCTTCGTGAGAAGCAGAAAGCTAAGTTCATCTACGGCGTCCTTGAGAAGCCTTTCAGAAATTACTATGAGAAGGCTGATAAGATGAAGGGCATGACCGGTGAGAACCTTATGACTATGCTCGAGAGCCGTCTTGACAACGTCGTTTTCCGCATGGGTTTTGCGAGAACCAGACGTGAGGCGAGACAGGTTGTCGGCCACAAGCATATCTTCGTAAACGGCAGATGCATCAACCTTCCTTCCTATCGCGTAAAAGCAGGCGATGTTGTCGAGGTGAAGGAGAGCTCCAAGTCCATCCAGCGCTTCAAGGACATCATGGAAGTGACAGCAGGCAGGCTGACTCCCGAGTGGATCGATGTAGATAAGGAAGCCCTGAAGGGTACGGTCAGCGCACTTCCCCGCAGGGAACAGATCGATGTCCCTGTAGATGAGATGCTCATCGTCGAGTTGTACTCCAAGTAATGGATCAGGCGCCTGACCGGCGCATTACGTGCCGGCAGCTTCTTCTTACTTAGCAGCAGACGATAAGCCGTACAAAGGAGGATATTCGCGTGTTTGATTTTGAAAGACCGAGCATCGAAGTCGTCGAGATCTCCGATGATAAGAAGTACGGCAGATTTGTTGTGGAACCCCTTGAGAGAGGCTACGGCATCACTCTTGGAAATTCCCTCAGACGAATCATGCTTTCTTCGCTTCCCGGTGCAGCTGTAAGCCAGGTCAAGATCGATGGCGTGCAGCATGAGTTCGGCGCTATTGCCGGAGTCAAGGAAGATGTGACTGAGATCATTATGAATATCAAGGGCCTGTCCATCAAGAATATCAGCGAGACAAACGAGCCCAAGAACGCCTACATCGAGTACGAGGGCGAAGGTATTGTCCGCGCATCCGATATTCAGGTCGACCAGGATATTCAGATCATGAATCCTGACCTCGTGATCGCGACACTCAGCGGAAAAGACACAAAACTTTTCATCGAGCTGACGATCACAAAGGGAAGAGGATACATCAGTTCCGACAAGAATAAGACACCCGATACAAAGATCGGCGTTATTCCTGTTGATTCGATCTATACACCTGTGGAGAGAGTCAATGTCACTGTTGAGAATACCCGCGTGGGACAGCAGACCGACTATGACAAACTCACACTGGATGTGACCACAAACGGCACGATCGGCCCCGACGAGGCAGTCAGCCTTGCGGCGAAGGTCCTGAGCGAGCACCTCAGCGTGTTCATCGACCTGTCCGAGAACGCCAAGACCGCAGAGATCATGGTGGAGAAGGAATACGACCAGAAAGAAAAGGTTCTCGAGATGAGCATCGACGAGCTGGAGCTTTCCGTCCGTTCCTACAACTGCCTCAAGAGAGCAGGCATCAACACCGTCGAAGAGCTCTGCAACAAGACACCTGATGAGATGATGAAGGTCAGAAACCTCGGCCGCAAGTCTCTCGAGGAAGTTCTTGAAAAGCTCAAAGAGCTGGGACTTTCCCTCAACAACAGCGAGGAAGTTCCGCAGTAAACAGTATTTTGACACAGTTCCGCCGAGGTAAATCCGAAGAGTGCGAGGCGGTCGACGGCAGCGGGAGATCCGCGAACCGGAGGGGGGTAAATCCCGAAGAGTGTCCCCTCCGGCGCTGTCATAAAGGAGGAAAATAAAAATGGCAATGTACAGAAAACTCGGCAAAAAGACCAAACTCAGAAAGGCCCTGCTCCGCAACCAGGTGACAGCCCTGATCTACAAGGGAAGGATCGTCACGACTGAGGCCAGAGCGAAGGAAGTCCAGAAGATCGTGGAGCCCATGATCACCCTGGCTGCCAAGTACAAGGATGACTATGAAGAAGTCACCGTTCAGGCTAAGGTTGCCCGCAAGGACAAAGACGGCAAGCGCGTCAAGGAAGTAGTCGACGGCAAGAAGGTCACTGTTTTCGATACTGTTGAGAAGAAGGTGACAAAGGATTCTCCCGCTCGTCTGCATGCCAGAAGACAGCTGATGCGCTATCTGTATCCTGTCGTGGAAGTTCCCGCTGACGGCAAAGCCCGCAGAAAGAACTCCAAGAATGTCGATCTTGTCGATAAGCTGTTCAACGAGTACGGCAACAAGTATGCGAACCGTAACGGCGGCTATACAAGGATCATCAAGATCGGTCAGAGACGCGGCGACGGCGCGATGGAAGTCGTGCTTGAGTTTGTCTGATCAGAGTAAGATTTATCAGCCTCCGGGAGTATTCTCGGAGGCTCTTTATTGTTAAACAGGTTCACGCCAATGATCAAAATACAGAAGCTGATTCACGATTATATCAAGAGAGATGACGAAGGCAACGTCGCAGGTACAGTCCGCGCGATAGGCGGCGTTGACCTGCACGTGGAGCCCGGCCGGTTCATTGCCATTTTGGGGCACAACGGCTCGGGAAAATCGACGCTCGCCAAGCACCTCAACGCGCTGCTGTTCCCGACGGAGGGAACAGTCTGGGTCGACGGGATGAGCACCAGTGACGGGAAGAACCTCTGGGAGATCCGCAGGGAGGCCGGCATGGTCTTTCAGAATCCCGACAACCAGATCATCGCGCAGGTGGTCGAAGAGGACGTGGGATTCGGGCCTGAGAATATCGGTGTGCCGACGGAGGAGATCTGGACCCGCGTGGAAGAGAGCCTCAAAGCGGTCGGAATGCTGGAGCACAGAAAGAAATCGCCCAACCGCCTCTCCGGAGGACAGAAGCAAAGGGTCTCGATCGCAGGCGTTATCGCGATGGAGCCCAAGTGCATCATTCTCGACGAGCCCACCGCGATGCTTGATCCCAACGGCAGAAAAGAAGTCATCAAGGCTGCGAAGAAGCTCAACAGGGAGAAGGGGATCACGGTCATTCTGATCACCCATTATATGGAAGAAGCGGTAGACGCGGATATGATCTTTGTCATGGACAAGGGCGTGGTCGCGATGCAGGGGACGCCGAGAGAGATCTTCTGCCAGGTGGAGAGGATGAAAGAGCTCCAGCTGGACGTCCCGCAGGTCACGCTTCTGGGACATGAGCTCCGGAAAGCCGGACTGGCGATCCCGGACTGTATTTTGACCAAAGAGGAACTGGCCGACGCGCTGCTCGGAGCGCCTGAAGCCGCCGGAGAGAAGGAGGAAGCCGATGGGGATCAAAGTTGACGACATTTGTTTCCTCTACGAGAGAGGGACGGCGATGCAGGTGAGGGCGCTCGACCATATCAGCGTGGAGATCCCTGACGACCAGTTCATCGGGCTGATCGGGCACACCGGATCCGGAAAGTCCACTTTCGTGCAGACGTTGAACGGGCTTTTGAAAGTCACCTCCGGACATATCTACTACAACGGCGAGGATATCGACGGCGAGAAATTCGACAGGAAAAAGCTCCGCTCTGATGTCGGTCTCGTGTTCCAGTACCCTGAACACCAGCTGTTTGAGGTCGACGTGATCACAGATGTGTGTTTTGGCCCAAAGAACCTGGGGCTTAGCGAAAGCGAGGCGCGCAGCAGGGCGATCGAAGCCCTGGAAAGTGTGAAGATGTCCAAATCGCTTTATAAGGCGTCCCCCTTTGACCTGTCCGGTGGAGAGAAGCGCCGCGCAGCGATCGCCGGTGTGCTCGCGATGCGGCCGAAGATCCTGATCCTTGACGAGCCCACGGCGGGACTTGATCCGAGAGGGCGCGACGAGATCCTGGGCCTCATCGCCGAAATGAAAAAAGAGCGGAACATGACGATCATCCTCGTCTCCCACAGCATGGACGACGTGGCGCGCTATGTGGACCGCATCATGGTCATGGGCGGCGGGAAGATCCTGTACGACGACGAGCCCGTGAAGGTGTTCCGGCATGTGAAGGAGCTCGAGGATCTGGGGCTGGCAGCGCCGCAGATCACCTATGTTATGAAGCTGTTAAAAGAGAGAGGGCTTGACGTGAACACGGATGTCCTGAGAGTCAAAGAAGCGGCGGCGGAGATCCTGGCGCATCGGAGGGAACTTCATGTTTGATTCCATTACACTCGGTCAATACTATCAGACAGATTCCGTTCTGCACAGGCTCGATCCCAGAGTGAAGCTGGTAGGCACGTTCACTTATCTGATCTCCCTTTTTGTCGTGAAATCGTTCTGGGGATACCTTTTGGCAGCGATGTTTTTGTTCGTGATGATCAAGCTGTCCAACGTGCCGTTCCGCTATATCGTAAGGGGCATGAAGACGATCCTGTTCCTGCTCCTCATCACGGTGTGCTTCAACCTCTTTCTTACGCCCGGCGAGGTTATCTGGCAGTTCTCGATCTTTAAGATCACGAGGGAAGGCCTTTCCTTCGCGATCAAAATGGCGCTGAGGCTGAGCCTTCTGATCCTCGGCTCATCGATCATGACGCTGACGACTACGCCCACACAGTTGACGGATGCCCTCGAGACACTGATGAAACCGCTTCGGAAAGTGCATGTCCCGGTCCATGAGATCGCCATGATGATGTCGATCGCGCTGCGCTTTATCCCGATCCTCATGGAGGAGACGGACAAGATCATGAAGGCGCAGATCGCGAGGGGGGCTGATTTTGAGAGCAAAAACATCGTCAAAAAGATCAAGAGCCTCGTCCCGCTCCTCGTCCCGCTGTTCATTTCTGCTTTCCGCAGAGCCAATGATCTCGCGATGGCGATGGAAGCGCGCTGCTACCGCGGCGGAGAAGGGCGCACGAAGATGAAGCCTTTGGTCTACTGCGCCAAGGACCGCGTTGCCTACTTCATTCTACTCGCGTTTTTTGTCGTCTGTATTTTGACAAGGATCTTTTTGTGAGTAAAAACTGCCCTGTGAGAGAGGTTCTATGAAGAAGATCATGCTCACGGTCGCCTATGACGGCACCGGCTATTCGGGATTTCAAGCGCAAAAGAGCGGCGTCCCGACGATCGAGAGGGAACTGAACAGAGCGCTCGCGGACCTGACGGGAACGGAGACGGAGGTCAGCGGGGCGAGCCGCACCGATGCGGGAGTGCACGCGCTGTGCAATCTCGCTGTGTTTGACACAGACAGCCGCATTCCTTCGGAGAAGTTCGCAAACGCGCTGAATGTGCGTCTTCCGGGCCAGATCCGCGTGATCGATTCGCGCGAAGTGCCGGCGGACTTCCATCCCAGGTTCTGTGATACGGTCAAGACGTACGATTACGTCATCTACAACGCCCGCTTCCCGTCCCCTCGCAGGAGCCGGTTTGCGTATTATTCCTACACGCCTTTCGATGTGGAGAAGATGCGTGAGGCGGCTGCGTTTCTAGTGGGGGAGCACGATTTTAAGAGCTTTTGCAGCGTGCATACGCAGGCTCAGACAACGATCCGGACGGTCACAGAGATCGAAGTGATCGAGCGGCCCTGCGAAGAGGAGAGGATCGCGGAACAGGTGGCAGAAGGCGCGCCGGCGGCAGACAGCAGCAGTGTCAAAACACAGACCGCGTCACGGTACGTCTCTCCGAGAGAGATCGTGATCCGCGTCAGCGGGACCGGTTTTTTGTACAATATGGTGCGGATCATCGCCGGGACGCTGATGGAAGTGGGGCGCGGCGCGATGAGACCGGAGCAGGTGAAGGAGATCCTCGAGGCGTGCGACAGGGAAAAGGCCGGACCGACAGCGCCTCCGGAGGGCCTGACACTGGTCAGGTACCGGATCCTGAATGATTTCGGACAATAAAAAAATGGATTGACATGTGTCAAACCTTATTCTATAATATTCGGGTGCGACGGTGATGAAGTGCGCTTTTTTGGCGACCAAACTCCCCGGTTTTGGATCATCGGCCGACTGCGAATCGCACAAAAATGGTTTTTTATACAAATAATGATTCCATTACGGTTAACTGATGATTTGGAGGATAGAAGATGAATACCTATATGCCTAGCGCAGCAAAGATCGAGAGAAAATGGTATGTAGTTGACGCTACTGATATGACCCTTGGTCGCCTTGCTTCCGAAGTCGCGAAGGTC
>CACXMK010000087.1 GCA_902768735.1 uncultured Lachnospiraceae bacterium | reverse complement strand
GTTCGCTGTTTTGGCAGCGGAGATCTTGGCGTCGAAGCCGCCCGGCTCTCCGCCATCTTTGGTCACAAGGAAGGAAGCGGACGCGTGCTGGAGCATCGCGAGATTCATCTCCTCGGAAAAAGGTCCCTGCATGGCAAGGATGTGCGCGCCGGAAAGGCCTGCCTGATGGCACGCCTCCAGAGACGCCTGCACGGGGAGGACCCGCGCGTAAACGCGCTCCGAAAAACCGGAAAGCCTTGCGAATTTCGCAAGGTCCTTGCTGCCGGTGGTCAGGAGGATGTTGCCGGTGGTCGACTTCAGGAAGTCCACCGCTGCGTCGGCATCGGCAGCATAAATCGCATCCGGCGCGACGTCGGACGCCCTGCGCAGGAGCCGCAGATATTCTGTCCCGGTCGTCCGGCACGCTTCTTTAAGGCTCTCCGTGATCGCGACCGCGTACGGGTGCGTCGCATCAACGACCAGATCGAACCGCGAGCCGGCCAGCATCGTCAAAATCTCCCTCTCCGTCAGCCGCCCGGTCAGGACCGCCACGTTCGCCGCCTCCGGGAGGAGCGTCTCCCCATATTCCGTTGCCACGCACGCGGTGACGGCGACGGGCTGCCCGGCCAAAAACTCGACCAGCTCTCTCCCCTCCGTCGTCCCTGCAAAAATACAGATCTTATACATCTCGATACCCTCTCGGCGTGATCATTTTCCCGGCGATCTCCTTCGTCGCCCGGTTCCCGATAAAAATGGTGCAAAACATATCAACCTCCGCGTCCCTCAGCTCCGCGAGCGTCATCAGCTGCGTCTCTTCTCCGTCCCTTCCGATTTTGCGGGCAATTCCGCAGGGTCTGTTTTTTGGCAGATGGGCAAGAAGAATGTCGCAGGCGCGGCGCAGATGGTCGGGCCGTCCTTTGCTGGCGGGGTTGTAGAGCACGATCGACAGGTCCGCAGCAGCCGCAGCCGCGAGCCGCTTCCCGATCATCTCCCAGGGGGTCAGGCGATCGCTCAGGCTGATCACGGCAAAGTCGTGCGTGAGCGGCGCGCCGAGCAGGGCAGCTCCGCTGCAGGCAGCCGTGAGGCCGGGGATCACCTCAACCTCGATCACCTCGACCTCTGGGGTAGAGATCACACGCTCCCCGACCTCTGGGGTAGGGATCACGCGCTCCTCGACCTCTGGGGTAGGGACGTCGCCCCTGAGCTCGTAAATCAGCGCGGCCATGCCATAAATTCCGCTGTCACCGGAGCAGACCATGCCGACTGTTTTGCCGGATCCGGCGATTTCCAGCGCCATCTTGCAGCGCTCCGTCTCCCTGGTCATTCCGGTGGACAGGTACTGCTTATCCGGATACCACTTCCTCACAAGTTCTACGTAAACCGTATAGCCAATGATCACATCGCAGGCCCGCAGAGCGCGATCCGCTTTAACGGTCATGTTCTCGTAGTTGCCGGGGCCGATGCCGACCACGTAAAGCTTACCGGAATTTAGCCGTTGACTGTCCGACGCCGCTGTCGTGTGCTCCTGCTGCCCGGTCGGCACCGCTTCCGTGCACTCCTGCTGCCCTGCAGGCGCCGCTCCAAACCGCACCTCCATTTTTCTTACCGCGACAGCGACAGTTACACCGTTCATCGCTGTTTTGGGGACGATCAGCCGTTCCGCGCCGGCCATCGCCGCCCGCTCGCAGACGTTGTCAACACCGGTGACATCCCGCACAAAGTCGGACTTCGTGAACTCTCCGGGAACGGCGTTCAGCTCCTCCGCGCTATAGAATTCCAAGGGCCAATCCTGTCCTGCGCAGTATTCCAAAAGCCCCCGTTCCTCCGCCTTCAGGTCAATGGACGCGGCAGAACAGACCGCCCTGAGGTCCAACCCGTTTTGGTCAAAACACAGCTCGACGCACTTTCTTATCTCATCCGCTGAAGTCCCTCTCCGGCAGCCGATCCCGATCTGCAGGGCTTTGGGGATCAGGTGCAAAGTGGTATCGAATGGATTGCGGAGCCTGTAGCCGATGTAGATACCGGGATCGTGTGTTTTGCCGGGTTCGCGCGTTTCGCGGGATTTACAAGTATCGCCGGTCGCCTCGTTTTCGCCGGATCCCCCGGTTTCCGCCACGAACACCCCGGCAGGCAGCGCCGTAGTGATCGGAAACTCACTGCAGAGAGGTACATCTTCCTCGAGGATCCTCGCCGAAACCGCCTTCGCAACGCTCATGTCATCGATCAAAAATCCATTTTCCGCAGCCCAGGCATCGACCGAAAACCGGCCTCCTATGTCTGTCGCAGTTGTGATCACAGGAATGGAACCGAGCTTCTCCGACAGCAGACGGGCAAGGGCATTTCCTCCACCAATGTGCCCCGACAAAACAGGAATCACATACTTCCCTCGCTCGTCGATCACAATGACGGCGGGATCTGATTTCTTGTCTTTCACATGCGGCGCGATCTCACGAGTCGCGATTCCACTCGCTCCGACGAAGATCATGGCGTCCGCCCAATCAAATAGTTCCCCATAAAACGGCAGTGAAGGCTTCCGGATCGGAGCAAACCCGTCTCCGCAGATCCGCTTGACGGCGTACATCCTGAGCTCCCGGTCTGAGGAGCCCGGTGTCGCCGCAGCGCCTTCCGCCACAAAGGGACCTTCCGTCGATGAAAGGCATTCTCTCACTTTTTTGGCAGTTTCGCAGCCTTTCCGGCTGTATGCAAATACGGCTGTTTTCATTTTTTCGCCTCGCGGAATTCCGTCGTAAAGCCGGGGTGATACAGAAGCGACCGCCGGTAGCTGTCGCCCATGCAGTTGCCCACGATGATCAGGGACGTCTTGGTCAGTCCGTGTTTTGACACGGTGTCGTGCAGCGTCGCGACCGTGCAGCGCAGCACGCGCTCCTCCGGCCAGGTCGCCTTGTAGACCACGGCTGCGGGCGTGTCCGGCGCGTAACCGCCGGCGAGGAGATCCTCCTGCAGCTTTTCTGCCAAAGCAGTGCTCAGGAAAAAGACCATCGTCGCCTGATGCGCCGCGAGCGCGCGGACTGACTCGCGCTCCGGAACGGGCGTCCTGCCTGCCTCCCTCGTGATGATCACGGTCTGGCTCACGTCCGGCAGCGTGAATTCCGTTTTCAGCGACGCCGCCGCGCCGCAGAAGGAACTGACGCCGGGGCACACGTCAAAGTCGATCCCCAGCGCGTCCAGCCGGTCGAACTGCTCCCTGACCGCGCCGTAAATGCTCGCGTCTCCGGTGTGCAGGCGGACGGTCGTTTTGCCGGCCTCTTCCGCGCGCCGGATGACCCCGATCACTTCTTCCAGCGTCATTTTCGCGCTGTCGTACTTCTCGCAGCCCTCTTTCGTATATGAAAGCAGCTCGGGGTTGACGAGCGATCCGGCGTAGATCACAACGTCGCACTCGCCAAGGAGCCGCGCGCCCCTCACTGTGATCAGATCGAACGCGCCGCTGCCGGCGCCCACAAAATGTACCATCTTACCTCCATGTCGAAGCGCATTGCGCTGAGACCGCGAGGCGAATCTCCAATTCGCTGATGCGATCCGCAAGGTTTGCGGCGCTTCGACGCAAACCTTGTGAGTGAAAAATCGGCTCATCAGAGCGAATTTTCACTCTTTGCTCCTCCTAAATCCGGTTCCGCTCTCGGTCCTGCGCTTATTCCCGGTCCGCTCCTGCCCCCGGTTCCGCGTTTACTCCCGGTTCCGCTCCGCTTCCTCTCTGACCCGCCGCAGCAGCCCGCGCGCGTTGCCGGTCTCCCCGAGCACCCCGTACTCCTTCGAAAACGCGATCGCCCCCGCCTCCAGCTCACCCGCCCGGCGCGCAAGCGTCCGCCCGATCCGCTCCATGATCCTGTCCATCGTCTGCCGCTCCAGCCCGCACTCTGCCAAAACACCGACAGCCCCATCGCACGTCACACACCCGAGGATCTCCTCTATCTTTGAAGGAGGCAGCCCCAGGGCGCCCGCCTGCGCGGCAATGATCTCCATCCGGCAGTCTCCGTATTTTGAATGCGTGTTCAGCATCCCGCCCGCGAGCTTGACAAGCTTGCCGATATGCCCTACAAGAAGAAAACCGCGGAAGCCGAGTTCTCCACAGATGTCGATCGAATCGCCTATGAAGTTGGAGGAAAGTACGGCGAAGGAGGGAGGCAGGGCGAGCTCTGTTTTGACAAAGTCCGCGCCGTAGTTGCCGGGCGTCAGGAGCACATACTCCGCGCCGTTCTCACGCCGCTGCCTGAGCTCGAGGCGGATCGTCTCCACGAGCGCTCTATCGCTCATCGGATCGACGATGCCGGTCGTCCCGAGGATCGAAATGCCGCCCTCGATGCCGAGGCGGGGATTGAATGTCTTCTTGGCGAGCTCCTCGCCGCCGGGCACGGAGATCACCACGTCAAGGCCGCCCTGATAGTCCAGCGTTTCGCAGACTTCTTCGAGATTCTCCCGGATCATCTGCCTTGGCACGGAATTGATCGCGGCTGCGCCGACGGGCTGGTCGAGGCCCTTCCCCGTGACGCGGCCGACGCCTTTTCCGCCGTCGATGCGGATGGCCGGTCCTCCTGTCAGCGATACCGTCGCAAAGACCAGCACGCCTTTCGTGATGTCCGGGTCGTCGCCGCTGTCTTTTTCGATCGCGCAGGATACTTTGTTCCCGCCGATCGTGATCTCACGGACGACCAGGTCCAGATGGATCCCTTTGGGCGTGTCGATGCCGATCTTCTCTTTTCTCTGTCCCGTAAGAAGCATCCACGCGGCGGCCTTCGCCGCTGCCGCGGCGCATGTCCCGGTCGTGTAGCCGAGCCGGAGCTTCCTGCCGTCTTTTACGATGTACTCTTCCATAGCTGTTCACCGTATACTATCTGCGTATTCGTTACGTGCATTCACTGTGCATACCTGGCGCGTGCATCTGCTGCGCATGCCCGACGCGCACATTCACCGGGTAATCTGATAAAGCAGCGCGTTGCAGATCGCTGCCGCAACATTGCTGCCGCCTTTTCTACCTTTTGCGACGATGTAGGGGATGTCTGTTTTGGCACCTGATCGTTCATTTACACTGTCGTCTGTTTGGTCACCTGCATGGCTGTTCATATTCAGAATCAATTCTTTGCTCTCGATCACATTGACAAAACCTACGGGAACGCCGATGACCAGGGCGGGTGCTGTTTTGCCGGATTTGATCAGGTCATATAATGCGATCAAGGCTGTCGGGGCATTACCGATCGCAAAAATACACGGTTTCCCGATGGCTGCGGCCTTCTCCATGGAGACGAAAGCTCTTGTGATGCCGCGTTTTTTCGCCTCAGCGGCGACATCGGGATCGGACATGAAGCAGTGGACTGTACCGCCGAGCCGCGCGAGGATCGTCTTGTTGATCCCTGCCTTCGCCATCTGGGTATCCGTGACGATATCGCAGCCGGCGCGCAGAGCGGCGAGGCCTTTTGCCACCGCGTCTTCGGAAAACACCAGGTTGTCGGCGTAGTCGAAGTCAGCCGTCGTATGGATCACGCGCTTTACGACCGGCGCGTTCTGCGGATCAAGCTCTTTGGCGCCCAGAAGCTCTGAAATGATCTCAAAGCTGCGTTTTTCGATGTCGGCGGGGTTGATGTTGTCAATCATGTTGGTGGTTCTCCTGTTTGATTTGCCGGTCTGGGGACGGTGGAATGCCTTCGGGCGTCCTCAAACCGGCATTTTTTATTATTTCCGGCTCGGTTGCCGCTTAAGGGACGGTGGATCACCCTCAGCCGTCCTCAAACCGGCATTTTTAATGATTTCTGAAGAATTTGCCGCTTAAGGGACGGTGGATCACCCTCAGGCGTCCTCAAACCGACATTTTCAATGATTTCTGAAGAATTTGCCGCTTAAGGGACGGTGGATCACCCTCAGCCGTCCTCAAACCGGCAGTGTTTTGGCCAGTTTCCGGTTCACACACGCCCGATAGAAATTCTCAGCAAACGCGGGGTTCGCATAGAAGTGAAAGTGCGGAAACCCGGCGTACAGCGCCGGCCCGGCGTGGACACAAGCCCAGCTGCGGCCGCCCGCCTTCGCCGCCGTGAACGCGTTCCCCGGCTCCTCGCAGTCCCAGTGATGAAATTCGTGCGCCCGGATCGACTCGCCCTTCTTGCAGAGCATATTGTCCGCGCCGGCCGTCAGCGTGACATACCCGAACCGCGAGAGGCGCCCAGTATCATAGCACTTCCCTGCCAAAACACCGACCCCCGGCATCTCCCCAATCTTCTCCGTCAGGTACATGAATCCGCCGCACTCCGCGATGCAGGGCAAGCCCTGTTCCAAGGCCTTCTTTATCGAATGTCTCATTCCGAGATTCCCGCTGAGCTGCTCCGCATACAGCTCCGGATACCCTCCGCCGAGATAAAGGCCGTCGATGTTTCCGGGCAGCGAGCTGTCAGACAGCGGACTGAAAGGAACAATTTCCGCGCCCATCTCACGCAGGAGATCCAGATTATCCTCGTAGTAAAAGCAGAATGCGCGGTCCCTCGCCACAGCGATACGGACGGGTTCATGATGTCCGGCAATCACTGCCGATTCGCACTGTCCGGCAATCACTGCCGATTCGCACTGTCCGGCAATCACTGCCGATTCGCACTGTCCGGCGATCACTGCCGATTCGCACTGTCTGGCGATCACTACCGGTTCGCACTGTTCGGCGATCACTGCCTGTTCGCACTGCCTCATCAGCAACGGTTTCTCATAACAAATCTTCGGTGCGCCCTGCGCCATATTCAGTAAGCCGTCAATGTCTATGGATTTCTCAGCCTGCGCCGCCAGGAGCCGCACTTTTTCCTGCAGATCCGTAACTTCTTCAGCGGTTATAAGTCCAAGATACCTGCTCTCCAGAGAGCATTCGGGCATCATTGGAAGATATCCAAGAGGCGTCACCGCAGGAGCAAATCGTTTCACGATCTCTTTGGAAAGAGCAGAATACGCTGC
>CACXMK010000086.1 GCA_902768735.1 uncultured Lachnospiraceae bacterium | reverse complement strand
CATATCGCGGGGTAGAGCAGTTCGGTAGCTCGTCGGGCTCATAACCCGGAGGTCGTTGGTTCAAATCCTTCCCCCGCAACTCAAAAACACCGGAAAATCGCTGATTTTCCGGTGTTTTTCTAACTTTTTGAGTGATTTGCATTTTTCGGAAATGGCGTTTGTCCATTATTTGTCCATTATTTTTGAGCGAAACGAAATCAGTCTTGAATCAGGCCGAAATTTCATTTCTCTTAAAAAGTTATAAATGGACAAAGTCGAATTTTGGGTGTTTTTGCAACTTTTTCATGAGTTTCAATCAAACGGAAACGGCCGCAGGGAATTCAAAAACCCGGCGGTCGTTTGTTTTTCTGTTGGATCAAATGGCCTTTCTGGGCCTTCCCCGCTTGGGTTTGGAGGTTGGCATCTTCAGCAGTTCATCCATCATATCTGCGGCGGCGGCCTGAGCGGACTGAATGGCATGGGCATAGATTTTCATGGTAGTGGTCGGACTTGCGTGCCCTAACTGACCAGCTACTGTGGTGACTGCTATGCCATTGGCAATGGCAAGGGTTGCGTTGGTGTGGCGCAGGCTGTGCAGATGGATAGGCGGCAGGTCGGTGGTTCGGATGAAGTCGTGGAACCAGCCGGAGAGCACATCCGGGTGCATAGGAGTGCCATCTGCCGCGGTAAAGATCTTTCCGGTGTTCTGCCAGATGTCCACCGCACCCATCTGCTGTTCCAGTTGCCAGTGCCGATAGGTCTTCAGCAGTTCCATCGCCGAGGCAGGCACCCGGATCACCCGGCGGGACGAGCTGTTCTTTGTCTCGTCCTCGAAGGTACCCCGGCTGGGCAGGTACAGAGAGGAGCGCCGAATGGAGATGATGTTTTTGGTGAAGTCCACGTCCTTCCACTCCAATCCCAGCAGTTCGCCCCTCCGCATTCCTGTGAAGAGAAGCATCGAGATCGCGGTGCGGTACTGAATGGGCACACCGTCCAGCAGTTCCAGCAGATGCCGGGCCTGCTCAGCATCCAGGCATTCGGCTTCCTCCTGCTTCGCCTTGGGGGCGGCCACCCGGTCACAGGGGTTGGCAACGATCACCTGCCACTTGACGGCGGTACTCATGATGGACGAGATCAGCCGATGATAGTGGAGGATGGTCTTGGGCGCCAGCGGCTTGTCGTCATAGGCAGGGTCGAAGAAGTATTCAACGGGCTTTCCCAGTGCTTCCGAGATCCGCTGTGCCATAGCAGGGTCAATATTCTTCCGCTTGTATACACTGGAGAGCGTCGTCAGGGAGACCCCGGATTTCTGAGCAAGTTCCTCTTTCGTCATACGTTTCTTCTTGAGGTACTTCTTCATGTCGATCCTGCAACAGAACTTTCCGTTCTTGTGCACCTCGGTCAGCGTGTGATAGAACTCCATCAGCTGTACCGGGCCAATGGATTTCATGCTCATATGTCCGATGGCGGGGTTGATCCGTACCATCAGATCCTGATACCGTGCCACGGTCCTCGGCCGGAGCTGTTCTTCCGCATAGTCTCGAAACCAGCGCTGGGCAAAGTCGGCAAATTTGATACTGCCGTCTACCATCATGCCGGTCTTTACCTGTTCTTCAAACAGTGCGGCCTGCCGTTTTGCCTCCCTATCCGCCTTTGCCTTGGACATGCCTGCAGGCGGACGCCAGGTCATGTGCTTGGAGATCTGCTTGCCCTCCATGTTGTAGCCGTATCCCACACGGATTAGGTAGGAATCTCCCCGTTTTTTAATGTGTGCCATCGTTTTCAACCTCCAATCTGTATCATTTCAACTCAACCATACCCGAACTGCGGTCTCTTATCCAGCGGTCAAACCTAACGAAATAGAGCGGACACTTTTGTGAGAACCACACAATTCGGCACGGATGCTTTACACAGGCTCTGCCTCGTGGCTCCGGTTCAGATAAACCAGCAGGTTTGTGTAGTTGATATAGTATTTGGCACCACTGCGGATGTAGATAATCTGATTGGTCAGGCACAGCCGGCGAAGACAGAAGTAGGACAAACCAGTGCGCTCAGCAGCTTCTTTGATGCTCATCATGAACTTTTCATACTCCATTTCAATCAACCTTTCTTGTTCAATTACTCAATTTCATCATCAATATCCGGGCATTGTCTGTCCGACTCCTTGGACACAAAGAACAGGCACATGGCGCATACGCCCACAGTTCCGCCGAGCATCATCCCGGCGAGAAAGATCAAAAACAGCTTCATACCCAGTACATCCCTCCTGCAATGAGCAAAATCAGATAGATGCCCAACAGGAGCAGTGCGGCAATATAGCCAATCAGAAGGAAAATCAAAAATACCAGTTCCATAATTAACTCATCCTTTTGCATATAATCATCATTCGTTGCGTGCCAACCGTGTAGGGATGGCAGGTCAGAAGGGTCAGCAGATCCCGGCCCTCCTGAATCAGTATTTCGTCCAGATCGTTTGGCTGGATAATGGCGGTGGACTCCACCCGGTAGGTCATCTGCCCCCAGAAGTTGGTGATGACGACTTCATCTCCTGCCTTCAGCTTGTCCAGATTTCGAAAGTACGGGATTCCCTTGTATCCCCGGTGCCCTGCAATGACGCAGTTGGTGTTCTCTCCCCCAATGGGAAGACTGGTCTGTCCCAGCACTGCGGCGCCTTTTGTCATGTTGTGTTTGGATGCGCCCAGATACAGGGGAAGCTCCAGGTCTATCGCCGGGATGGAGATCGTTCCAACAGGAGCATCGTCATCAAGCCCATAGTCGGACAGGGAGAGCGCAGGCTCCTCGTAAACGTTGGGAGAGGTCAGTCCGCTCTGCTTTTCATCAGCGATCTTCTGGTTGTATGCCTGCATCGCCTCATAAAGCTCCGGGTACAGCAAGACCGCATCCTTGCCGGGATGCGGTCTGTTGCTCTCTTTGGCCTGTTCCACCTGAGTTTCCCAAGCTGTGATGGCCTGTTCTGCCTGACAGTCATAGACTACCGTGTTGATTTGGGGGTAGAAGGTCAGGTACAGCCCCAGCAGGAGGAAGGGCAGGAGCAGAAGATATTTCTTCATGCGCGCCGACCTTTCCTGACTGCCGATATGACACAGATCATCACGATCACCAGCAGAACCACTACCAGCCCGATCACCAGAGATTTGAGGTATTCCTTCACCCAGACGCTTTGCACAGGTGACTCAGCGGTTTTTTCTTCCGTTTCCTGAAGAGGTTCAGAAGTCTCCATTCTGGTTCCTCTCACCAGCAGTCGGTGGGTATTGATCCCAAAGGGGGTGCAGGTGAGCAAGGTGCAGTAGTCCTCATCCGGGTCGATCTCCAGCTGGCTGAGATCCTCCGGCAGGACGGTGGTGATCTGGTCCACCATGTAAGTGAGGGTATCTCCCATGACATTGATTGAAAACCAGTCTCCCTCCTTCAGAAGTTCTAAATCGGAGAACAGCTTGGCGGTGGACAGCCCGGAGTGCCCGCAGAGGACGGTGTGGGTGCCCTTTCCTCCCACCGGGAGAGAGGAGATTTCCAGCACGCCTATTCCTTTTTCCAGAACTTCCGTTTCCGTGCCATAGTACACCGGCAGGCACAGAGACAGGGCTGGGATATTCAGCGTGGCGATCACACCTGTTCCGGTCACATCCAGCAGGGAGCGCTGAGCGCCGTCCTCATCCACAACGGTGGGGGTGAGAAAGGGGTCTTTTAGGGAGAGCACCCCGGTTTCCAGCTGGCGGTTATATTGCCGGGCAGTCTCTAACAGAGCCAGATGCTCTGCCTCGCTTTGAGCCGTAGAAAGCTGGGTTTGGTACTTCTCCAGCACCCCGTCCTGTCTGGCATCATAGAGGCTGTTGCTGAGGAGGGGGTACAGGATCAGCCCCAGTCCCAAAAGCACAGCCAGCACGTAGCTGAGCAGGCGGAGAAAGGGGGAGCGGAGCCACCCCTCCCCTTTGCGCTTAAGCCTCACCTTTCCGCTTGGCGATCACTGCCAGAGCGATCACACCTGCCAAAATGCCTATGCCGCAGATGGTGGTGACCAGCGTTCCGGCACCGCCGGTCTTGGGCAGGTCGAAGCCCCGGGTGTTCAGCACTGTCAGCGGAACCAAAGCGTTGGCGCTGTCTCCCACTGCCTCCATGTTCACGCTGTCGCCGTCCACGGTAGCGCTGGCAGTCAGAGTACCGCACTTGTCACCGGGGGTGTAGGCGGTCTTTACCACGATGTTGATGCTGTCTTTCAGCAGTGTGTAGCCGCTGGCGGTCTGTACTTCGGTGAGTACATAGCTGTCCTCCTCCAGACCGTAAATGACCAGCTTGCCCTTATCATCCGGAGAGAACTTGGTGGCGTCAGATTCTTTGGTTGTGTTGCCGGTGATGTAATAGATGCCGTCCTCCGCCTTCTCTGCCTCCAGATAGAACGCACCGGTCACGTTGGACTTGTTCTGGAGGATGAACTGGACAGCCTTATAGTCCGTGCCGCCCTCGGAGAGTACCTTGGTCAGGTCGATGCCGTAGGCGTACACCTTGGCTTCATTTTCCTTGGTGTTGCGGAAGCCGTCTGTGGTGCGGCTCCAGGTCAGCACCACCTTGTTGGGGTTGCCCTTGTCGCCGTAGGTGACCAGCTGATCAGCGTGAACGGTGGCGTTGTAGTAGATCACCATCGTCCAGCCGGAGTATTTGCCCTGCTGGGCGGAGGAACTGGCGGGCTTGTTCACCTCTGCCAAACCTGCCTTGGTCAGCTTGACTGTCATCGTGGTGGCGTCATCTGCGGCAGTGCCGTAGGAGACGGTGAAGAACTCAGAGCCGGACTCCCAGACAGCGTCAGCCTTAGTGCCGTTCAACGCTCCGGCACTTCACATCGTTCTTGTTGTACTCGATGCCTTTGCTCAGGGTGTCCACAAAATCATATTGAGTCAGATAGGTGGCGGTGGAGTGGATCTGAGGGAGGGTGGAGAGGATGCGGTAATTCACCAGCTCGTTGTCTGAGATGGTAGCCACGTCCTCATAACCCTCCTTGGCATCCGTAAAGCTGAGGCCGTGGTCAGCGTCCGCAACTTCCTTGTCCAGCGTGGGTTCTCCGGTCTGGTTCTTGGGGTAGACGGTCACATCATAGAACCAATGGTCGAGGGTCTTGCGATCGGTGGTAGGCAGGGAGACCAGAAAAGGGTCAACGGTATAGGTGACGTTTTCAGGCACTTTGGTCTCCACCACCAAATAGAGACCCACCTCCAGATTGGAAGCGCTGGTCTTGCCGGTGCTGTCTGTCAGGGGCAGAGCCTTGGAGCCTGCGTCCTTGGAAATGATGGCTTCCAGCTTGTCCTTGGTGGAGGTGTTGTTGGAGGTCAGCTTGTCCGACAGCGCCTTGATGATGCGGTCGCTGGCGTAGTAATTGACCCCGTCCTTGGCGAGCACCACATCGGCGTTGGTCAGCCCCAGAGCGGCGATCAAGTCCTTGTTGGTGATGCCGTAGACCACCTGAATGGTCTGGTTTGCGGCTGTTCCGGTTGCGTAGGTGTCAATATTGCCCACTCGGAGGGTCATAAACTCCACGCCGGGGATGGCGTAGGGGGCAAAGGCCGCGGCGGCTGTGCCGTCTGACTGACCGGTGGAGACGTAGACACTGTCGGTCAGCCCGTGAGCCGCCGCTGTGGTCATGTCGTACTTGTAGATGGTCAGGGATGCCTTGCGGCTGGTGTCAATGGTGGGTGCGTCCGCCGCAAGGGTTGGGACACACAATGCTGTCAGCATCAGGACGCACAGCAGGAAGGAAAGAACTCGTTTCATATTGGTCTCCTTTGTGATTTGATTTTGAAATAATAAGGAATAGACCGGTCAGCATCACAAATCCAAACAGGACAGATGCCGTATGCCCTCCCCCGCCTGTATGAGGCAGAGTGAAGTCACTGCCGTTGACCACGGTATAGGTCAGGTCAACCTGCTCCGCTCCGTTCTTGTCCTTCACCGGAAGGGTGACAGGAAAGCTGGTGGGCAGAAGCATATTGCTGCTTATATTCAAAAGCAACAGCTGTGCATTTCTACTCGCCTGCGATATCTATCTACATTGTTTTCTTCTGTTTTACAACATCTGGCATAAAAAGTATCGTGAAACAGGTCGAATGCGAGAAACCCCACATTATTGGGGGCGTTAGTTATAAAAGGCCATCCTGTTGAAATCCGGTTTATTGGACACGGAATCTGCTATGCTACGCAGGTGTGTCAAAGAGGAGCTTTTTTGTTGAGGGCAGTTGCTTGGTTCGAGAGGTGAAGGTTTTGAGATCATTGCGCTGTATGGATGGTTACGGATGGCTTCGTCTGCGGCAAAGCAAACTGTATCCGACAAAGGAAGTAGCGCAGGCAAGTATCCCCAAATCAAAGAGGAAGATAGCGTTGTCACACTGGAAGCAGTAACATTTCTTCATTGAGAAAAGTTGTAAATTATGTTATGCTAAAGAGGAATTAGAATCATCCGTCATATCTTGCTTTTATCGTTTTGCCAGAAGGAATCTTTACCATTACTTTTGATAATAAATGCAAAGCAGACAGGTGGTTCTACAATCCAGTATGATGATGGAATATTTGATCCGCCTAATGGAATTGGAGGGTAATATAGAATGGCAAGAGGAAAAGCAAAGCCGAAGGAGCAAAAACCCATTGAACAGATTCTTTGGGATGCGGCAAACAAACTCCGTGGCAAGATTGAGACTGCCGAGTATAAGCATGTTGTGCTGTCCATGATCTTCCTGAAGTATGCGAATGACCGTTTCGATGAGCATCGTGCGCAGATGAAAGCGAACGGTCAGGAAGCATTTCTGGAGATGATGCCGTTCTACATCAAAGATAATGTTTTCTACATTCCTGAGTCTGCCAGATGGTCCTATATCATGGAGAATGCCAAACAAGCAGATATTGCAATTAAAATTGATACTGCGCTCCATGAGATTGAAGCGAAAAATCCGGCGCTGGAAGGTGCATTACCTGACAACTACTATTCACGGCTTCATATGGACCCCAGCGGTTTGTCGTCCTTAATTGACCTGATTAATGGTATTCATCTTCAGGTCGGCGGCGACAAAGATGTGTTTGGCAAAGTGTATGAGTACTGCCTCCGTCAGTTTGCTTTAAAGGAAGGCAAGGGCAAGGGAGAATTCTATACGCCCCGCACCGTTGTTGCACTTCTTTGTGAACTGATCGAGCTATGAAATCTGCACTACGTCTTTGATACGGGTAGCGGCGGCATAATTGCGAGGGCTCGTTTTTCGGGCAAAAAGGGCTCGTTCGAGCCCTCCTGTGAAGTCGGGTATGAACCCGGCTATTTTTGTTTATGGAGGACGCTATGAAGCAGATCACAAATAAGGAATATGAAGCCTACCAGCAATACCAGCGCGACAAGCTGCATGGCCGGGTCCTGACACCGGACGGCCTCCGTCTCATCTGCGCAGGGTTGGATAATGATCCGGAGAAGATCAGCATCCACATGCTGGAGATGCTGGCCAAGTTCAGGAATGAAGGAATCGAGGAATAATACAACGACTACTATGAGAGTATCATGGGAAGAGGAAAAAACATCGTCCTTGAGGTGATGAGATCACATGGAAAAAATAGGCCTAAAGGAAGTGCGTTTTTCAACAATTTCGTTGTACCTACAACATACATCTGCTTTCTAAGCATGTATACTTAAGACAGATCACAGGAAAGGAGATCTACCATGGCAAAGAAACTCGACCTTAACAAAACAGTTTTTGAACTGACCGAACAATACCCCGAGCTCATCGATATCATGGCAAAGCTCGGTTTTACCGAAATTACTAAGAAGCCCGTCCTTCACTCTGTCGGAAAGATCATGACGATTCCAAAGGGCGCAAAGATGAAGAATATCTCCATGATGGACGTGGTTACATCGCTCGTGGCAAATGGTTTTGAGCTTATCGGCGATATGCCTGATATAAAAATCCCAGATGCGCCTGCTGCACCGGCAGCAGTTCCGCTGTCCGATGACCGAACCGAGCAGCTGAAAAGCTATCTGCGCAGACTGGGTGTTGGAGAGGATCTTGAGAGCGTCCGTGCTGACTTTGTTCGTGACTTCGGCGAAGTGGATGCTGCCGAGATCATGAAAGCAGAGCAGGAGCTGATGAAGGAAGGCACGCCACTTTCCGAGGTTCAGCGTCTCTGCGATATCCATTCCGCCTTGTTCCACGGCGCGACACGTGAGGAGCAGATTGCCAATGCGGAAAAGGCCGTGGAGGAGTCCCTGCAGCGTCAGAAGATTCAGGCAGAGCTTGCTAAGCGGGATTCGTATCCCAAGAAGGATTACAGCGACAAAAATGTAAAAGCTGCAGCTCTCGAACAGATTGCTGGTCATCCGCTTCATACGCTGACAAAAGAAAATGAGGCGCTTTCCGTGCTTCTTGAGCAGTACAAGAGCACTCATGACGGATCTCTCATCCCTCAGATTCGCGAACTCTCCATCCACTATGCCAAGAAGGGCGATCTGCTGTATCCGCTTCTGAAGGTGAAATACGGCGTCTCCGGTCCCTCCGACGTCATGTGGACGGTGGACGATGAGATCCGCGATGAGCTTGGCGCGCTGGATAAAGAGACAGAGCGTGGCAGCGAATGGCATGCCCGGATGGAGGCAGTGCTAAAACGCGCTGAGGAAATGATCTATAAAGAGCAGAATATCCTGTTTCCTATCTGCGCCGTGAATTTTGAGGAAGACGAATGGCGCGGCATTTACCGCGATTCCAAAGATTACGCTGATTGCTTCGGTGTGAGCAGCGAGGCCTGGGAAGCCGTCGAGGAAACAGCAGCGCCAGTTAAAGAGGCTGTCTCCGGAGAAATCGTGCTGCCCGGCGGCCATATGACGCTGGAGCAACTGACCGCGCTTCTGAACACGATTCCCATGGAAATCACCTTTGTGGATGCGGAGAACATCAACCGCTTCTTCAACGAAGGTTCGAAGGTTTTCAAGCGTCCCGGTATGGCGATTGATCGAGAGGTCTTCTCCTGTCATCCGCCGAAGATCGAGCCGATGGTTCGCCAGATCATCGACGATTTCCGTACTGGCCGCCGTGACAGCGTCCCTGTCTGGATGGAAAAGGGCGGCAGATCGATGTTAGTGAAATACATGGCGGTCCGCGACCGTGCAGGCAAATATCTTGGTACAGTGGAACTGGTGCAGGATATGGAATTCGCAAAAGAACACTTCGCCGGTGAAAACAAATAAGAGAAATCAGAGAAAGCGAAGACTTCGAGGCCAATCAAGCCCCGAAGTCTTTTTCTAACCAGTCTTTTAAACTGACAGCATTGTTGTGCTTGGTATCCTTTGCCGAATAAAGGAGTGTTACATTTCCCGTTAAGAGCTTCGATTTCACTATACTGGAGAACTCTGATGCATCTGGATTAGCAGACAGCTCAGCCAGATACCGGGACTGGAATTCTGTGAAACGATTCGGATCATGACCAAACCATTTTCTGAGCTCATTCGACGGTGCGATATCCTTTGCCCATAGATCGATGTCCGCCGTTTCTTTCTTCATGCCTCTTGGCCAGAGTCTGTCAACCAGTACGCGGAAACCGTCCGTCACATCAGGCTGTTCATAAACACGCTTGCAAAGAATATCACTCATTGCTTTACCGCCTCACTTAAAGTGAACTCATTTTTCCGGTAGGCGATCAGACCGTCTTTTTGCATCTTGGAGAGTTCATTGGATAAGGCGCTTCGGTCGACGCCCAAGTAATCCGCAAGCTGCTGGCGATCGAAGGGGATCGTAAAATGCGGGCTACCGTTCTCCAGCGCTTGCTCCGACAAATAGGACAGGAGTCTGTCCCGGATGGCTTTCGGTGCAATGTGCATCATACGAGTGGACAATCCCAGATTCTTCTTTGCGGAGATGCGGAGAAGGTTATGGATGAGCCGGTTATGGAATGCGCAGCCTTTCGAGCAGGTCGTAGACAGCTTGTTCATGTCCAGAAAGAGAATCTCACAATCCTCTGCTGCAACCACGTCGCACAATAGCTCCTGCCCTGGAATGGCAGCATAGTTTTCCGCGAAAATTGAGCCCTTTTCCACATGGCCGAAAATGTTGCTGTTTCCCCAGTAGAAGTTGACGACGATATTGACGCTTCCGGATTCCACCAGGCCGATCTCGGAAGCAGTATTTCCTGCACGCAGAATGACCTCATCTTTCCTATAGTTTTTTTCCCGTGCACTGAGGCAGGACAGCATTTCCTTAATCTCATCTTCCCTGATCCCGTGGAACAGCGGCGTATTCTGAAGAAAAAAATAATTCATGAAAACATCCTCTTTCGTTGTAGCTACAACATACTTGTGCATCTCATTATAGTACACTAAGCCCAGAAAAACAAGAAGGAGGATCTCTTCAATGGAAAATATGGTCGTTACAAAAGAAACACTGGTCGGTGAACTGGTGAATAACTATCCCGAAACCGCAGAGGTGCTGTTTGGCATCGGCATGCACTGCCTCGGTTGCCCGGCTTCCCAGGCAGAGTCCGTGGAAAACGCCTGCGCTGTTCATGGCATTGATCCGGAAGGCGTTGTGAAGGCTCTCAACGAAAAGATCGCAGGGGCCAGAGGTTAAATCATGAGTGCATTTTTAGGACCGATCCACTTCTGGCTGTATAACAAGATCGGAAATCAGGAGCTGCTGACAAAGGAGATTGCAGACTGTGCTACTGTTAACGGCTGGATCACAAGCACAGAAGCCTATACCAAAACGCTGCCTCCGCTGGAAACTGTGATCGATGAGGGCAATATCCACGGCTGGCTGCAGGCTCAGATCACGGATGCGGAAACCCGCTATGCAAGCCTTGTGACAGAGATCCTTTCCGGAGATGAAAAACGTCTGGAAGATCTTTGTGCAATCGCTGAGCGGTCTGGGAAAGAACATGCGCTGACCGCTGAGACTGCCGAGGAAGTTTATAAAGCCTTTGAAGATTTCTTTGTCAACGGAATGCCCTGCGACCGGGTCAACGCAGTAACGGAGTCTTCTGCCGAGAAGCTCTCCTGGGAGATGACGCAGGACATTCACGCACAGTACTGGAACGGAGACAGCTCGCCTTACTACGCGATCAGACGAAGCGTCATGGAAGGCATGCTGGCAGGAACGAATTATACACTGGCATCCTCAGACGATGCCCACTATTCCATTATCTCAGAATAAGGAGGAGCGAACATGGACAGCAAGATGTTTTGTTTTCAGTGTGAACAGACCGCCGGAGGAATCGGCTGTAAAGGAAATGCAGGTGTCTGCGGTAAGAAATATGATATCGCGGGACTGCAAGATAAACTGACCGGTGCTCTGATCGGCCTTGCCCGGACCACGGATGGGAACACCCAGCCTACGGAGAACACTTATAAGCTTCTGATCAAAGGCTTGTTCACAACCATCACCAATGTCAACTTCAATGAACAGACACTGAATGCTTTAATCGACGAGGTTCATGCGGAGAAGGAAAAGATCGTGCCAAACTGCACGACTTGCGGTTCTCCTTGCGGCAGAAACGACGATTATGACATGACGAAAGTCTGGGACGCGGATGAGGATATCCGTTCCCTGAAGTCTCTGATCCTCTTCGGCATCCGTGGTATGGCTGCCTATGCCTATCATGCCGGAGTCCTCGGATATACCAGTGACGAAGTCGATAAGTTTATTGCCAAGGCGCTCTTTGCCATCGGTGAAGACTGGGGTATGGATCAGCTGCTTCCCATCGTGCTGGAAGTCGGTCAGGTCAACTTCACCTGCATGGAGATGCTGGACAAAGCCAACACGGAAACCTTTGGCAATCCCGTTCCCGTTACTGTCCCGCTGAAAGTGGAGAAGGGACCGTTCATCGTGATCTCCGGTCATGATCTGTATGACCTGAAGCAGCTGCTGGAGCAGACGAAGGATAAGGGAATCAATATCTATACCCACGGCGAGATGCTGCCTGCTCACGGTTATCCGGAACTGAAGAAGTATCCCCATCTGAAGGGTAATTTCGGTACGGCATGGCAGAATCAGCAGAAGGAGTTTGCGAACATCCCGGCCCCGGTCCTGTTTACCACCAACTGTCTGATGCCGCCGCGTGACAGCTATAAGGACAGAGTGTTTACCACGGAAGTCGTTTCCTATCCGGAGATCGTGCATATCGGCGAAGATAAGGACTTCACGCCTGTGATTGAAAAAGCCCTGGAGCTGGGTGGATATGCTGAGGATACGCAGTTCACCGGCATCAATGGCGGCGAGACTGTTATGACCGGCTTTGCCCACGGCACCGTGCTCGGTATTGCGGATAAGGTCATTGAAGCCGTCAAGAACGGCGATATCAAGCATTTCCTGCTGGTCGGCGGCTGCGATGGTGCAAGACCCGGCAGAAACTATTACACCGAACTGGTCAAGAACACGCCTGCCGACACTGTGGTCCTGACCCTTGCCTGCGGCAAATACCGCTTTAACGACCTGGATCTTGGCACTGTCGCTGGACTTCCGAGAATCCTGGATATGGGTCAGTGCAACGACGCCTTCAGCGCAGTCAAGGTTGCTGTAGCTCTCGCGGACGCCTTCAGCTGCGGCGTGAACGATCTGCCGCTGTCCATCGTGCTTTCCTGGTATGAGCAGAAGGCTGTATGTGTGCTGCTGACACTTCTGTACCTGGGTATCAAGAACATTAAGCTTGGGCCGACGCTGCCTGCGTTCGTATCCCCCAATGTGCTGAACTACCTTGTAGAGAACTACAACATTGGACCGACTGGCACTGCCGAGGATGATCTCAAGGCTATTTTCGGTTAATGTGAGGCTGCTATGAAGGAAAAGGTCGGAGAGGTCTTCTCCATTGCAAAGGAGAATTCTCCGGTTCCCGGCTGCACGATCTCCAAAGAGGTTCACAGCGGAGAAAACTATATCACATATTTCTCCCTTGCCCGGAATACGGATATAAGCGCAGAGATCTATCCGTATCACAAGCTGCTGATCGTGGCTGACGGCAGTATGGAGGTCTATGGAGCTGGCGGTCTTCAAAAGAAGCTGGAAGCCGGAGACAGTATTGTCACATATACGGATACGCCGATGGGAATGAAAAGTTCTGAAGGTGTAGTCTATACGGAAGTATCGATCAGGAGGGATGATACCATGAATGAAGCGGTAAAAGCAGGCGAAGTATTCCGGCTGGCAGAGCTTGTCCCCTATGTGGACAGCAAGATCGTCAACATGGATGTGGTCCATAACGATAAGATGAAGTTCGTCGTCATGGCTTTCGATGAAGGAACAGGTCTTTCTGAACACGCGGCTCCCGGCGAGGCGATCATCTTTGCTCTGGACGGCGAAGGCGTGATCGGTTACGAAGGCAAGGAGCACCCCATCAAGGCAGGCGAGAACTTCCACTTCGCAAAGGCAGGTCTTCACTCTGTTAAAGCTACCAAGAAGTTCAAAATGGCGCTTTTGTTGACGCTGGAATAATAGAGGGAGGTATGACCATGAGAGCGTTTGTTGATCAGGATATGTGCATCGGCTGCGGTCTGTGCGAAGGAACCTGCCCGGAGATCTTCCAGATGAACGATGCGGGCAAAGCAGAGGCTTATGCTGACACCACAGACGAGAATCGTGACGCGGTGATGGAGGCAATCGACGGATGCCCGGTTGGCGCGATTCGTGAGGAAGAATAATTCCTGAACTGACGTGACAAAGACAACATCAGTTGGGATAGCTAAAGAGCGACGATAAAACAGCTCCCGGTCACCGGCAAACAAACCGATGATCGGGAGCATTCTTTCTGTCCGGCTCAGCCCTCGAAGGTGGAGCCGTTTTTGAAGGTAAAGGTCAAGCGGCCATCCGCGTAGGCCGTGGCGTAGTCCAGCAGGCCGCACCAGAACTGCTCGCTGAATTCGGTGACCTCGCCGTCCTGTTGCTTGAGAATCCGGAGGAAGTCCTCCATCGTGCCGCGCCGGTCCCGGATGTCACTGATCTGCTGTGCGACCGTATCCTTTTTGGCCTCAGCCTCTTTGAACTTCTGGCCGAGGGCATCGAAGCGCTTGTTGTATTCGGTCTGGTCCTGCGCGACCGTAGCGTTCTGCCGGATCATCTGCTGGATCATGCCGTTGAGCACTTCCATCTCTGAAAGGAGCTCCTGCTGCTGGGCCTCCAGCTCGGTGGTGTCGAGGGT
>CACXMK010000085.1 GCA_902768735.1 uncultured Lachnospiraceae bacterium | reverse complement strand
CGGTGCCGCCGTAATTCAATTTCCCGCTCAATCTCCTGCTTCATTCTTTCTCCCCGCTGCGCCAAAGGGACAGACCCTTTGGCTCATATACATTGCACGCAATCGGTCTGCGCCAAAGGGTCTGTCCCCTTGGCTCAATCCTCGTCCCCGGCCTTAAAGTTGTAGATCGGCCTGATATGCGACACGATCTCCGCTGTCGGCTCGATATTCGCCATGATCTCGTCGATCGGCTTGTACGCCATCGGCGACTCGTCGAGCGTCGCCTTGTTGACGCTCGTAGTGTAAATACCGCTCATGGACTCCCTGTATTCCTTCATGGAAATGCTGTTCCTGGCTTCCGACCTCGACATGAGGCGCCCCGCCCCGTGCGGCGCGGACTCGTTCCAGTCCGGATTTCCCTTGCCGATGCAGATCAGCGCCCCGTCCCGCATGTTGATCGGGATGAGCAGCCGCTCGCCCGCCCTCGCGGACACGGATCCCTTGCGCAGGATCATGTGCTCCGTGTCGATGTAGTTGTGCACCGTCTCGAACTGCTCGACCGCGTGGAGCTTGCAGCTCTTTAAGATCAGATGCGTGATGATGCGGCGGTTCAGCTTCGCGTATTCCTGCATGATCTTCATGTCGTGGATGTAGTCGTCAAAACACTGCCCCTCGCACCACGCCACCTCATAAGGCACCGAGATCTCCGCCTTCGGCTGCGCGGCGTTCCATTTCTTGAGGAGCTTCGGAAGCTCTTCCTGCCGGCCCTCGGCCTTTACCTGCTCGATGTAGGCCAGGCGCTTTTCCTGCAGGAGCTCTCTGTGTTTTGCCCCGGTGAGGTTGCGCTCCTCATAGGCCATCTTCTGGTAGTACTCCGCCACGTCCTTGCCGCTGCGGCGGGAACCGGTGTGCACGACGAGCCAGATGCTGCCCTCTTCGTCCTTGTCCAGTTCCCAGAAGTGGTTGCCGCCGCCGAGCGTGCCAAGGCTCAGGCGGAACACGTCGTCGTTCACCTTGCAGCCGCTCTTTCCGTAGCAGGCGAGCTCGTCCGCGGACATCTCCGACGCCATGGTGTGCGGGGTCTTCCGCATGCGCATCCCGGCGGGCACCTCCGCCTGGGAGACGCTGTCGAACTTCGGCAGGTCGATGCGCTGCTCCTTGAGCTTGGTCGCCAGCATGCCGCAGCCGATGTCGACGCCGACCAGGTTCGGGATGACTTTGTCGGTGATGGTCATCGTCGTGCCGATGACGCAGCCCGCGCCGGCGTGGCAGTCCGGCATGATACGGACCTTCGATCCGGCCACCGACGGCTGGTTCATCAAATTCGTCACCTGTGCAATTGTCGCACTGTCACAGGTATCTGTAAATATCTTCGCTGTATTAAATGTTCCTTTTACTTCGATCATAGTTCAAATCCTCGTGCTGCGCCAAAGGGACAGACCCTTTGGCTCAAATCGTGCGGCAGGCGCAGGGCTCGCTGCGTCACGGAGATTTTCCCTGTGGTCCGCAAGCCGTCACACGCCCAGCCCCTTTGCGATATTCACTATAAAGTCCTGCGCGTTCGTGACGATGCCCACCGACGACAGGCTCCCCCGGTCGGTCAGTTTGTTGACCATGAACTCCGAGACATCCACGCAGTAAAAATACACCTTCCGCACCGTCCCGTCCGGCAGCACCCTGTACGACGGCGTCATGTTGCCGACCGCAATGGAGTGCAGCATCGTCGCCATGCAGATCACGGTCGTCGCCTTTTTCACGTACGAGCGCATCACGTCCTGCGACTCGTAGACGTTCCCGAAGACACACGGGAGCGGCCCGTCGTCCCTGATCGACCCTGCCAAAACATAGGGCACCCCATATTTTTCGCAGCTGTAGATAATTCCGTCTTCGATATGCTCTTCTTCGATAAATTTGCTGACAGAGCCGTGATAGCGCACCCTGTTCAGCGTATCCAGGTGGTTGTAGTGGCCGTTCGGCTCGTGGCGCTGTGTGTAGATATTCTGGCCGAGCGCTGTCCTTAAATAAGCGCCCTCTAAGTCGTGCGTCCCCATCGCGTTGCCAGCGAGCACCGCGTGGGCGTACCCGCCCGCGATGATCCTTGAGAACGCGTTGCGCGCATCGTAATCAAAGGTAAACGCCGGACCGACGACCCAAAGGATGTTCCCGTGATCGTGCTCGTAGCGGAGCAACTCATAGAGCTCGTCGTAGTCCCTGGAATAGGAGCTCTCCCGCGAGTGGCCCTGCCGGAACGCGAAGGTCTCGCGCTCCTGTACCGGGTCGTCAAACCCCTTCGGCCACAGATAGATGCCCTCCTCACAGCGCTCCGTCCGTCCGCAGATCACGAGGTCGCCTTTTTTCAGGTTCCGGAACTCCCGCACCCTGATCTCGCCGTCCTCCAGCACGGGAACGCAGTCCATGCGGCTCTCTTTTGCCAGAAGCCACTCCTCCCCGACCTTAAAATACTCCGGAAAGATGCTCATCGCGTGATAGTGCTCCGGCGCAACGCCGTCCATCGGCGCAGGGACGGTCTTCGCCTGCGGGGCGTCCCTGAAAATATCCTTCGTAAAATCCGGTGCTATATACTCCTGAAGCTTGAACGACATCGCGGGTCCCTCCTGCGTGTTCTCTACCTCTGTGTTCTCTACCTCTGGGGTAGAGATGCGGTTTTCACCTGCCGGGCCTGTTCTCTACCCCAGAGGTAGAGATGTACGCCTTAAGAATAGAATACCACAAAATCGACCACTGTTGTTCCCTACCTCTGTTGTTCCCTACCTCTGAGGTAGAGATCAGGTCGCAAAGTTGTTCCCTACCTCTGAGGTAGAGATCAGGTCGCAAAAAATGAGCCAGGGGCTTTGATATGCTCCCTGGCTCAACGTCAGCGCTCACAAGCGCCATCATTTTAACCCAGACTCAGATCGTGATCTTCGCTCCCATCAGCTCCGCGAATGCACGGATGATCGCCGTGTCGCCGGGCCATGCGGGAGAAGTGACAAGATTCCTGTCGACAACTGCCTGGTCGACGGGTACCTCAACATACGTCGCGCCTGCGAGCGTTACATCCGGGCCGACCGCGGGATAAGCAGTAGCTTTGTATCCCTTCAGAACGCCGGCAGCGACAAGGACCTGCGGTCCATGGCAGATCGCCGCGACGGGCTTGCCTGCCGCAAAGAACTCGCGGACGATCTCCAGCACGCGCGCATTCAGGCGGATATATTCCGGAGCGCGTCCGCCGGTGATGTAGAGTCCTTCGTAGTCCTCTGTTTTGACAGTGTCAAAATCCGCCGTCAGCGCGAAATTATGTCCCCGGAGTTCCGTGTAGGTCTGCTCGCCAAGGAAGTCGTGGACAGCAGTCGCCACAGTCTCGCCCGCCTTCTTATCGGGGCAGACCGCATCGACCTGATATCCCAGAACGCCGAGTGCCTGGAAAGGGACCATTGTCTCATAGTCTTCCGTAAAGTCGCCGCACAAGAGTAATACTTTTTTAGCCATTGTAAAGATCCTCCTATTTCAAAAAACTGGCTGCCATGCGGGTTCCGGCCGGACTGCCGCCGCTTCACGAAGCGCTCCGCGCCCGCCCGCATGAACGATATAACGGAACATCTTCATTATATCATAAGTATCCTCTACCTCTGGGGTAGAGATGCAGATTTTTTACGCTTAGATCGTTCTCTACCCCAGAGGTCGGGACGACATCTACCGCCCATCCCACTGATACTTCGCAAGGTCCACCCTGCCGTCGACAACTTCGACGCCTTCCGCCGCGAGGAGCTTCCCCTGCTCCCAAGCGCCGCCAAAGGCAAATTCCCCGGCAAGCTCCCCCTTCGAATTCACGACGCGAAAGCACGGAATGCCGTCTGGATCGGGATTCTTGTGCAGCGCGTTTCCGACCGCCCGCGCCATCTTCCTGTCACCCGCAAGCTCCGCCACCTGCCCGTAAGTCGCGACGCGCCCGTACGGGATCCGCTTCACCGCCTCGTAGATCCGCTTCGCCGGACTGTCCGAGATAAGGTCATAGCTCTCCGCGATCATCATCCTGACATCCTTGTCCAGAATGCTCCCATCCAGCACGACGGTGATCCAATGCCGCTTGTTCTGGTGGTAGGCAGGCTTGACCGCACTGTAAATATCCCTCCAGAAGAACGCCTTCTCCGGCTCCACCTTCAGATTCAGGTTCACATAACCGTCCTTCTCGTAAGTCCACAGGAAAGCCTTCTTGTTGCCCTTGTAACGCACCAGCTGCCAGTTTTCGTCATGAAACGGCGCCTCCTGGTACGTGTCCGGAAAAGACAGCCCGTATTCGAGCGCCTCGCTTCTTGTTGTGATCATAGATTCACCCATCTCTGCCAAAACACAGCCCTCTTCAATTTCAGCACCCTTGCCCGCAGATCGCCTCCACCACCTTCACATCCGCCGGCAGCCAGCCCACCTGCCACAGGTCGTCAAGTGGCAGCCATTTCGCAGCTTCATGCTCCAGCAAAGTGAGCCGCCCGCCAACAACTTTGCACCAAAAACAGTCCATCGAAAGATGGAATTCCGGATAATCGTGTTCCACAGTGGTCAGGAATCCTTCCACAGCGATCTCTGTGTCCAGTTCCTCCCTGATTTCCCTGATAAGCGCGGCTTCGGGCGTTTCGCCGGTCTCTATTTTGCCACCGGGGAATTCCCACCAATCCTTGTAGTCCCCGTAGCCCCTCTGCGTGGCGAGCACGCTGTCGCCTCTGCGAATGATCGCCGCCACGACTTTGATGATCTTCCTGTTCATCTGTCAGCCGCTCACCCGATCAGCTCATATTGGAACATTTCGTATTTGAGCTTGCTTCCGACGGTGATCTCAGCCGGCAGCAGCGCCCGGGCGACCAGCTTGAGCTCGTCGGACCGGATGTCCGTGCGGCGAAGGTTCGCGTAATCCCCGTCAATGCTCACGACTTCATAATACCAAGTTGCCATACCTCTTCTCCTTTCGCTTCTTCTCTACCTCCTTCTCTACCTCTGGGGTAGAGATGCACCCTTCTCTGCCTCTTCTCTGCCTCTGGGGTAGAGACACGCCAAAAGCGCAAAAATCTCGCTCCCTACCCCAGAGGTAGAGATCAACAAGAGGTAGAGATCAACATCGCCTCACGGCATCTCCACAATATACGTCTCCCCGTCCTCGTACACGACGGTTCCGACCTCCCGCAGCAATCCGTCATTGAGCGCAGGGAACTTCTCCCGTTCCAGCTTCCCGACATAGACGTACCGGATCTCATACTTCCGGATCATCTCCAGGACCTCCTCCGCGTCCGTCCCCGTATACACCAGCTCGACGTCGTGCGCCCGTTCTTTTAAAAAATACGTGTCGCTCCGCCACAGCCACTCGTGCACGTACCACCCAAGCACCGTCGGAAGCCCCGTCGCCACGGAAACGCGCCCGTAATCCGAGTAGCTGTCCCCGTTCGCCTCGAGCACGACCGGCTGCCCCTCCACATTCGCGCAGAGCCACTCGATCGCACCGGCATCGCTCCGGAGCTTCTCCTCCACAAACACCGCGGCATCCGCCCCGACCCGGTCCTCAAACCAGAAAACGTTCCCGAACCACGCCCCGGACCCATGCACCGTGTACCCGCTCATCACTGCCAAAACATAGATCCCCGCACAAGCTCCCACAAAGCTGATTCGGCTCTTTTTCGCCACGATCGCCCGCACCAGCACATACGCCATCACGATCCCGAACAGGATGTAAGCCTGATAAGTGAGTTTGAACATCGTATTGGCGCGGTGGTGAGCTTCGCCGTAAATATCCTTGACGTAGATCACCTCGGGCAGCCACACGAGCCCCATCGCGCACATAGCAAAAACCGCCGCACACAGATCCGGCAGCTCCATCCCGCGGAAAAACGCCAGGATCCGCCCGACAGCCCCGGGCGCCGCATTCTTAGAAGTGGCGGCTTCCGCATCACTGACCACAGCGGCCGCTGTTGCATCGCCTTCGGCGGCACCAGGCACGGCATCTGCCCCAACAGTGGCAGCACTCTCCGCCGCTTGCCTCCCGCGATGCGCCTCTACAGCCCGTGCCGCGATAAACCACACGGAGATCACAACCGGCATCCCCCAAAGGATCAAAAGCTGCCACAGCGCCGAGTGCGCGTGCGTCCGGCCGATGCTGCTCGAGATCTGGTCGAACGAGCTCGTAAACGGCAGCGCCGCCGCCTTTCCGGCGATGAACATGACCGCCGCCTGCCCGGGCATCACTTCAAAGAAGCTCTTCACGTCCCCCTCGTACAACTTCAGGTTGACAAAAAACAGTACCGCTCCGCACACGACATAGTAGATTGGAAAGTCCCAGAAATTCGTCCACCGGAACATCCCCGTCATCGCACCGATCAGCAGCACCTCCGGCGCAAGCACCGCCTTCTCCACCGCTCTCCCCCCCTCCTTCTTCTCCGCCAGCACCCTTCTCGCCCACGCGTAGGCGATCGCCGTCACGAGCACGACGAAAAGGATATTGATATAGTGCGCGTGAAGATCGCCGAGGATCGAAGAATACGCCGGAAACTCGTGGATCGTCTTGTCAGCCACATCCGGATGATAGCCGATAAACCGCGTGGAATCGGGGAACCAGTAATGGTATTCAACGCCCCGGATCCCGTTCCAGATCGAAAGGATCACTCCGTAAACAATATAGTGCCCGTTCCCGCAGAAAGCGACCGCAAGACCGGCAAGAAGACCGCTCAGCCTCTCCGCGAACGCCGCCCGGGCACTCGTCTTGCGCTCCGCCCCGGCATGATCCGCACCGCCATCCGACGCCCAGCCCGCCTTCGTGCCAAAACACCGCCCCCCGTCAGCACTGCCCCGGTCCCGCATCATCTGCGACGCGAGCGAGAACGGCAGCATGAAGCTCAGCGCCGTGATCAGCGCGCGCATGAACGTGTACCCCTCCCCCGCGCCGACCCGCGATAGCCGGATCAGATACGCCGTAAAGAACTGTCCCCCGTAATAATAGTTGACGCTCTCCCCCGCGAACCACATATCCGCAAACGGCATATATTCGCTCCGCAGCATCG
>CACXMK010000084.1 GCA_902768735.1 uncultured Lachnospiraceae bacterium | reverse complement strand
ATAACGGCTGAAAGACAAGTTTTAAAGTCATAATACGGACGTTAGTGCCGCATATTTACAGCGTTTTTCAATGTGCGGAATTAAATTCCGCATTCAACTTATTATCGGTTAGATCAAAGTCAGAGCCAATTCGGCTTGACCGGAGGACAACTTTTTGAACCTGTCGCAGCTGGCGGCGTATGCCGAGTCAAAATATCGCATAAAGGAAGAGTTTAAATGGGCCGATTTCCCGGGGGTTTCCGTACTGAACGATCCGCTTACCGGAAAATGGGCCGCTCTTTTGATGCGCCGGTGGGACGGTGAGCTCGGGGACGAAATAGAACTGTGCGATATCAAATGCGGGAGGCAGGTCCTCAGAGAGACAAACGCCCCTTATCTGTCCGTTCCCTTTAGGATGAAAGGGGTCAAGTGGGTCGGCGTGCGGTTCGATGACACGACGGTTCCTGATATGGTATACCGGCTCTTTGACCGGGCGATCGAAGAGGGCAGGCGCGATGCGGGCGTGCGCTCTGACAGCGCAGGAGGCGGTCTGAAGGGCCGGAACGGCCGGGGCGCCTCATTGATCGAGCTCGAACACTTAAAAGGGTTGAAGGGCCTTTCAGAAGGCGGAAAGACGTACGTGGACACTGTTTTGCCACCGCCGCGGGAGAACCGGGATGTCCCGGGGAAAGCGCCCGCTAAAGAGCACCGCAGCGCTTACGAAAAAAAGCCCGCGGAGGGAGTAAGCTCAGCATTTATCAAGATCCCTGCAAGAGAAAACAGGGATGTCCCCGGCCGGTCCTGCCGTAAGAGCTGGCTCGACGAGATCCCCGAGAAGATCTGGGAGATGATGAGGCTTTACCGGCAGGGGGACGGCACTATCGAAAACAGGAGCCGGAACTTCTATATCCAGGGCAAGTTCATGGAGGACTACGAGGACGACGCCCCCTGGAACGGTGAATTCAGCCGCTTTTTTACGACCTATCACGACCTGAACGTGAATGTGCTGAGGGGTTACTTCACATGGCGCGCGCATGTGCGGAAGGGCGAGTACCGCCGCATCACCACATCGCTCGCTTATCTGTATCTCTACGAGCTGATCAACGGGATCGGCACGGATTCCGTTGAGGACTGCCTCGCGAAAATGAAGGCGTTCGAGACCGGCTATCTGGATTCCGGGATCGGCGATCCTTCCATGCGGGCAAATCTTCACCGCTGGATGACGGAGTACGCCGTGCTCCATAACGCCCCGGCGGAGTACGTGCGGTCACAGGTGGGCACCGATCTTCTAAAGAGGGATGAAGCCCTCCTGGTGCTGCGCCGCCCGCAGGACTCCACGGACGAGGAGCTGTTCGATGCGCTCTCGTTCATGACCGGCGGCAAAATAGAGAAATCACCGATCGTCACCAAAGCGGCGGAGCGGGGCAGGCACCTTCTCGCAGAGGTATGGAGGGACCTCTCGCGGAACTATGAGCTGGACGGATGGGATATCTTTACGGCCTGCTTTGGCAGGAAGAAGGCTTTCCCCTGGTATCCCCTGGCAAATGCGGTCTACTACAGCGGCCGCAAGGAAGAGGACAGGGAATACGTGCTCAGCGACTGCAGGAGATTTGTCTGCAAAGACGGAAAATGGACGGAAGAGAGGTACGACAGCCTGTATTTTGACAAATACAGGATCCACGCTGTCGTCCACGAAGCGGACCGTCTGCTGCGAAGGTACTTAAAGACCGGAAATTACCTGCGCGCGAAAAAAGAAGAGGAGTGGGTAACGCCGTACGTCGAGGCAGTCATCGAGGCGGATCAGGCGGCGATCCTCGAGGCGTCGAAGCCGAAGATCACGATCGACCTGACGGGACTCGACAGGATCCGGCGCGACGCTATCGTCACGCAGGACAGTCTTTTGACAGAAGAAGAAAAACAGGAGCAGAGCATCCCGGCAGAAGAGGAGAAGCGGGGGCAGAGCATCCCTTCTTATAGCGAGGCGCCTGCGGCAGGCGCTGCAATGGTAGGCCCTGTAATGGCAGGTCCTGTAATGGCAGGCCCTTCCGCAGCAGAGCTCCTTCTGCCCGACGCGGCGCACAGGGAGATCCTTCTCGCCGTCATGCGCGGGGAGCCTGTGGCAGAACGGATCAGGAACAGCCGAAGTATGCCTTCCGTCGTCACAGACGCGATCAACGAGGCACTGTTCGATGAGATCGGGGACAACGTCCTTGCGTGTGACGGGGAGGAGATCTCTCTGGTCGAGGACTACAGGGAAGACCTGGACCTGCTGCTTGGAGGAGACGGAGAGTGAGAGTATGACAGAGACAAAAAGAAAAGTGCCGAAAAGGATCGCGCAGACTGTGATCGTATCGCTTAAGGGCGGCGTGGTCCCGAGGATCGGCCTGCCTTATATTACAGTTGGCAGAAAGAGCGAGATCGAGGCGCTCCTTCACGATGTGGACATCATCGCGGATGGCGGCGCGTCGTTCCGCTTTATTGTGGGAAAATACGGAGCGGGCAAGAGCTTCCTGATCCAGACGATCAGGAACTATGTGATGGACAGAGGTTTTATCGTCGCTGACGCTGACCTCTCCCCGGAAAGAAGGCTGCAGGGCACGCGGGGACAGGGACTTGCGACCTACAGGGAGCTGATCGGCAATCTTTCTACGAAGACAAGGCCCGAGGGAGGCGCACTCACGCTCGTTTTGGACAGATGGATCAGCAACGTGCAGATGGAGGCCGCACAGGAGACCGGCCTTATGCCGGGCGACCCCGCCCTTACGAAAGCTGTTGATCAGAAGATCTACGCGGTCACTTCCCAGGTCAGCGAGATGGTGCATGGCTTCGAGTTCGCAAAGCTTCTTTCCGCCTACTATCACGCGTATATTGAAGGCAACGACGAGAGGAAGGGGAGAGTGGTCCGCTGGTTCCGCGGCGAGTATGCCCTCAAGAGGGAAGCCAGAGAGGAACTGGGCGTGAACATCATTATCACGGACGACGACTGGTATGACTACCTCAAGATCTTCGCGGTGTTTTTCCGCCTTGCCGGATATGCGGGCATGATGATCATGATCGACGAGCTCGTCAACATCTTCAAGATCCCGAACTCCATCACGCGTCAGAACAACTACGAGAAGATGCTCACCATGTATAACGATACGCTGCAGGGCAAGGCGCGCTATCTGGGCTTTCTCATGGGGGCGACACCGCAGGCGCTTGAGGACAGGCGGCGCGGGATCTACAGCTATGAGGCGCTCCGCTCGCGCCTTTCAGAGGGCAAATTCTCAAGGCCCGGCGCGAGGGACCTCCTGGCCCCGGTCATCCGTCTGGAGCCCCTGACAGCAGAGGAGATGCTGGTCCTGTGCGAGAAACTGGCGGACATCCACGCCGGTCTGTATGGCTACGAGAGGGCGGTCACAACGGACGATCTCGTGCCCTTCATCAAGCTGGAATACGGCCGGATCGGCGCGGATCAGAACATCACGCCCCGCGAGGTGATCCGCGACTTTATTGAGCTTTTGGACATCCTGTACCAGAATCCGGAGACGCGGATCGAAGAACTCCTTTCGTCTGACGGCTTCCAATATGCGAAGTCGGACGCGGTCTCAGACAAGGCGGAAAAGAATTTCGCGGAGTTCGAGATCTGAATAAGAGGATCATCTATCAAGAGGTTTTTCAAGAGGTTTTTATTTTTAATGGAAGTTTTCTACAGATACGCCCCTTTTATACAGGACTATATCTACCGCTCCGGGTGGCAGTCGCTGCGAGCTGTGCAGAACGCGGCCGGCGACGCGATCTTCGGCACGGACGATAACGTCCTGCTCACGGCGTCTACGGCATCAGGCAAAACAGAGGCGGCCTTATTTCCGATCCTGACCCTTCTCGACGAGGACCCGCCCCGAAGTGTGGGCGTTCTTTATATCGCGCCGCTCAAGGCGCTGATCAACGATCAGTTCGGGAGACTGAACGAACTCTGCGAGGAGGCAGGGATCCCCGTTTACCGCTGGCACGGGGACGTCGCGCAGTCGCACAAGAGAAAGCTCATGAGGAAGCCTTCGGGGATCCTCCAGATCACGCCGGAGTCCCTGGAATCCCTCATGATCAACAAACATATGGAGATCCCCTCGCTCTTCGGTGATCTCAGGTTCGTCGTGATCGACGAGATCCACTCGCTCCTGCGGGGAGACCGCGGGATGCAGACCTTCTGCCTGATCGAGCGGATGTGCAGGCTGGCCGGATGCAATCCCAGAAGGATCGGGCTGTCAGCGACGATCGGGAACCCTGAGGCGGCAGGGGAGTTTCTTGCGGCGGGCAGCGGGCGCCCCACGGTCATCCCGCGCTTTGACGGAGGCAAGGAAGTATGGCGCCTGTCCATGGAGCACTTTTTCAGCACGGATCCGCAGGCGGATGAGGAAACAGGTTCCCAGGCGCAGACGAACGGGAGAACAGGCACCGCGATACAGCCTGACGCTAAGGCGGATGCCGCGTTCTGCCCGCCGGAGCCCGAACCTGCAACAGATCAGGCGCCGAAGGCGGCAGACCCCGGAATGGGGTACATTTTCGAGCACACGAGAGGCAAAAAGTGCCTCATCTTTACAAATTCCCGGGAGGAATGCGAGTCGGTCTGCCAGGTACTTCGCCAATACTGCGAGTACAACCGTGAGCCCGAGCGCTTTTTGATCCATCACGGGAACCTCTCGGCATCTTACAGGGAGAGCGCGGAGGAGGAGATGAAAGACGACGATTCTCTTCTGTCTGTCTGCGCGACCGCGACGCTGGAACTGGGCATCGACATCGGAAGGCTGGAGAGGGCCTTCCATATCGACGCGCCTTTTACAGTGTCAGGTTTCCTGCAGCGCCTGGGGCGGACGGGCCGCAGAGGAGAGCCCTCCGAGATGTGGTTCGTGATGCGCGAGGATCACCCGGAGGCGAGATCCCTTTTGCCGGAGCTCATTCCGTGGTATCTCATCCAGGGAATCGCGCTTGTGCAGCTCTATATCGAGGAGCGGTTCGTGGAACCGCCGCCGGCAGGCCGGCTGCCCTACAGCCTTTTGTATCATCAGACCATGAGCACGCTCGCATCCTGCGGTGAGATGACGCCCGGAGAACTCGCATCGAGGGTCCTGACACTGGCTGCTTTTGAAAGGATCACGGCGGACGATTACCGCCTGCTCTTAAGGCATCTTCTTGAGACCGATCACATTAACCGCACGGAGAACGGTGGCCTGATCGTCGGGATCACGGGTGAGCGGATCACGAACAACTATAAGTTTTACGCGGTGTTCCAGGAAAATATCGAGTACACGGTACACGCCGGTTCTGAGGAACTGGGCACGATCGTAAAGCCGCCGCCGGTCGGAGACAAGATCGCGATCGCGGGCAGGGTATGGGTCGTAGAGGAAGTCGACCACAAGAAGCGGGAAGTCTACTGCGCCCTTGTCAAGGGCAACATTCCGGCTTATTTCGGCGATGTGGCGGGCGATATCCACACCCGTATCCTGGAGCGCATGTTCGGTGTTCTCAGCGAGGAGACGATGTACCCGTATCTGATGCGCCATGCGGCCGCACGGCTTAAGGATGCCAGAAATACGTTCTACAAGGCAGGCATGGAGAGGCGGTATCTGATCCCCCTGGGAGGGAAGATGTGGGTGCTTTTCCCGTGGCTTGGAAGTTACGCTTTTTTGGCACTGGAGCGGTTCCTTAAGATCCGCTGCGGCGGGCGGCTGGGGCTCAAAGGGATGAGCCCTGTGCGCCCGTACTATCTGCAGTTTACGATGAAAGTCTCCGAAGACGAGTTTTACAGCATTACGGCGGAAGAAGCAGCGGAGGAGTTTGACCCTATGGAACTGGTCTATCCCGGAGAAGTCCCTGTCTTTAACAAGTACGACGGTTTTGTGCCGGCGGATCTTGTGCGAAAGGGATTCGCTTACGGAGTGCTGGATATCCGGGGGATGAAAAAGAGAGTTCTTGGGTGGAAGAAAAATTTGGATCTGTAATACTCCAAAAAGGTACTCCAAAAAGACGGAATTATGTATATAATAGGAATTGCAAGGCAATTAGCATTATATAACTGATTATCTGAACCTATTCCGGAAGGAGACCTATATGACACTCAAAGAACTGGGCATCGGCCAATCCGCCACGATCTCTAAGGTTGGCGGAAGCGGTGTCCTTCGACAGCATTTTCTGGATATGGGCGTGATCCCCGGCGCGGAAGTGACCGTGATCAAATACGCCCCGATGGGCGACCCCGTGGAGATCAGGATCCACGGCTACTCATTGACACTGCGCATGGACGACGCTGACAAAATAGAGATCGTCCCGATCGATAAAACAGAGCAGGAAGAAGAACGCAAAGAGAAACACAAACACAGCCAGCACCCCGGACTCGGTGAAGGCGGCAAGTTCCACCCGAAGGGAAGCGGCAATCCGCTGCCTGATGATACGATCCTGACCTTCGCTCTGGTAGGCAACCAGAACTCGGGAAAGACGACCCTGTTCAACCAGCTGACGGGCGCGAGACAGCACGTCGGCAATTTCCCCGGCGTCACTGTCGACCGCAAGGACGGCGTGATCATAGGACACAACAATACCCTCGTCACGGACCTTCCCGGAATCTACTCCATGTCCCCGTATTCCAACGAGGAACTGGTGTCGAGAGATTTCGTCCTTTACGAAAAGCCGAAGGCGATCATCAACATCGTGGACGCGACCAACATTGAGAGGAACCTGTATCTGACGATGCAGCTCCTGGAGATGGATGTGCCTGTCGTTGTGGCGCTCAACATGATGGACGAGGTGGCGGCAAACGGCGGATCGATCGACGTCAACGCGCTGGAATCCTTCCTCGGAACGCCGGTCGTCCCGATTTCCGCGGCAAAAAACCAGGGTATTGAGGAGCTGGTCTCACATGCGATCCATATCGCAAAATACCAGGAGAAGCCCACGCGGCAGGACTTCTGCGACCAGAACGACTACGGCGGCGCGGTACACCGCTGCCTGCACGCGGTCATGCACCTGATCGAAGACCATGCCGAGGCGGCAGGACTTCCGATCCGTTTTGCGGC
>CACXMK010000083.1 GCA_902768735.1 uncultured Lachnospiraceae bacterium | reverse complement strand
TTCGCGATGGGCGTGCACATGTCGCCCGGCAGGAGCGATAGCGTCGCCGAAGTGACCGCCGCGCCGCCCGAGAGCGCCATGACCTTCGTGATCTTCTCCTCCGTCATCTCGATGGAGTGCTTGTGGTTGGCCGGGTCGGCCGCCAGAGGCGCCACCTTCGTAAACGAAATGACGGCCACAAGCACGAGCAGCGCGATGAAAGTTGTCTTTTTCAGGTCCATTTCCTACCTCCTCACTTAAACTCGACCGCGTACCCCGCCGTGTTCGGCAGACTCACGATGAACTCGCGTACGAGCTTCTGCGCCTGCTCGTCCGACCGTGTCAAAATACCGCCCTCCACGGCTCTCTGTTTTGCCGCCTCTTCGAACTCGGCGAGCGAAATGTTGTAATCCTCAAGTTTCAGAGGATTCCACAGGGATTCCCTCTCCGAGTAGATCTTGAACGTGTCCCTGTCGATCGTGACCGCGCGGATCTCCGACGGCGGCATCGCGACGATGATCGCAGTGCGCTCGTCGTCCCGCGTGATCTTGATGTCCTCAAAATCAACGCCCGCGAGCACCGCGCCGTCGTAGCTGTACATGAACTGCGACTGCGTGGTGATGAATTTCAGGAACGTCTTCTCCTTCGTGTACTTCTCCACCTGGGTAAAATAGTATTCCTGCGTGATCAGAACACCCATGTTCGCGAGGCCTTCCTCGATCGTCTCGGTGCTCACGGAGATCAGGACCTTATCCTTTTTCTCCTTCTCGGCGACGGACGTCACGGTCTCCACGGCCTCGGACTCCTCCGCCTGCCTGCTGACGCCGTAGTCAAAACACAGAGCCGCCGCGAGAATGAGCGCCACGGCGGTCGTCCCGATATAGATGCGTTTGCTGTGTTGTCTCAAGAAATTCATAGCTGCTCCTTTGCTGCTTTCGCCCTGAGCCTAATAATGATCCAGTCCATCGCGAACACCAACAGCCCGCAGCATGCGCCGCAGCCCATGAGCTCGTACGCGACGGACTCCCTGTATTCGACGACCTTTCCGGTGATCCCTTTTTTGACCTGTACGAGGTGCCCCGGCTGCATAGGCGTCCAATAGTTGTCGTGAACCGTCACCGTCACAGTTTCGCCGTTGTAGTCCACCTCGACGACAGCGTACGCCACCGTCTTTTTATGCGTGGAATGCCGCCCGCCGGACCTCTCCTTCTTAGTAAACGTCTCGATCACCTTCGTGACCGCGACCTCCTGATGCGGCCAACTGACCAGCACGACGCCCCAAAGAAACATGATCATAAACGGAAGCATAAGCGCAATTCTTCTTCTCATCCGGCTGTTCTCCCTCATCACTCCCGCGAGCTGTCAAAACACAGCCCTACCTCTTCTTCAGATCCACGACCGGGTTCTTCAAAGGCTCCATCGCAAATCCGTCCGGCCCGACAATGCGGCACTCCGCCACATCCCCGTCCTCGATCGCAAATGCCCGCGGCGTCCCGGTCGAGAGCACGTCGCCCGCGTACCAACCCTGGATACTGCTGTGCAGGGATACGAGCCGCGCGGGGCGGTGTGTCATGTTGGCGACCACGTTTTTGGCATAGATCTCGCCGTTGCGGACGCTCTGGACCTCCAATTTAAGCACATCCGGCACCTCGTCGGGCGTCACGAGCTGCGGCCCGAACGAGAAGAACGTCGGGAAGTTCTTGACGATGGTGAGGTACCGCGGGTTGCCCTTCACGAACTCGTTCCCCTTCAGGATCGACTCCTCCGTCATGTCGAGGATCGTCGTGTAGCCGGCGACGGCGTCGAGCCAGTTCTCCTCTGACACGTCGCGGCAGTCTTTTGCCAAAACAATGCCCAGCTCCGCCTCAGCCGTGGTCCGGGTGGCTTCTTTCAGCGCGGGGATCTGGATGTCGTCGCCGGGACCGATCAGCGTGTCCGCCATCTTGAAAAAGCTTCCGGGGAAGCCCTGTGGCGCGGCGTCGCCGATGTCGCCGGCGTGGTCCGTGTAGTTGAGGCCGATACCAAAGATTCTCTTGGGATTGCGGTAGAGCGGCGCGTAGACGACCTCGTCATAGGGCACTTCGCCGGGGAGCGCCTCGATCTCGTCCTTGCCGGCCTCGTTGTACCACCTGGTCAGGTCGCGGAGCTGCCCGCCTGCGATCAGTTCATACATTGTCTCCGCCCATTTAGTGCCTTTCGCCGCGTTGACGGACTTCACCGGAAGGATGCCCTTCTTCGCCACGATGCCGGCGATCTCAGCATCATTAAACTTGATCGTTGCAAGTCTCATTTTCTTCTCCTCTTCTCTACCTCTCTTCTTCTCCACCTCTGGGGTAGAGATTCATCAAAATCCATATAAACTCGTTCCCTACCCCAGAGGTAGAGAACACCCCCCAGCGGCAGAGAACACCGCCTTCACGCCAGCCGCAGCCCGTACGGCGCGCCCATCGCCGAAAGCTCCGCGCAGACCTCGTCCGGGACGTCGATCCCTTCCGCCATCCTCGCCTCCGCCTCGCGGCAGCCCCGCTCGCCGGGCATCAGGATCTCATTAACTCCCTCCGCTTTCTGAAGCGACTTAGCTTCCGCCGTGACAGCGCTGACGGCCTTGCGGAACTCGTCCACATCCATGAATGCCGCCACATCGATGGCGCCCATGAAATGACCTACGCCCTGCGGCGCGTCGAACGCGTACAGATCGTGCAGATGCGTCGCTGTCCCGGCTCCTGAGAGCACGCCCGACAAGAGTTCAACGATCAGCGCAATTCCGCTTCCTTTCGGGCCTCCGATCGGCAGGAGCGACCCCTTCCGGCCCTCCGCGGGGTCAGTGGTGGGCTTTCCTGTTTTGTCAAGGGCCCAGCCAAGCGGGATCTGTTTCCCGAGCTTCTGCGCGAGGATCAGCTTACCGAGGGCAACGACGGAGGGCGTCATGTCCAAGACGACCGGATACCCCTCGGAAGGCACCGCGACGCACACGGGGTCGGTCCCCATGAACGGCTCGGAACTCCCGTACGGCGCGATCTTCGCGGTCAGGTTCGTGCAGCAGAAGCCGATCATGCCCGCAGCCGCCGCCTTCTTCGTGTAGAACGCCGCCGCTCCAAAGTGGTTTGAATTCTTCACTGTGGCAAAACAGCACCCCGTCTCTTTCGCCTTTTTAATGCACTGCTCCATCGCGAAAGACGCGCCTACGGCGCCAAGCGAGTTGCCCGCATCGATTGCGAGTGCGGACGGGCTCTCCCTCATGATCGTGCACTCGTTGCCCTTGGCCACGAGCCCCTTCTCGACGCGTTCCATGTAAATGGCGAGCCTTGTGACGCCGTGGGTCGCCACACCCGTCAGCTCCGCGTCCACCAGCATCTCCGCGACCGCCGCCGCGCAGTCCTCGTCAATGCCCTTGGCGACCATGACGTCTTTACAATAGTCCCTCAAATAATCCGCAGAAAAGTGTTTCACCGGTTGTATTCTCCTATCTAACGTAAATCGACCCCAGAGCCCGTTCGATATAGTAAATAAGCTCTGGGGTCAGTAAATCTTAAATCAATGAGTGCTGAGCTGCTCAGATCAGCTCCTCCAGATCCGTGTATTCGTAGTCAAGGGCAACCGCCACATTCTTGTTGGTCAGCTTCCCGTTGTACGTATTCACGGCGGTGCGCATGACAGCGCTCTTGCGGCAGGCCGCCTCAAGTCCCTCTGCGGCGATCTGCAGGCCATACTTCAGCGTCGCGTTGGTCAGCGCAATGGTACTCGTGCGCGGAACGGCGCCCGGCATGTTGCCGACGCAGTAGTGGACGATGCCTTCCTTGATGTAGACCGGGTCGTCGTGCGTCGTCACGTGGGAGGACTCGCCGCAGCCGCCCTGGTCGATCGCGACATCCACAAAGACCGCGCCTTCCTTCATCTCGGAGAGGTATTTTGCCTTAAAGAGCTTGGGCGTGGAAGCGCCGGGGATCAGCGCGGAGCCGATCACCAGGTCTGCGTCGCGCACCGCTCTCTCGATGTTCGCGTCGTTCGAAACAAGCGTCTGGATACGGGAGCCAAACATGTTGTCCAACTGCTCGAGGCGCTTGAGGCTGATGTCAATGATCGTGACATTGGCGCCCATGCCGACCGCGATGCGGCAAGCGTTTGTACCGACCGTTCCGCCGCCGAGAATGACGACGTTCGCCTTCGGCGTTCCGGGTACGCCGGCGAGCAGAATGCCTTCGCCGCCGAACTTCTTCTCAAGGAACTTAGCGCCTTCCTGAATGGAAAGCCTGCCTGCAATCTGGCTCATCGGCGCGAGCAGCGGCAGGGAATTGTCCGTCTCCTGCAGCGTCTCATAGGCGACGCCCTGCACTTTGCCGGCGAGCAGCGCGTCCGTCTGCTCCTTGTCCGCCGCGAGGTGCAGGTACGTGTACAGGATCAGTCCCTCGTGGAACAGCGGATACTCCGACTCCAGGGGCTCCTTGACCTTCACCATCATCTCGGAGAGCTCCCAAACCCTGGCGGGGTCGTCGATGATCGCCGCGCCTGCAGCCGCATATTCTTCATCGCTGAATCCGGAGCCGATGCCGGCGCCCTTCTCGATATATACTTCGTGTCCCGCGGCCACGTAAGCGCGGGCGTTGTCCGGCGTGATGCCTACGCGGAATTCATTGTTCTTTATCTCTTTTGCACAGCCGATCCTCATAGCGATCTCCTCTCTGTAAAGTGTTATGTATCGTTCGTTTTTTAAAGCTGATACCATTATAACATGATTCCCTACCTCTGAGGTAGAGAACAGCCAAACAGGCGAAAATCCGCTCCCCTACCCCAGAGGTAGAGAACACCACACGCTCCCCTACCCCAGAGGTAGAGAACAGATTTTCGCACATTCAGTGTAAGAACCCCGCCCTCTTACCGTCTTATCCATTAAATAGTCATAAGCAAGGCAGAAAGAACGCCGGATGGGAGGAAGCTATGTTAGGCAAGAAAAAGTGCAAGATCCTGAAGGAAATCCGTCAAAAAATCGCCGACGAGAATGATATCCCCTATGTGACACACGAATGTAGGTTCCAGGGAGAATGCAGCGGCACCTGTCCACGATGCGAGAGCGAACTGCGCTATCTGGAAAAGCAGCTGGAAGCCCGCGCGGCCGCCGGCAAGCGGATCGCGATCGCCGCGCTCTGCGCAGGAATGGGCTTTGGCGTCACCGGCTGTTCGCCCTCTTTTTCCGCGAAAGCAGTGGAAACCGGAACTGAAGTAGAACTGTCAGGAGAAGTCGCCTATGTAGGTGACATCACAGAATCCGGTTACATCGAACAGACCGATGACGGATCAGCGGCAGCCGATGGCGGCGCGACAGACGGCACCACTGGAAATACCGCCGCCACCAACGAAGCCGCCGCCACCATCGAACCCGAGATGGTCGAGACGACCGGCGAAGTCGCGCCGCCAGAGTACTACGAGACCGGCAGGGTCGTGCTGCCCGAGGATTACAAAGGGTTTGAACTGACAGGCGATGTTGCCGTTGACATCACAGCTGAGGAGACCAAATAAGAGGAGTTCGAATCAGAGGAGTTCGAATCAGAGAAGTTCGAATAAGAGAAATCCAATAAGAGGAGTATACATGAACAAGATCACTTTTCCGCTTCTGACCATCGCGCGCCACCGGCTGGGAACAGACGGGGAGGGCATCACTTCTTTGGCCGCAGGGGCCGGGTGCCCTCTTCACTGCAAGTGGTGCATCAACAAGCGCCTGCTCCACGAGACACCTGCCGAGAACGTATCGCCTGAGGAACTTTTGGACCGTGTCAAAACAGACCATCTGTACTTCTGTGCCACAGGCGGCGGGATCACATTCGGCGGGGGTGAGGCACTTCTGCACGCTGACTTCATCCGCGCGTTCCGGGAAATCTGCCCTCCGGAGTGGAAGATCACGGCGGAGACTAGCCTCTTCGTCCCGCGCAGCTACGTCGCAGAGGTAACGGACGCGGTGGACCTGTTCGTCGTGGACTGCAAGGACATGAATGGAAAGATCTACAGGAAATACACGGGAGAAGGCGTCTTAGTCATGGCGGACAATCTCCGGTTCCTCCTCGAGCGGGTCGGCCCGGAGCGCGTGATCGTAAGGGTGCCGCTGATCCCGGAGTACAACACCGCAGAAGACCAGCTGAAAAGCGCCGAGAAGCTCACGAAGATGGGCGTCACAAGGCTTGACCTGTTCGAATATGTGATCAAATAATAAAGAAAAACGACCCCAGAGGTCGTTTTTCTCATTTCTTTCTTCAGTTTTTGGAACCCCTTTTTCTTCTTCCGTAGTTTCCGAAAAGCTTAGTGAGAAGGTGCAATCCCAAAATGATAACAACAGCATCTGCCGCGTACAGTACCATCTTCCAGATCGGCATGCCGGTCTTCCTGTTCTCAGGAGCATACGCGCGGCTGTTCGCAACAACGTAAAGGATGTTCTTCGCCGAGCTGCGCATCGCCTGCTGCGCGCCGGCCGTCTCACGGAACCGCACGTCATTGGTCGCCGTAGGATAGTTGACCAGCATCAGGTCGGAGCCGTTGCGGATCCCCTGGTCAGCGCTCATGTAACCGTAGACGCCAAAGTAATCGGTCTCAACAAAGCCTCTGAACCCCCACTCATCGCGAAGGATCTTCTTGCAAAGAGAGGAGCTGCCGCCCGCCCATCGGTTTCCGATATAGTTGAACGACGACATGACGGCAAGACAGTCCGAATCCTTCACGCATCTCTCGAAAGGTTTGAGATAGATCTCACGGATTGCCTGCTCGCTGCACCATGTGCACAGCATATCGCAGCGGTTGCCCTCCTGGTCATTCATCGCGAAATGCTTCATGTAGGCATAGACACCGTTGTCCTGGGAACCCGCGACCGCGTTCGAAGCGATATATGCGGACAGGACCGGGTCCTCCGAGTAATACTCGAAGTTGCGCCCCGCAAAAGCAGTCCTGTGGTTGTTCATCGCCGGCGCGTACCAGCCGGACACGTCCATCTCGTTCGCCATCCTGCCGATGCTGTCGCCAAACCTGTAAGCCAGGTCTTTGTTCCATGTCGCCGCGATCACGACGCCAACAGGGAAACCGATCGAGCCGACGCCTGTGAAATTGTTATTGATCGAAGCCGGCCCGTCGCAGTCGTTCGTGCGTACTTTGCCAATGCTTTCCACTGCGTTGGTCTGGTAGCCGCCCAGTGAAATGACCGCGTTCATGTCATCGAGGCTCATCTCATCCAGAAGCAGGTCCCACTTCGGATCATCCTTATCAAGGCCGCGCAGATCAGCGAGCCGGATCCCGTTATCGGCTCCTGTCGTGACCGCTGCCGCGTCCGGATCCTCATCCGCCGCAGTCGCTTCCGCGGTCAGGTAATTGCTGAT
>CACXMK010000082.1 GCA_902768735.1 uncultured Lachnospiraceae bacterium | reverse complement strand
CTGCTCTGCAGCCGCTATGGGAAGAAAGAGTTGTATGGGATCAAGTTTGCGGCCGGGATCACGTGGATCCTTGCTGTGGCGGTGGTCGTGGTCCTCGCTGTTCTGACCCCTTTCTGCGCGGTTTACGGGATGGAAGGAACGGGGGAAATGCTGCAGCTGGTGAAGCCGCTATCCATGCTGCCTTTGACGATTGGCCAGATGCTGCTGATCTACATGGGCATCTATTTGCTGGCGGCGGTGCTGTTCGCTTCCGTAGCAATGCTGCTCTCTGTGATCACGCAGAATGCGCTCGCCGTGATCTGCGCTTTAATGGGGTATCTGCTTGTCGATCTGTTTGCGGATTTTCCCGACAGATTCAGACTGTTGCAGAAGATCTGGTCGCTAAGACCGAACGCTGTTCTGATGAACACCGGATTTTCCAACTACCGGCTGTTTCATATTGCGGGGAGGATGTTTCTTAATTACCGGATGGCGCCAATGGTCTATGCTGTGATCATTGTTTTGGCACTGCTGATCGGACGGAGAAAATACAGTGGTCTGCAGGTCGGGAAATGATCGGGAGACCGGTGAGAATTTCCTCATCCGATATCCGCGTACGGGCAGTACCATTTCACGATAAGGAGTTCATCGCTTTCTAAGCGGCGGACTCCTTTCCCATTGGTGGAAAACGCCGCAGAAGTGTGATAGGGTGGAAGTACAAATTGATTTAAGAAAGAGGTATAGCCATGCATCTGTTTATTATGATCTGCATCACAGTGTTCTTGTTTTCGTTATTGTCGCTGGCGTTCAGAGGCGGCTCTTCCGCGGAAGGGACAGTGTCCGCAAATACAGCGCAAGCGCCGGCACATCCCGCGTCGCCGGCTGCCGCGGAGACAGCGCCCGCAAAGGACAATCTGGTCACCACAAAGCACAGTGCCGTGATCCGGGGGAAGGCACTGGACTACACCGCAACAGCGGGCACAATGGTGGTGGATACGGAAGGCGGGAAGTGCGAGATCTTCTTTGCCGCTTATACAATGGAAGAAGGCGGGACTGCTGCCACCCGACCGCTGACATTTGTGTTCAACGGCGGACCGGGCTCCAGTTCGGAATGGATGCACATGGGCTTTTTCGGACCGCGCCGTATCGTGTTTGATGACGACGGGCAGGCGGTCAGGTTCCCTTCCGTGATCGAGGACAACGAATACTCTATTTTGGACCTCACGGATCTGGTATTCATCGACCCGGTGGGCACCGGCTATTCGAAACCGGTGGAAGGCGCGGACCTCGCGAATTTCATCGGCTACGAAAATGACAACCGCACTGTGGGCGATTTCATACGCCTTTATGTCAGCCGCTATGACCGCTGGTCATCGCCCAAATACGTTGCCGGTGAGTCCTACGGCACGATCCGCGCGGTGGGGCTGGGCAAGTATCTGTCCGATAAATACGCGCTGGGGCTGAACGGGATCATGCTCATCTCTTCGGTCAACAACTTTTCCACGATGATGGAGGGAAAGCCGAGTGATTTCACCTATGCGCTCTATCTGCCGACGTACGCTGCGGACGCATGGTATCACGGAAAGCTGGCGCCGCAGTACCAGAACATGGAGCTGGAGGAGTTCCTTAAGGAAGTGCGTGCTTTTGCGGGTGGAGACTACCTGGCAGCCCTGTTTGCGGGCCGCCGGCTTGAGGAGGCCAAGCGGGATGACGTGGCGGAACGCATCGCCGCCTATTCCGGCCTCGACAAAAAGGTCGTTCTGAAAGCCAATCTGCGGGTATTGTACTGGGACTTCTGCGAAAAGCTCCTTGAAGATGACAGGCTTGTGATCGGGCGCATCGACGGGCGCTATACAGGCCCTGCCACCGGCGGCAGCATGGCGGACGGCGAAGCGGATCCCTCGATGGCGGCGCTCGGCGATGTTTTTGGCACGGCAGTTAACCAGTATATCATGGAAGAACTGGGCTTTAGGACAGACCGGCATTACGAGCCGCTCTCCCTGAAAGTCAATGAGAAGTGGACGTTCCCGGCATCGGAGATCGGCGGCTTCCATCAGGAGCATATCATCCACGAAGTGATGTCAAAAAACCGCTTCCTGAAAGTCTGGGTGCTTTGCGGGTATTACGACATGGCCACCCCGTTTTTCGCCGCCGAATGGGTCTATGACCACGTGTTTCTGAACAAGAACTTCGAAAAGAACCTGCAGTTCACCTACTATCCTTCGGGGCATATGATCTACATGCACAAGGCGTCCCTTGTGAAGTTCCGGGAGCAGGCGGAAGAGTGGTATCGGAAATAGATCATGGGAGAATAGTAGTACCTAAGCGGAACTATAGGAGAAACGAGATGAGGAAAACATTGAGTTCACGGCTGATCAATGCCTTATTGATCATCGCCATTTCGACCGCCTCATTGGCAGCCTGCGGAAAAAAGGAGGCGTCACAAGGTCCGAAGATCGTGGCGACTGCAGAACAGACAGAGGGAACGTCATCTGACAGCGAGTACCTGGAGAGATACGGCAACGAGATCATCTTCACGGCAGAAAGCTCGCTCGATACATATATTAACGGCTTTAAAATATCGCTGGATCCCAGGGACTGGATGGTAGCCAAAATCGATGACCAAGATACGGTGATCGCTTTGACGGAAGTGACGTACCATGGCTCCACAGGGCCTTACCTTTATATAGGGACACTGGAGCTTGATGACGCCGGAAAGGTGATCAGCGCTACACACCATTACCTGGAAGCAGACGGCACGGTTCTTTTGGACGACGGATACTGTAAAGACGTATCCGGGATCATGGAGTCACTGACTGGAAAAAACTGACTGAAAACCTGCCAAAAAAGAGAAGGTTGGTTATGTGCTGCCAGCCGTCGTCCATAAAAACACTAGAGTAAGTCATAGAAATTCATAAAACACCAAATAAAGCCAAACAATTGAATGAATTGCTCGATGAATGAGCGATTATGAATGATTTACAAAAGAAATAATGGAATTTTGTGAATTATTTCGATTGACTATGAATGAATATGCGTGTATCCTTGAGCTATCAAAAAGAAAGGAGGGTATCTGATGATCTACACAGTCACTTTCAATCCTTCTCTGGATTACATCGTCTCTGTACCGGGGTTCGAACTTGGCAAGACCAACCGCACTGTCTATGAGCAGATGCTTGCCGGCGGCAAGGGCATCAACGTTACGACAGTTTTGGGAAATCTTGGCATCGAGAGCACGGCGCTTGGCTATGTCGCCGGATTCACCGGCGATGAACTGATCCGGAGGATGGGTGAGATGGGCCTTAAGAACGACTTCATCCGTATCGGAAACGGGTTTTCACGTATCAATGTGAAGATCCGCGACTTCGACGGGACGGAGATCAACGGTATGGGGCCTGTGATCGACCAGAATGGACTGGATGCCCTGATGGAGAAGCTGATGAAGCTCACGGATCAGGACACACTGGTGCTCGCCGGAAGTATTCCGGAGAGTATGCCGGGGACAATCTATTCCGACATTCTGGAGAAGCTGGAAGGTAAAGGGATCCGCTTTGTCGTGGACGCGACGAAGGATCTTTTACTGAACGTATTGCGGTTCCACCCGTTTTTGATCAAACCCAATCATCATGAACTGGGGGAGATTTTTGGCGTGGAGCTGAACACACGTGAATCCGTCGTCCCTTATGCTGCGAAGCTGCAGGAGATGGGAGCCCGGAACGTGCTCGTCTCAATGTCCGGCATGGGAGCGGTCCTTTTGGATGAGGAAGGCGGAGTGCATGCGCTGCCTGCTCCTAAAGGAAAGCTGGTCAATGCGGTGGGAGCCGGCGATTCCATGGTCGCGGGATTCCTTACGGGCTGGGAGGAACAGCATTCTTATGAGCACGCGTTCCGTATGGGCGTGGCGACCGGAAGCGCAAGCGCGTTTTCCGATTATCTTGCCACGAGACAGGAAGTAATGGATGTTTATGCAAGACTCGACGGATGAGTCAAAGAATGAGAGGGAATAATGTATATTACAGATCTATTAGATAAAAAAAGTATTGACCTGAACGGAAAACCGGGGTCAAAAAGCGAAGCGATCGATCAGGTCGTCGACCTGATGCTTAAGAGCGGCAAGATCCGTGACAAAGACGCCTATCGCAAGGAAGTCTACAGAAGAGAAGAAGAGTCCACCACCGGTATTGGCGAAGGCATCGCGATTCCGCACGGCAAATGTGACGCGGTGATCAAGCCCGGCCTTGCGGCAATGGTCGTCAAGGACGGCGTAGACTATGATTCGCTGGACGGCGAGCCGGTCAACCTGATCTTCCTGATCGCAGCTCCGATCACGAAGGACAACGTGCATCTCGATGTTCTCAGTAAGCTCTCCCGCCTGCTCATGGATGAGCAGTTCAGCGAAGACCTCAAGAACGCCAAGGACGTGGACGAGTTCCTTTCGATCATCGATAAGGCAGACAAGAGGGATGAGGCAATTGAGAGCGGCGCTTCCAAGGTGTTTATGGAACTCGCAGAGGATGCCGTCAAGATCTGTGCGGTCACTTCCTGCCCTACCGGCATCGCGCACACCTACATGGCGGCAGAAGGCATCGAGAAAGCTGCAAAGGCAGAAGGCTGCTGGGTCAAAGTAGAGACACGCGGCTCGGGCGGTGCCAAGAACGTCCTGACAGACGAAGAAATTGAGAACGCGGACTGCATCATCGTCGCAGCGGACGCAAAGGTCCCGATGGACCGCTTCCACGGCAAGAAGTTGATCGAAGTCCCTGTATCCGACGGCATCAGTAAAGCCCCTGAACTGGTCAAGCGCGCGATGGCAGGCGATGCGCCTGTATATAACGCGGGAAGCGCTGCAGCAACTGCCAGTGCTGCAGGAAAGAAGAGCTCCGGAAGCAAAGGCCACAAGATCTATCTGCAGCTGATGAACGGTGTTTCCCATATGCTCCCGTTCGTTGTCGGCGGCGGTATCCTGATCGCTATTGCGTTCCTGATCGACGGATTTGCAGTTGACCTCAACTCCCTTGCTGAGGCGGAGAGAGGCAACTTCGGTTCCATCACTCCTGTGGCAGCATTGTTCAAATCGATCGGCGGCGTCGCATTCGGCTTCATGCTCCCTGTCCTTTCCGGTTATATCGCGGAGAGTATCGCGGACCGTCCCGGTCTTGCAGTCGGTTTTGTCGGCGGCATGATCGCGGCGAACGGAAAGTCCGGTTTCCTCGGCGCACTGGTGGCAGGTTTTGTTGCCGGTTATGTCGTACTGTGGCTCCAGAAAGTGTTCTCGAAGCTTCCTGAATCCATTGAGAAGATCGCACCGGTCCTTCTGTATCCCCTGTGTGGTATTCTGCTGATCGGATTGATCATGACCTTCATTATCGAGCCTCCGGTCGGCGCTCTGAACACAGGCCTGAACACAGCTCTGACCAACATGGGCGGCACCAGCAAGATCCTTCTTGGCATCATCGTAGCCGGCATGATGGCCATCGACATGGGCGGTCCCTTCAACAAGGCGGCGTATGTCTTCGGTACAGCTTCGATCGCAGCAGGTAACTATGACATCATGGCAGCAGTTATGATCGGTGGTATGGTCCCTCCTTGCGCGATCGCGCTGGCGACCATCCTGTTCAAGAACAAGTTCACCAAGGAAGAGAGAGATTCCGGTCCGGTCAACTTCATCATGGGCCTTGCATTCATCACAGAAGGCGCGATCCCCTTTGCGGCTTCCGATCCCGGAAGAGTCCTTCCTGCCTGCATCGCCGGCTCCGCTATCGCGGGAGCGCTCTCCATGGCTTTCGGCTGCACGCTGATGGCTCCTCACGGTGGAATCTTCGTATTCCCCGTTGTCGGACATGCGCTTATGTATCTGGTGGCTCTCGTTGTGGGTACGGCTGTGGGAGCATTCCTTCTCGGAACCCTCAAGAAGCCTGTAGAGCAGTAAAACGGTAGAAAACTTCAGATAAACCTTTTCTTTTTGGGGGTGCATCATTGCTGATCGATCAGCAATGTCAGCACCCCTTCTTTTTTTGTGAATTCTCCGGCAGATCGTCTTCGCACGGCAGTCGGAGTGATAGATCAGCCTGGCCAGGCTTTCCTACCCGGAGAACCTGTCCGATGAAAATGCGGCGTGGTACAGGGACCTCCTGACGCAGTATTTTGAAAAGGCGCCTCTCTTTATGCCGGAGAGCCTGCCGGGATTTGAAGAGGAAGAGGACAAAGATCCCTGGGAAAGACTCTTTGCTTTCCTGAAAGAGAAAGGCCGCCTTAGGGCTGAAGATGTGACCGCCATGATCCGTACCTGCGGGGAGCTCCCTGTCAGCACCAGACTCATGGACGAAATGATCGCTTACAGGACGGAGGGCTTTGCTGCGGCCACAGGCTTTGAAGATTTGGAGCTGTGAACAGGTATTGATAGGAAACAGGCATTATAAAAAGGGCTCATCGCTGTTTTGGCGGTGAGCTCATTTGACGCGTAGCGACGCTGAATGGAAAACAGAGAGAAAATGTGGTAGGGTGGAACTGTGGATTGTATTAATCAGAATGGAGATTTTGGGAGGTATTCAAATGAAACATCAAAACGACAATACGACACCGATGCCCGCAGCAGAATATGACGAGAAGATAAACAGGACGATTCCTTATTACAACGAATTTTACGTACAGACCTTCGATGTGGTGACGCAATGCGGTTATGCCCAGCTTGACTGGCTCGATCTTGGCTGCGGTACAGGAATCCTGGAAGAAAAGGCGTTCCGTGAGTTTCCTTCAGCACGTTTTACTGCCGTTGATCCTTCAGAAAAGATGCTGGAACAGGCGAGAAATAAGCTGACAGGTCATGACGTTCATTATATAAACAAGAAGTCCCGGGAAATCAGTTTTCAGGAGTGCTTCAACGTGGTGACTGCAATCCAGTCACATCACTATATGAAGGAAGAGGAGCGCCGGGAGGCTGTCAAAAGAGTGTATGACGCCTTACGGGATGGGGGCATTTTTATATGCTTTGAAAATGTGGTCCCGGAAAGCGAGACTGTAAAAAAACAGGAGCTGCTCCGGTGGGGACGGTATCAGCAGCGGCACGGCAAGACTGAAGCAGAGGCTTTGGCGCATAATGCGAGGTGTGGTACGAGCTATTTTCCCCTTACAGTCAGAGAACACATCGATCTGCTGAAGAGTATCGGTTTTACGGACGTTCATGTCTTCTGGTACAGCTATATGCAGATGGGAGTGTATGCATTCAAGCGTTTGCAGAAATGAACGAATAAAAATGATTGGGAAGTAAGGGCATGAAAGTATTGAGGAGAAACAGTATATGTGGTTATGGTTCGCATTGGGTTCTGCGGTTTTTGCCGCGCTTACATCTATACTCGCCAAGATCGGCATCGAAGGTGTAAACTCCAATCTGGCTACGGCGATCCGAACGATGGTCGTGGTGGTCATGGCCTGGGTCATGGTGTTTCTGACGAACGCACAGAGCGGCATCAAATACATCAGCCAGAAAAGCTGGATTTTTCTGATCCTGTCCGGCTTAGCTACGGGCGCGTCATGGTTGTGCTACTATAAGGCTTTGCAAATCGGAGAAGCATCCAAGGTCGTGCCTGTCGATAAGCTTAGTGTGGTCATCACGCTGGTGCTGGCTTTCATCTTCCTGCACGAGGAATTTACCGCGAAATCTCTGATAGGCTGTATCCTGATCGGTGCGGGAACACTGGTCATGGTGCTGTAAACAGGATTAGGGGTCTGCCCCCAACGCGGGTGTATTGATTATGGAATTTGGATGGATCAATCTGTTTGGCGTCGGCATTATTGTGCTCATAATGATCACCGGATGCTTCAGCAAACTCTTCTATAACCTGGACGGAGAGGCACTGATCAAAGAATTAGAGGAGTATTTACAGAACAACGAATTATAATAAACTGCTCACACGGAAGTAAAGAGCAAGGGCTCATCTTGTAAAGCAGGTGCTTCTGAGCAAAGACTTTCAGGGCGATCACAAGAGCAACTTTTTTTTACTGCGCCCAGTGGAAAGGTGATCAAATCGTCCACTGCGTTTATTCGTGAGAACGGGAAAGTGGTCGGAGCCATATGTATCAATCTGGATGTCAGTACCGGACAGGCTTTCTTAAAAGAGATGAGTCAATTCTTCAGTCTCGGGGAGGTACAGGAGAACACGGAAGAGACTGAGGTCGGAGAGGATGTAGCATCTATCCTGGACAATCTGATCGAGAATATTCTGTCAGAGATGGACCTTACGGGGATGAACAGGAAGAAAGCTGTTGAGATCGTGAAATTCATGGATGAGAAGGGGATTTTTCTGGTCAAGGGTGCGGTCGAAAAGGTCGCGGCCAAACTCGGCGTCTCTAAAGTGACGATCTACAGTTATCTGGACGAGGCTAAGGGAAAACGGTGATTTTGTTTCATACCTGGATGCATATCTTGGTATTCGCGCTCATCGCCATTATGGCGGTGGGCGCTTTTTCAGTTTATAGTATAATAAAGCGGAGGTATATGCTATGAAAACTATTATTTTGAACGGTAGTCCCAGGAAGAACTGGAACACCGCACAGATGCTGAAAGAAGCTCAGAGAGGTGCCGAGTCAGTCGGTGCGGAAACGGAGTATATCGACCTGTTTGATCTTTCCTACACCGGGTGCCGGTCTTGCCTTGCCTGTAAACGGAAGGGAGCGGAGCGCTGCAAGTGTTTCTGGAAGGACGACTTGCCGCCGGTGATCGACCGCATTTTTGCTGCGGACGCACTGATCATTGGTTCGCCGATTTATCTGGGGGATGTCACCAGCCAGGTGCACGGGTTGATCGAGCGGCTGCACTTTTGTGCATTGTCCTATGACGATTACTCAAATTATTTCACCGGGAAAGTTAACGTCGGCATTATTTTGACAATGAACGCGCCGAAGACTTTCTACAACCTTTCTTATAAGAAGAAGGCCAAAGAAGTGGCGCAGAGCTTCAAAGGACTGCGCGGATCGGTGGAAGTTTACGCCTGCTGTGACACCCTGCAGGTGGCGGATTACAGTAAATTCAATATGGCCAGCTTCAGTGAAGAACACAAGAAGGCAGTGCGGGAAAAGCAGTTTCCGATTGATCTGGAGAAGGCTTTTGAGATGGGAGCAAGCCTGAGTGCAGGAAAGTGAGATGCTCATGCAGAAATGATTGCTCCATGCGGGGTGGAAGAGGGAAAATCAGAGTGGGCTGTTTTATGAGTAAAGAGCACGACAACTTCCAGCTTGTGGGGGAGAGTAGATGACATGAAGATGATCACTGAATATGACCGGTAGTAAAACACCCCGATTTCTACTACGATTTCACTACGAACGCCGAGACAGTGAGCGGCTGAAGGTTGCGAACCTGCCGGCATGGCTCATTATCTTGACTCTGGGCTTTCTCTTTTGGGGAGACAGGGGACGGCGTATAGATTGATTTGGTCTCGATTTACTTACTAAAATTTAGTAAAATATAGTAAGTAAATAGGGGGGACATATGAGAACTTTCGATTACAGCTTTTTGAAAAATCAGATACCGGGTCAAATCGTCAGTATTTCCAATGTTATTTCTGATCTGAACGCAAAGGAAACCCTGCGCAGAAA
>CACXMK010000081.1 GCA_902768735.1 uncultured Lachnospiraceae bacterium | reverse complement strand
CTAAATCATGCAATCGCTGATGGCTATCTGGTTGCAAACGTATTTCGTCTCTTGGAACAAGAAATCAAGTCTTTCATGAAGCTCTAATCGCTAAATTCCCGTTGTCGACTAGCCTGTATCCACCTACACTCCAGGTCACCTAAAGTCACGAAAGGGCACCGGTAGTAAAACACCCCGATTTCTACTACGATTTTACTACGAATGATGTCCTCGATTTGCCTCATTTTGCCACGATTTGCCATTTCGGCTTATAATTTTGGATAGTATGTGCCTGCACAGAGCTCTGCGCAAAGTGTGGTAAAACGCGGCAGAACGCGCCCTTACAGGATGCCACGGCAATATCTGCACTTTTCCTTGAACCCCTTGTATTTACGGGATATTTGGGGAATCCGGGCGGGAATTTGGGACACTTTTGGGACAGCTCATGATCGTGATATAGCTCGCAACACCGGAGTAATCTCCTGATGAAGGAGTTTGCACCGGTGTTTCACGTTGACAGTGCCGAAAGAAAATGATACGATTCAATAAACTTATTCCGCCACGAAAATGAATTTTTTAAAAACAGGGCGGTTTAAAATGAGGAGAGCATATATGATCGGAAGAGAACATGAAAAAAAGCAATTGCTCGAACGATATGAACGTCAAAAAGCTGAGTTTGTTGCCGTCTATGGGCGCAGACGTGTTGGGAAGACGTTCCTTATTGATGAGACCTTTGAAGGGAAATTTACCTTTAAACATGCCGGACTTTCCCCGGTTGAAATACAAAAAAAAGGTGCTCTCACAGCTCAGCTGGATCATTTTTATTACTCGCTGCTGCGCCATGGAGTAATGGTGGATCGCGCTCCCACAAGCTGGATGGAAGCGTTTTTTGTACTCGAAACATGGCTCGAGAAGGTCGATGACGGGAAGAGGCAGGTCGTGTTTATCGATGAACTTCCCTGGCTTGATACACCAAGATCCGGATTTGTCACTGCGTTGGAAGGTTTCTGGAATACCTGGGGATGTCATCGGAAAAACCTTATGCTGATCGTCTGCGGAAGCGCCAGTTCCTGGATCCTGGATCACCTGATCAACAATCATGGAGGGTTATACAATAGAATAACGTGCGAGATCAGACTTGCACCGTTTACACTTGGAGAATGTGAAGCATTCTTTAAAGAAAAGCAGGTGAATCTGTCACGTTATGACATCATTCAAAGCTATATGATTTTAGGAGGCATTCCATATTATCTGGATTATTTTGAGAGAGGATTAAGTCTCGCACAGAATATTGATCTATTGTTTTTCTCTCCAGGGGCTGTTCTTGAAAATGAGTATGACAGGCTGTTTTCGTCCATTTTCAGCAATCCTTCTATGATGAAATCTATTGTCGAACTGCTGTTTTCCAGGAATGCCGGCTACACCCGGAAAGAAATCTGCGAAAAACTTCATCTGTCTTCCGGCAGTATCATTTCTTCCAGCCTGAATGCCCTGGTCGGGAGCGGTTTTGTGATTCGTTATGTTCCTTTTGGAATGAAGAAAACAGAGGAACATTATAAGCTGGTCGATCCCTTCTGCCTCTTTTATCTGCATTTTCTTCATAATAAACGGAAACCGGACCCGCATTTCTGGATGCACAATCAAAACATGGCAGCCTTGAACAGCTGGAGAGGGTTTGCGTTTGAGCATGTCTGCTTTAATCATATTGATCAAATTAAACAGGCTCTTGGAATCAGCGGAGTCCGCACAACACATTCTGCATGGTCCAAACGCGGCGATGACCCCCATGGAATGCAGATCGACCTGTTGATCGAGAGGGATGACCATGTCGTAAATGCTTGTGAAATCAAATTTTACAGTGGTGAGTTTACAGTAGATAAGGCTTATGACCGAATCCTGAGAAACAGACAGCTGCTTCTTGCGAAGTACCTTTCGCCCAAGGTTTCTATCTACCCGACCCTCATAACGACCTATGGGCTGACGAAAAATGAATACAGCGGCTTTTTTGTCAGTGTCGTGACGATGGACGATCTGTTTTGATCCATGTTTTTCTTCATTATGCAATACCTGTGACTTTTGAGAGAATCAAGGCGGGTCAACACTTAACTACTGTTCTACTACTATCGACGATAGCGCGTTCAAAGGAAAACGCAATACCGGGTTATCATCAAAATACTACCGGTTAAGTGGCGGCTCATTTGATGTCCGGCTTCAGCCTTTACGGTGTCGAAGTTTGTCGGGCTGTTTCACGAGGAAAAGAGAGCGACATCTTCCAGTATGTCGACCAGTTTCTAACCCCATCACTCCAGGCCGCCAAAAGTCACGCAAGGCAACCGATAGTAAAACACCCCGATTTCTACTACGATTTTACTACGTTTGACGTCCTCAATTTGCCTCATTTTGCCACAATCGGTTTCACTGGTAGGTATTGTAATTGGACGATTTGATGATAGTAATCCAAATAGAGGATTAAGGGACAGCTATTTACCAGCCATCAAGAATCATCGAATAATGATGATATTTCGCTGCAGATCTTAAACAAACGCAGGAGACCACGAACATGATCGAACGGGAATTGGCCGCCAAACTGATCGAGCAGATCACCCAACATACAGAATACAATATTAATATTATGGATGAATCCGGCATCATCATCGCCAGCCGCGATTCGAAGAGAGTAGGAACGTACCACGCGGTAGCAGAACGCATTATCCACGGACCGCAGGACACCATCGTGATTCATGATGAAAAGGAGTTCCCCGGCGTCAAGCCCGGCATCAATATGGCGATCATGCATGAGGGACGAAAGGAAGGGGTCGTTGGCGTGACCGGCGATCCCGAGCGCATCCGTGATGTCGCCATGATCACCAGAATGGCAATGGAAGCCATGCTCCGATATGAGAAGCAGCAGGAATCCATCCGCCTGAGAAAAAGCAAAAAAGAACATTTCCTTACTCTGTTGACACAGCAGGAATTTGCGGATTCAAAAGAGATCCGGACGGTCGCAAGACAGCTTGAGTACGACGAGTCGCTCGTGCGGGTGCCGATCCTGTGCCGATTGAGAAATAGACAAAAGCCTTCCGGCAATGCCGATGGATCAGGTTCCGTACCGGATCCGTCAGCTGCCCTGGAGGCCTTGCGCCGCGGTAAAGGGCACTGGCTTCAGGATTTCAGCTTTGTAATGGACGACACGCACATTCTTGTGTTCAAAACAGTGAAAACGGGCGGGAAACACGGCTTTACCACTTACAGGGAAGAGACCAAGGAATACTTGGAAAGCATCAGGAAATGGCTGCGTGGATATGGCACGGATGCGATTTTCTTCGTCGGATCATTTCAAAACAATTTCACCAGATACTATTACGCGTTCAGGCACTGTAAATGGCTGGAGTCCCATGTCCAGGATCCGGACGAGATCGAGTATTTTATGGATTACGTCAAGGAGTATTTCCGATCTCTTATTCAGGAAAAGGAACTCCAGCAGATTTTCGTTGTCTATAAACAGATGATGGGGCCAAGCACATGTGAACAGTATACAGAAATGATGAAGGCGCTCGAAGAAACCAACTACAACCTCTCGGAGGCTGCGAAAAAGCTGTATATCCATAAAAACACCCTGATTTACCGGTTTAATAAGATGAAGGACCTTCTGGGCACTGATCCGATCAATAGTTCCATGGACCGCGCATTTATGGAATACCTGTATATGTATTTGGCTTTTGATAAATAGCTGTCACATTCCCGTGGATCTACCCGTATGTGATGCAGAAATAAAGAAGCTTTTAAGAACATGCGTTTTGTTATCTAATAACAATTCGCATGTCTTTTTTTATTACCTGCAAATCTGTTTGAAATCCAAAAACGGTATTAACATAAACTTAACAAAGGAAAAAGCCGGGAAAAAGAGAAAAAACATTCGGCAGACTCCCTAAACAGATTCGGCAGTATTGGTGCAAGAAAACAAAAGGAGGGTAATCATGAAACTATTATTTGCATCAGATTCTTTCAAAGGGACTGTCACCAGTGAGCAGACTGTTGAACTTCTCACGAAAGCAGCGCATGAAGTCTTTGGCCCCTGTGAGACGATCGGTGTACCGGTCGCTGACGGCGGCGAGGGGACAACGGATGCCGTGATCCTCGCCAGAAAGGGTAAAAAGGTGTATGCGCAGGTACACGGACCTCTGATGGAGACCGTGAGCGCTTACTACGGCAGGCTCAGCAATACGGAAGCCGTCCTGGAGATGGCGCAGGCGTCCGGTCTTCCGATGGTTCCGGAAAACCTCCGGAATCCCCTCAACACGACGACTTACGGTACAGGTGAGCTGGTAAAGGCCGCACTGGAAGCCGGATACACGGATATCTCCATCGCGATCGGAGGTTCCGCGACCAACGACGGTGGAATGGGCTTTGCAAGCGCGCTTGGCATCCGCTTTCTTGATTCGGAGGGGAACCTTCTGGAAGGAAAAGGGAGCGAACTGGAAAAGGTTGCCCTTATCGATGTCAGCGGATTGAATGAGAAAGCAAAAGCTGCGCACTTCACCGTTATGTGCGACGTCACAAACCCGCTGTGCGGTAAGGACGGTGCGACCTATACGTTCGGCAAACAAAAAGGCGGCACGCCTGAGATCCTGGACCGCCTGGAAAAAGGTATGTGCAATTACCGCGACGTGATCATAAAAGAGTTCGGCGTAAACCCCGATGACACACCGGGAACCGGTGCTGCCGGAGGACTTGGCGCTGCACTTAAGATATTCTTGAATGCGGAGATGAAATCCGGTATCGAAACCGTTCTGGACCTGATCGATTTCGACAGCCTTCTGGATCAGGTGGATCTGGTCGTCACGGGAGAGGGAAGAACGGACTGGCAGAGCTGTTTTGGCAAAGTAATGCAGGGTGTTGGGGACCGCTCAATGAAACACGGGATCCCGGTAACAGCTCTGTGTGGTGGCCTTGGCAAAGGGTATGAACAGATTTATGAGCACGGGATCGACTCCATCATGACGACGGTTGATGGTCCGATGCCGCTGTCCGAGGCGCTGGACAAAGCAGAAGATCTCTACTACAAGGGAGCCGTCAGGATGTTCCGCATGGTTCGCGCCGGAATGAAGATACAGGTGCAGTTCTAAACAGACGTTAGTTAACAAATATGATTTGTTCTGATCCGCTCTTATCTATATGAAATGCGGTCTGACCCAGAAAGGAGAAAAACATGGAAGCACAATTCACTACATTAGGCGCATTGATCGGTCTTGCCATAGCAATTGTCCTGATCATCAAGAAAGTACAACCGGCATACAGCCTGATCCTGGGCGCACTCATCGGAGGCCTGATCGGCGGCGGCGGTCTAAGCACGACAGTAAGCACAATGGTCAGCGGCGCCGGGTCCATGATGTCATCGATTCTGAGGATCCTGACCAGCGGTATTCTGGCAGGCTCATTGATCAAAACGGGATCCGCGGAAAAGATCGCGGAAACCATTGTCGAAAAACTCGGTGAAAAGAGAGCTGTCGCAGCCATCTCGATCGCCACAATGATCATCTGCGCCGTCGGTGTCTTTATCGACATCTCCGTGATCACCGTGGCACCCATCGCGCTGGCGATCGGAAAAAGGGCAAAGCTCTCCAAGAGCGGGATCCTGATTGCGATGATCGGCGGCGGCAAAGCCGGCAATATCATCTCACCCAATCCCAATACGATCGCCATTTCTGAGGCGTTTTCCCAGGATCTTACGGCTGTGATGATGAGGAACTTTGTCCCCGCGCTGTGTGCGCTTGCAATGGCCATTTTCCTTGCTTCCCTGGTAAGCAAAAGAAGCGGCGATGAGATATCCTCTTCCGATCTGGAGAGCTCCGGCGAAAAGAATCTGCCCGCATTCGGTCCCGCAGTCCTCGGACCCGTTGTCGTGATCGTCATGCTGGCCCTCCGCCCGATCGCCGGGATTGCCATCGATCCCCTCATTGCACTTCCTGTAGGCGGTTTCGTGAGCATGCTCGCCACCGGCAAGATCAAAAACTGCATTGAATACATGGAATTTGGACTCAGTAAGGTGATCGGCGTGTCGATCCTTCTGATCGGCACAGGTACGATCGCAGGCATCATCAAAGCATCCGCGCTCCAGTATGACGTCACAAATATTCTGGAAGCAATGAACATGCCCGCGTTTGTCCTCGCACCTCTCGCAGGAATCCTGATGGCAGCAGCAACAGCCTCCACAACAGCCGGCGCAACTGTGGCTGCGCAGACCTTTGCTCCCACCCTGCTGGCAAACGGCGTATCCGGTCTTGCTGCAGCAGCAATGATCCATGCAGGAGCCACTGTGCTTGACTCTCTTCCGCACGGTTCTTTCTTCCACGCAACCGGCGGCGCTGTCAACATGTCCATCGGCAATCGCATGAAGCTGATCCCGTTTGAAGCAGCCATCGGACTTACGAGTACGATCGTATCCGTGATCATGTATCTGATCCTGCACGGCTAATCAGGAATGACTGTTTTTTATCAGCAGACAGCCTGCGCTTTAAGCGCAGGCTGCTGACAGCTGACAAACAATACCTATTACAAGGAGGAATCCAAATGCGCAAGACCAAGATCATCTGCACCATAGGACCTGCGAGTGAGAGTGAGATGATGCTCCGCAAGCTTATCGCGGCAGGCATGAATGTGGCACGATTCAACTTTTCCCACGGCACTCATGAGGAACATGAAGCCAAGTTCCGCAGGGTTGTCCGTATTCGCCGGGAACTCGGCCTTCCGATCGCTACCCTGCTTGACACCAAAGGCCCCGAGATCCGCCTTCGCGATTTTGAGGGCGGCAAGGTCGTACTCGAGAAAGGCCAGACTTTCACCCTTACTACCGACGAGGTTCTGGGCGACGCGACGAGGGCGGCGGTCACCTACAAAGATCTGCCCGCGGACGTTGCGGTGGGTGGCACTATTTTGATCGATGACGGGCTCATCGGGCTTCGCGTTGACTCCAAGACCGACACTGAGGTTGTCTGCACGGTCATAAACGGCGGCCCCGTCTCCAACCACAAGGGCGTGAACCTCCCCGGCGCCGACCTGTCGATGCCCTTTATCAGTGGGCAGGACCGCGCCGACATTGAGTTCGGCTGCCGCATGGGTTACGATTTCATCGCGGCCTCCTTCACGCGCACGGCCAAGGACGTTCAGGACATCCGTGACATTCTTGTGGCCAACAACAGCCGCATGCGCATCATTGCCAAAATAGAGTCCGTCCAGGGCGTAAACAACATCGAGGAGATCCTCGAAGCGGCGGACGGCGTCATGGTGGCGCGCGGCGACCTCGGCGTGGAAGTGCCGCTCGAAGATGTCCCGGTGATTCAAAAGCACATCATCCAGAGGGCTAACCAGATGGGCAAAGTAGTCGTGACCGCAACCCAGATGCTCGATTCCATGATGAAGAACCCCCGCCCCACGCGTGCAGAAGCGACCGACGTCGCGAACGCGATCTACGACGGGACGACGGCGATCATGCTCTCCGGCGAGACCGCCGCAGGCGCATATCCGGAAGAGGCGGTCAGAACGATGGCGAAGATCGCAGAGCGCGCGGAGCACGATATCCACTTCAAGAACCACATGGCGCAGTACGACGAAGATATGACCGATATCACGACGGCGATCTCGCATGCGACTTGCACGGTGGCAGGCCACCTCGAGGCGGCGGCGATCATTACGGTGACAATGTCCGGGTTCACAGCGATTCGTCTGTCCAGATATAAACCTTCCTGCCCGATTGTCGCATGCACAAATAGTGAGCCGGTTGCTTGCCAGATGAATCTGCTGTATGACGTCTTCCCGCTCAATATTCCGCAGGAAGACCGCGAAGAACTGCTTTTCGAGGCGGCGGTCGATGCCGCTAAGAAGGCAGGATACGTCAAAAAGGGCGACAACGTGGTCCTCACGGCAGGCGTACCGCTAGGCATCGCGGGAAATACAAATATGACACGAGTTGTTGAAGTGTGGTAAATAGCAATCGGCTTTTCATGCCGGAAGTCGCGATGTACCGGAAGCACAGGTTCAACCATTGGTGAGCCGCTGCAACGAGATCTGCAAGGCGCAGATGAGCCTGCTCAGACAGTCTTCATATGACATTCTCCAGTTGAACCACCACGATGCTACAATACACAGTTGCGTCACCGGGCACGATTGGATCATCGTTTCAAATTATCAAAGCCCGGACTG
>CACXMK010000080.1 GCA_902768735.1 uncultured Lachnospiraceae bacterium | reverse complement strand
TCATGAGTGTCTCTGCTCCTTTCACTTTTTCATAATTGGCCACCAGGCCTGCGATCATGCCTGCAATGCCGTCCATGAAATCAGCGGCGTCGTATTCGCCGTGTTCTATGGCCAGAAGCTTCTGCTCCCATTCAGCGGTCATAGACGCAGACTGAATCTGCTCTGGCATGACGGTTACAAGGGAATTGCCCTTATCTGTCGCGATCAGATGTTTCGTCTTGCGATCGCCTTTTCGCTCCATGAAGCCGCGTTGGACGAGTTTTTCGATAGTCGCTGCACGGGTGGCCGGTGTACCCAAGCCTTTTCGCTCCGCTTCCACCGGGATCTCATCCGCGCCGGCTGTCTCCATGGCTGAGAGGAGAGTGTCTTCCGTGAAATGCTTCGGAGGAGAGGTCTTTCCCTCATTAACCTTTGCAGACTCAATTGTGAGTCTGGTACCTTTTCCGGGGACCTGGCCGATGACATCTTCTTCGTTCTTCTTTTCCGGATAGAACTGCAGCCAGATGCCTTTCCAACCAAGCTGTAGGTCAGTCCTGCCTTTTTTGGTGAATTCTTCAGTCCCACAACTTACTTTTATGGTTGATTCCGCATATCGGTAATCCTCAGCTGCAGCACAGAGAAGTCTTGCGGAAATCAGCTGCAAAACTGCCATTTCCCCAAGGGAAAGCTCACTGAAGTCACTTTCAGCCATCGTCTTTGTCGGGATAATGGCATGATGGTCAGTGACCTTGCTGCTGTTGAAAATACTTGCTGGACGGGCCGGTTCAGTGCGAAGCGCACTGCCGCTGTATTTGAATTTACCTGCAACTGCAGCGATCAGATCCGGCAGCATCTCCCGCATATCATCTGTAAGGTACCGGCTGTCGGTACGGGGATAAGTGACCAGCTTTTTTTCATAAAGGTTCTGGGTGTGATCCAGTGTCTGCTGAGCCGTAAAACCGAGAATACGGTTCGCATCTCTCTGCAGGCTCGTCAGGTCATACAGAAGAGGCGGCTTCTCCATCTTTTCTTTCGTGTCAACAGCTTCAATCATGATTTCTCCGGCAGTTTCGCACTCCTGAAGAACCGTTTCGGCGTCGTTTTTTGTCGAATAACGTCGGCTGGACAAAGTAAGGTCTCCCGCTTTCAGCTGTACAGTCCAAAACGGTTCCGGCTTGAAGGCTGCGATCTGGGCATCCCTCATGACCACCATGGCCAGCGTCGGTGTCATCACACGGCCAACAGCCAGAGTCTGTCCATACAGGCATGAAAAAAGCCGGGTAGCGTTCATTCCGACGATCCAGTCGGCACGCTCCCGGCAAAGAGCCGCCTCGTATAAGGCATCGTATTCAGTTCCCGGCTTCAGCTTTTCAAAGCCTTCCCGGATGGCCATGTCTTCCATGCTGGAGATCCACAGCCTTTCAAAGGGTTTCTTACACCGGGCCTGATTGTAGACAAGACGGAAGATCAGTTCGCCTTCGCGTCCGGCATCTGTGGCACAGACGAGGCTCTCCACGTCGGACCGCTCCATCAGCTTCTTCAGGATCTGGTACTGTTTCTTCGTACCTGGCGAGACCTCATAGAGCCATTTTTCCGGCAGAATCGGCAGATCCTGCAGCCGCCATTTGGCAAAGCGTTCATCGTAGCGTTCCGGAGCTGAGAGCTCCACCAGATGACCGACACACCAGCTGACAAGATAGCCGCCGCCTTCCAGGTAGCCGTCACATCGTTTGTTTGCGCCGATGACCTTCGCCAGAGACTGGGCAACCGAAGGTTTCTCGGCAATGACAAGTTTCATTTGGTTGTTCCTCCTTTTTTGAAAATGGGCACAAAAATAGTGCCAGGGACGTCTGATCCTTGGCACTATGTAGATTTCAGTATTTCATTTGCCTGATTACTTCACAGGTTCGAACATGTCCTTGCTTACACCACATACAGGACAGCACCAGTCATCCGGCAGATCCTCGAAAGCTGTTCCGGGAGCAATTCCGCTGTCAGGGTCACCCTTTTCCGGATCATATACGTACCCACAGGGCTGGCACTGATATTTCACAGGCTTTACACTTTCCTCAGCAGCGCTGGTTTCATCTTCCGGTTTGCCGACCAGCGCAGTCACCAGAGCAGGAATTCCGGCAAAATCAGATTCTTCCGGATTCCACTGGGAGCGGATGTTCTCTTCAATGACTTCAAATCCTGCCTCAGCCAGTTTTGCCTGCAGGAGTTTTACGCTTTCGCCGCTCCAACCATAGCAGCCAAAGGCCGTAGCCTTCTTGTTCTTAAACTTGAGCTGCTTCAGGAATTCGAGCCAGCCTGCCACACTGCTGAGATAGCTGTTAGAAACGGTGGGAGAACCGACGGCGATCGCCCTGGACTTGAATACCTCAGTCATGACCTCGTTCTTATCCGCCTTGGCGATATTGAACACTTTGACCACCGTATTCGGGCTCTGACGGTGGATTTCTTCTGCGATCTTATGGGCAATCTTCGTGGTTCCTTCCCACATGGTATCGTAGGCGATGGTCACCTGGTCCTCCTGATAGGCTTCTGCCCAGGCAGCATATTTCTCCACGATCTGAAGAGGGCTTTCACGCCAGATAGCACCGTGGGACGGTGCGATCATATCGAAGGTCAGGTTGAATCCGGTGATCTCCGCCAGCTTCTTCGTCAGGATCGGTGCGAAGGGATTCAGGATATTGGCAAAATACTTCATTGCCTCTTTCCACAGCAGGCACTGATCTGCCTTATCATTAAAGAGTTCCTCAACTGCATAATGCTGGCCGAAGGCATCGTTGGAGAAAAGGATATTATCGCCGGTCATAAAGGTCGCCATGGAGTCCGGCCAATGCAGCATACGCATTTCCACGAATACCAGCTTCTTGCCATTGCCGATATCCACGGAGTCTCCGGTCTTGACCACATGGAAGTTCCATCCGCGCTTTCCGAACTGTCCTTCAATACTTTTCACGGCATTGGCAGTGCAGTAGATCGGAACATCTGGGATCTCCTCCATCAAAGCAGTCAGAGAACCGGAATGGTCGCATTCGCCGTGGTTGGCCACAATGAAGTCGATCTTCTTCAGGTCAATTTCCTTTTTCAGATTCTCAACGAAATCAAAACGGTGCGGAGTCCAGACCGTATCAATGAGGACTGTTTTTTCTTCCTCGATCAGATAGGCATTCTGGCTGGAGCCGTTCATGATGGAGTAGTCATCCCCGTGAAAGCTCTCCAGTTCCCAGTCGATGTAACCTACCCAGCTGACATTGCCCTTTACATGTTTTCTCATGGGTTACTCCTCCTCACGTATTGCACTGACCGGGCAGCCGTCGATTGCTTCCAGAACAGCGTCACGATTCTCATCTGTGGTATCGGCATAAGCTTCCGCCTTGCCTTCATCGTTCATCCGGAATACCTCCGGGCAGGTTCCTTCGCAAAGGCCGCAGCCGATGCACATATCCTGATCTACAAATGCTCTCATGATCGTATCTCCCTTCTGTTATTCCAGCGTCAGAAGCAACGCCATCTTGAACTTCTTTGTGGCCTTGACAGAGTGAAGGCCAGCCTTGGCAAAGTGGAAGTTCTCGCCGGCTTTGATGGGGTGGTTTTTCCCCTCGTAGCCAATCACGCCTTCGCCGTCAAGAGCGAAGATCAGGGCCTCGCCAGGAGCGGCATGCTCCGAAAGCCCTGTACCCTCGTCAAACGCCATTACGACGAACTTCATTTTATCGTTATGTACAACGTCCATGTTTACGATCTTGCCCTCCACGTATGGGACAAGCTCTGCCAGTTTGAAAACTTCGCCTGCTTTGATTGCTTCATTCATGATATCGTCCCTCCTGATTTCTATTTCTGTGTAGACTGCACCGGTGCCTGTACTCATACCAACTGGTTTATCCGTCGGCGTCAATACGCAATCGCCGGTGCCGAGCGCCTTCCGGTATCCGTCTGGACCGAAGACCTCCAAGCTTCCATCAGCGACGATTAGCAGCTTGTGGTACGGAAATATCTCCGCGCTGATATCGGTGTTTCGGGCAAGAGAAAAGTAGATGATACCGTTCTCACCGCCATGCACTTCTTTGGAGATCGTACAGCCTGTTACCGGTGTATTATCTTTTGCAATGGAGAAAACCTCTCCGACTTTTTCTTTCATAGGACACCGCCTTACCGGTGCGCTTCGATCAGTTTGCTGATCTTTCCAATGATCGCATCCGCATCCATTCCGGACTTTTTGCTCATCTCGGCTATGGTCGCTTTGCCCATCATAATTTTGCCCATCGGCGTATTCAGCATTTTGAACTTGTCATTCACCTTGGACAATTCTTCCTTCAACCAGGGATACTGGCTAAGAAGATCAGACAGTTTTGTTTCTTTTGTGATCTCCATTATGTACCTCACACTTTTACGTCCGGATTCTTCTCACCGAATTTCTCCTTGAGCGTTTCGCAGATTTCACCGCGTTCCTTGCCCTGCTTTTCCATATTCTTGATGGTCTTATAGGCGGCAAACAAGGTGGACGGGCCAATCTCAGAACTGAAATAACCAATGCCCTGATTCCATGCCAACAGCTCGAACACGTCGTCCAACGCCGCGCTGTCCAGCCCGTGGATGTAAGCTTTTACAAGCTCGCGGGTTGCCTGACGCATCCGTCCGGCACCGACTGCATTGGTCAGAGAAAGCAGCAGCCGAATCTCATAGGGAAGATGTCTGTTTTCGTCGTTCCAAGTCAGATCCCAGAAGTTCACGGCGATATTGCCCAGCTTTTCATCGATCAGCGGCATGTTGGTCAGCGCTGCCGGGCGCATAGGGATATCCTTTTCCTCCTGCTTCACTTCGGTACGATAGAAGTATGCGTGGAATTCGGCAACGCTCTTCTGCTCGGTGTAGTGCTCAAAGCCAAGCCCCTCCATCACCTCGTACAGGGGGATGGGATCAAAGCTCTGTATGATCTCCAGCCCGCTACCGGCGGGAAGCTGCATCGCCTGCTTCTTCAGGCCCTGAAAGAAATTGCCCTGAATGCCTCTTACGTCGATCTGCCTGAAAGAACCGACCTTATCTTTCCATTCCATGATGAATCCTCCTTAATCCAGGATGTTGCCGTCACGGGAGATCGTAACGACCTGCCACGGGATGAACTTGCCGCTGTTTTTGAGTGCGTTTTCCGCCGCTCTCTGGAGACCGCCACAGCAGGGAACCTCCATGCGGACGATAGTCACGCTCTTAATATCGTTATTCCGGATGATCTCGGTCAGTTTGTCGGAATAATCCACTGCATCCAGCTTGGGACATCCGATGATCGTGACCTTGCCGCGCATGAATTCTTCATGCATGTTGGCGTAGGCATAGGCCGTGCAGTCTGCCGCGATCAGCAGCTTCGCTCCGTCAAAGAACGGAGCCTTAGTCGGCACCAGCTTGATCTGGCAGGGCCACTGTGCCAGGCGTGAGACCGATTTTCCGGTGATTACAGGAGCATTCTCCGCTTCACTCTGTGCAAACTGCATCATTCTGGATCCGGGGCAGCCGCCCTCATGGTGTTCATGCATCATTTCGTTCATCGTCTTTTTCTCCTTCGCTGCTTTTACTGCTGCTTCATCGTATTCCGGGGCTTCGCGCTCTTCAAAAGTAATTGCGCCGGTCGGACATCCCGGCAGACAGTCACCAAAGCCATCACAGAAGTTTTCCCGCATAAGCTTCGCTTTGCCATCTACAATGTCGATGGCTCCTTCATGGCAGGCCTCGGCACAGAGCCCGCAGCCGTTGCATTTTTCTTCGTCTATATGGATGATCTTGCGGATCATTTCGGAATCCTCCTTCTCTTGTTCTGACGTCAGTATACACGATGATTATTTGAAATTCTGTATCCTGAGATACACAATTCATTCTTTTTTGGTGTATAATAAGGATAAAGATCCTAATGGGGAGGTTCGTTATGGACTATAATGTTCTTGTAAACTGCACTCTGTTTCAGGGCGTATCGGCAAAAAACCTCCGTATATATTTGGAGGAGACGCCTCATCACATTCAGTGTTACGATAAAGAAGAAACGATCTTTCATCTGATGGATCCAGCACTCAGGATCGGCATTATCCTGGAAGGTCGTGTGGAAGCTCAGAAGTCATTCCCTAACGGAAGTCAGGTGAATGTCTCCGTCCGTATCCCGGGTGATTTGATCGGACCTGCCGCTGTATTCTCAAAAAGCCAGCGTTATCCCTGTGATATCGTCGCTCTGGAGCCGACGACCCTGATGATGTTCCAAAAGGAAGACCTTCTGTTACTTATGCAAAAGGATGTACGGATCCTGCAGAACTTCACGACAGAGATCGCTTCCGCAACTTATATGCTTCAGCAGAGGCTGGAGCTTTTGTCCTATAACGGGATCGCACAGAAAGCTGCGTTCTGGCTGCTGATGCAGATCAGGCAAACAGGAAAGACTACCGTAAAGATCCCGGATTCCATGTCCAAATGGGCAATGATGATGAATGTTTCAAGGCCATCTCTTCACAGGGAAATGAAAAAGCTGGAGGGAAAAGGAATCATCCGGTACACAGGCAAGGCCGTCGAAGTCTTGAATCCGGATGAACTGCAGTCAGTGCTAAGCGATTGATTCATATGCCTATGTATGGAGGCAGCCCACGTGGCTGCCCCTTCGCTTTAGAGCTCCGGTCCTTTCTTCGCCTTAGACTTCGCCTTCGGCTTCTCCAGGGAGACCTTCGCTACTGTATCCTTCACCAGGGCATCCAGCTTCTCACGTGCGGATTCTCTGGGCTTGGCAACCTTTTCCTGCGGAACCCTGGTCTTATAGGACTCCACCATTGCCTTCAGGTCCCTGTTCGGAACGTCAGTTTTCACATCCTGCCAGACATTCTTCCCGGCGTCATCCTGTCCCATAAGGGTAGGTTTTGTCACCGTGGTCTTGCCGTCAGCCGGGATCTTCGCCCACAGGCCCTTGCCGTACTGGTTCTCGTGAACTGCCTTGGCGGGCAGCACGAATGATGCCCAGGGTGTCTTATCCGCCGGATCCTGGTTGGGGACCGTGATTCGCATGAACTCTTTACCGTCCTTGGAAGTAAAGGGCTCGGCCAAGCCTTTCCCGAACTTGATTGTTACTTCCTCACGCTGTGCCGCTTCCTTTGCTGCCTCCACAGCCTGGTCCATGGTCTTTTCATCTGCCATTGTCTTGGTTCCTCCTTCAAAAGATGATTTTGTATCAGCGACTCGGAGGATCTCCTCCGCAGTCATGTTGATGCTGCTGTTGCTGAAATCTGCGAGATTCTCTTCCCGCATGCTGCAGTAGCGGTCATTCCCACCAACTACGATGTGATCCATGCAGGGAATGCCCATGAGCTTACCGGCCTCAATGACCTTCCTCGTGGTCGTGAGATCTGCCTGTGATGGCGTCGGATCCCCGGACGGGTGGTTGTGAAGCAGGATGAAAGCTCCCGCATTGGACATGAGTCCCGACTTCAGAATGTTCGGGATCGCCGCGATCGACTGGTTCAGCTCGCCAACGCTGACGATATTGAAATTGATCGGCTGGAGCTTTGTGTTGAGGTTCACTACACAGAGGCACTCCCGGTCGAACTGGGACATTTCCTTCCGCATTACCTGAAGCGCTGCTCCGGGGGAGGAAAGAGGGACATCCGAGTATAACGGATGCCCCTCAGCCAAACGGATACAGACCTCTTTCAGCTTATACCGTCTGCTCGGTTCGTTCTCTTTCATCTCTGTTCTGGCTATCCTCCTTAAGCTCGATGGTGATCTTCAAAACCTCATCATCCGGCATGAAACGGATATAGTCCCGCAGATCCTCCGGCGTCATCACAACCACCATCAAAGATCCTCCTCGCTGCCTTCTCCGGATTCCTCAGAATCATCCAGTATCTCGTCCTCATAGGGATCGGAGTCATCGACCGGTTCGCTCTCGCCTGCACCGTAATCCTCGTCATCATCGGTGTAATCGGCGTCCGGATCCGGACCGCTTGCAGCCTGCTTTTTCTTCTTGGTCTGCATGAAGAACCATCCACCG
>CACXMK010000079.1 GCA_902768735.1 uncultured Lachnospiraceae bacterium | reverse complement strand
GCTGCTGATGCGGGCGTGGGTGCAGGGCCGAGTTACCGGGACGTGTGCAACAGCAGCGGGCACGCGGAGACTGTCCGTATCGACTATGATGACAGTGTGATCACGCTGACAGAGCTTTTGGAGTACTATTTTTTGACCATTGACCCGCTGTCCGTAAATAAACAGGGGAATGATCGGGGCATTCAGTACCGGACCGGCATTTACTATACGGACGAGGGGCAGCTGCCGGAGATCGAGGCGGTGTATAAGGAGCAGGAGGCAAGGGCCGGCGCGAGGCTGGCGGTCGAGCTGGAGCCGCTGCGCAATTTCTTCAGCGCGGAGGAATATCACCAGAAGTATCTCGAAAAGAATCCGGGCGGGTACTGCCATCTTCCGGAGAGCTATTTCCATTTGGGGAAGTGAATCTCTACCTCAGAGGTAGGGAAAAGGGGGTTCCTTGTAGGGGAGTGATTTCATGAGCAAAGTTTTCTTTATTTCGGATCTGCATTTCGGCCATAAGTACGTGATCCCGTTCGACAAAAGGCCGTTCAAAGACGTGCAGGAGATGGAAACGGAGATGATCCGCCGCTGGAACGCGAAGGTTTCGCCGGAGGACCATGTTTTTGTGATCGGAGATATGTTCGGTAAAGTCACTACGGCACACGCCGGGGAGATCGTGCACGCCCTGAACGGGAAGATCCACCTGATCCGCGGCAACCATGACCCGAAGGGCGAGTTATTTGAGAGCCTTTTCGAAGAGGTGGTCGCGAGCAAGGCGATCCAGGTCCGCGTACGGGGCGAAAAGCAGAGAGTGATCATGCGCCACCGCATGCTTCCGATCTTCAAGGGGAATGACGAGGGCGTCGTGCAGCTGTACGGGCACACGCACGCGTCGGCGGCCGCTAAGCTGGAAGACGAGTACATCCACTTTATGAACTGGTTCGGGATCCCGATGCATTCCTTTAACGTGGGCGCCTGCCGGATGAATTATGAACCCAAGACGCTGGAGGAGATACTGGAGGAGTCAGGCAAGATTTTGGCGTCAAAACAGTGAGACCCGGGGGCGCTTCCCGACCTCGGTGCTTCCCGACCTCTGGGGTAGGGAGCAAGTGAAATGTGAAAAACAGGCCTGTGGCGGAGGACCACAGGCCTGTTTTTTAATCAGATTTCGGGTTTCTGGCTGTTCTCTACCTCTGGGGTAGAGAGTATTGGGGTAGAGAGTATTCTCTACCTCTGGGGTAGAGAGTAGAGAGGCAGCGAGCATACGCCTGTTGTAAATAGAGTGAGATTACGGTTTAATTATAACATGAGGGTTTGAGTGGAAAATACACCGAAGAGGAATTCGCTTCATAGGTGAAAAGGCAAAGGATATAGAAGCAATGATACTTTTTTTGACGAGCAGCCCGATGGGGGACTACAGGAGTGATGAACCACCCGCTTTTGAAGGATTGAATCCGGCGAACGGGATGGTGGACGAACTGCGGCGGTATTGGAAGGAGCGGTCGAGGTGCCTTCTGGTCTCCGCGTTTCCGGAAGAATATGATGTTAATGACAGGATGCGGAGCGACTTTTACAGGATCTTTGAGGAGACGGGGCTTTCCATCGCCTGCATGGACGTCTGCGATCAGCGGAGCGGCAGGGCGATGATGGCGGCGCTGCACAGCTATGACATGGTGATTCTCGGGGGCGGGCATGTGCCGACGGCGAAAGCGTTCTGGTTTGAGATCGGGCTTCCGGAAGCACTGCACGGCTCTGGTGCCGGTCGGACTTCGCAGCCGCGGAAAGGCTGGGACGGGATCGTGATGGGGATCAGTGCCGGGAGCATGCTCAGCGCGGAGACTGTGTACGCGCAGCCGGAAATGCCGGGAGAGGCGGTGGATCCGGAGTATCAGAGGTTTATTCCCGGGCTGGGACTGACGGATGTCAATGTTTTGCCACATTATCAGGCTGTGAAGGATGATTATGTGGACGGGATGCGGCTCTTCGAGGAGATCACGTATCCTGACAGCCGGGGGCGCGCGTTTTACGCGATCACGGACGGGGCGTATTTGCTGCAGGCGCCGGGGCGGAAGGAGATCCGCGGGAAGGCGTACAGGATCGCGGATGGTGGGATTTGGCAGATCTGTGGGGACGGGGAAGTGTACCGGATGTGAGATAAAAACGACCCCAGTGAAAAACGACCCCAGTGAAAAACGACCCCAGAGGTCGTTTGGCAACAGAAATGGCGATAAGTGTATAATAAGCAACAAATGTGGAAAAGTGACCCCAGGGGTTGTTTTTCACTCGAAGGGGGAGAAAGATGAAATTCCTGCAGAAACTTGGCAAAGCGATCATGCTGCCCGTGGCCTGCCTGCCGCTCTGCGGCATCCTGATGGGCGTGGGCTATCTGCTGTGTCCTGCATCGATGCAGGGCGGCGACGCGTCGGGGATCATGCCGCTCATAGGGATGTTTCTTGTGAAGGCGGGCAGCGCCCTGATCGACAACATCGCGATCCTTTTTGCGGTCGGCATCGGCGTCGGCATGGCGGATGACAGGGACGGCACAGCCGCGATCGCCGCGCTGGCTTCGTGGCTGATGATCACAACGCTCCTTCAGACAGACAACGTGAAGCTGTTCCTTGAGATCCTGACCGGGAGCGAAGCGAAGCTTATGGCTTTTGACAGGATCCGGAACCCTTTCATCGGCATTCTGTCCGGCCTCATCGGCTCTCTGAGCTATAACAAGTTCAAGAACACGTCGCTCCCGGAATGGCTCTCCTTCTTCAACGGAAAGCGCAGCACGGTGATCGTGTCGGGACTCGTTTCTATACTGGCGTCGGTCCTGCTTCTTTTTGTGTGGCCGGCGCTCTTCGGCGGTCTCACAGCACTCGGAAACACGATTGCGGGGATGGGCGCTGTCGGCGCAGGCGTCTACGCGTTCCTCAACAGGCTCCTGATCCCCATCGGGCTTCACCACGCGCTGAACAATGTTTTCTGGTTCGACACGATCGGGCTCGGGGATATCACGCATTTCTGGGCCGGGCACACCTCCGGGGACGTCACGTGGTCCCTCGGAATGTACATGTCGGGATTCTTCCCCTGCATGATGTTCGGCGTCCCGGGCGCGGCGCTTGCGATGGTGCACTGCGCGCCCAAAGAGAAGAGAACGGCGGCGATCGGTATTTTGGCATCTGCGGCACTGTGCGCATTCGTCTGCGGCATCACGGAGCCGTTTGAGTTCGCGTTCATGTTCGCAGCGCCCGCGCTGTACGTCGTCTACGCGCTCCTGTACGGCGTCTTCAGCTACGTCGTGGCGGTGATCGGGTTCCGCGCGGGATTCGCGTTTTCGGCCGGCGCCACGGACCTTCTGTTCTCGGCGTCGCTTCCCGCAGCGGCCAAAACCTGGCTGATCCTGCCGCTCGGCGCGGCGGCGTTCGCGATCTTCTACCTGGTGTTCCGCGTGATGATCACGACGTTCGACTTGAAGACGCCGGGGCGGGAGGAGGAAGGCGCGGCGGCTTCTTCTTCGGCGGCTGCTTCCGCGGGACATGCTTCTGGGGGGCCGGTACCGGTCTCAGGGGCTGTGCAGGCATCCGGCCAAAACACTGCGTCCCCCACTCCGGCGCCCGCCGCCAGCGAAAATGCGCCCGCAGACGCTGCTCCTGGTGCTCCTGCTGCGCCGCTGATCGTCGACGGCTTCAACGTGGACGGTCTTTTGGCAGGCCTGGGCGGCAAAGAGAACATCCAGACGCTCGACAACTGCATCACGAGGCTGCGCGTCGATGTGAAGGATTACAGCGCGGTTGATGACGGTCTCCTCAAGGCATCCGGCGCGAAGGCGGTGATGAAGACCGGGGCGGAGAGCCTCCAGGTCGTGATCGGCATGAAGGTGCAGGGCGTCGCGGACGCCATGAGAGAGCGGATGTAGTGTGAAAAACGACCTCTGGGGTCGTTTAGCCTGAAAAATGACCTCTGGGGTCGTTTAGCCGCAGATTTAGCGAAAGTGTATAATAAGCCACAAGTGTGGAAAAACGACCTCTGGGGTCAGTTTTGTGTGAGGAAGATGAGATGGAACTGAAATGGCATGGCACCGCCGCGATCGAATTGACCGGCGAACAAGGCAAAATACTGTTTGACCCCTTTGTACCGGCGAAAGGGGCGGAAACCGATGTGAGCATAGAAGAGTTCGACTCGTTCAGCGACATCTTCGTCACGCACGGGCACTTTGACCACATTGCATCGATCCCGGAGATCGTAGAGAGGAATCCGGACGTGACGGTCTACTGCACGAGAGCACCGTACGAGACGCTCAGAAAGAAGGGCGTGCCGGAGAAGAACCTCAGGGAGCTGTGTTTTGGCCAGAGTGTGATGGTGAACGGCTTTCTGATCCACGTGCTTCACGGAAAGCACGCGGTGCTGCCGGTCGGGTCGCCGAAAAGGATCCTGTACGCGCTCGGGTCACCCGCGCGCGGCAACCTGCCGGGACTTCTGCGGGATCTTTCGGAGTGCAGGGAGCGGGGAGAGACGGTCTTTTACCACATCGAGGCGGAGGGGAAGACGGTGTCCCTGATGGGGAGCCTCAACCTGCGCCGCGGCGTCCGGTACCCCGTACGGGCGGACCTGCTCGTGCTGCCGTACAACGGGTGGGCCGACAACTTCGCGCCCGCGGTCAGGGCGGTCCTGCGGCTGAAGCCGAAGCGGGTCGTGCTCGACCATTACGACGACACATTCCCGCCGCTCACGATGCCGCTCGACCTTACGCCGATCTTAGGGCGGTTCAGGGGCACGATGACGGCGCTCGAGCGCGGCAAAACAGAGAGGATCTGAAGGAGGATGCCAGTATGATCGTTGCGATCGTCAGACACGCAAAAGTGGATATAGAGTGGGCGTTCTGGCAGACCTCCGCCGAGTATGACAAGGGGTGCAGCGACTACGATTTCGCGCCCGTGCTGCCGGTGACGGTCGACCTGCCCGACGCCGGGTTCCGGCGCGTGTATATCAGCGCGCTCTCGAGGACCGAAGCGACCGCGAGGCAGGTCCTGGGCGATCGCGAAATGGTCAAAACAGAGCTGATCAACGAAGTTCCGGCGAGGTCGGCTTTTGACTGCGGGCTGCGGATCCCGGGAGTCTTATGGGACGCGTTCGGGAGAGTACAGTGGATTCTGAACGTGCGGCGGCAGCCGGAGACGCATGCGGAGACGGTGCGGCGGGCAGAGAAGTTCGTGGACCTTCTCATCGAGAGGGGGGAGGACTGCGCTGTGTTCACTCATGGGTTCTTTATGATCACTCTCATTCAGGTGATGAAAAAGCGGGGATTCGTTCCGGATCACACGAGGCTCGATTATCAGAACGGGGAGTGCGTGGTGTGCCGCAGGTGATTCTCTACCTCTGGGGTAGGGAAATGTCTGCGGGGAGAAAACGTGAATCTCTACCCCAGAGGTAGGGAAACAGAATCTCTACCCCAGAGGTAGAGAAACAGAGGAAACGGAAACGGGGATAAAAGCAGGAGATGGAATGGCTGATCTTGGGCGCGTTCAGCGCCGCGCTTCTTTTATGCATCATAACGGGCCGGTCGATCCTGATCGCGCTCGCCTTCGGGCTCCTTCTGTTCCTCCTGTACGGGAGGCGGAAGGGCTATTCGTGGCGCGCGCTGGGCGGCATGGCCCTGAGCGGGATAAGAACAGTCAGCAACATTCTGATCACGTTCTTTTTGATCGGTGTTTTGACAGCGTTTTGGAGGGCGGCCGGTACAATCCCGATGATCGTCTGTTACGCCTCCGCGTGGATCAAGCCGTCGATCTTTCTTTTGATGACGTTTCTGCTGAACGGCCTCATGTCGACTCTGACGGGCACTTCCTTCGGTACCTCCGCGACGATGGGTGTCATCTGCGCGACGATGGGCAATGCCATGGGCGTCAGCCCGGTGCTGACCGGCGGCGCGGTGCTCTCCGGCGCGTTTGTCGGGGACCGGTGTTCGCCCGTCTCCACGAGCGCGCTCCTTGTCTCGGCTGTGACGGGGACTGACATCTACCGCAACATCCGGAATATGCTGCGTTCTGCCCTCGTTCCGTTCCTTGCGTCCTGCGCGGTTTATCTGGTCATCGGTTTTCGCCCCTCCGGCGCGGGCGACATGATCGACCTGAACGCCCTTTTTTCAAAACAGTTCAGCCTCCACTGGTCCGCGCTCCTTCCTGCTGTGGTGATCCTTACGCTCTCGCTGTGCCGGGTGAACGTCAAACTCGCGATGACGGCGAGCATTGTGACAGCTGTCCCGCTGTGCCTCTTTTTGCAGCATATACCTGCGGGCGAGCTATTAAGAGCGGCGGTGTTGGGGTTTTGGCCTGAGGACGCAGAAGTCGCTGCCATGGTGAGCGGCGGGGGAGTGCTGTCGATGTGCAGGGTCGCCGGGATCGTGTGCCTATCGTCGAGTTACTCCGAGATCTTTAGGAAGACAGGGCTTTTGGACGGTGCGAAGAGGATCATTTCCGGGCTGGCGCAGAGGTCGACCGCGTTCATTGCGACGCTCGTGACGTCTGTCGTGGCGGGCATGATCGCATGCAATCAGACGCTGACGATCCTTCTGGTGAACCAGTTGTGCGGGGATCTTCAGGGGAAAACACACTCGACCTCTGCGCACTCGACCTCTGGGGTAGAGATTCGCGAGGCCTTCGCCCTCGATCTCGAGGATTCCGCTGTCGTCGTGGCGCCGCTGATCCCGTGGTCGATTGCGGGAGCCGTTCCGCTCTCGGCGATCGGTGCGCCGACGGGAGCAATCTTAGCGTCGTTTTACCTGTTCCTGCTGCCTTTGTGGAGAGTGGCGGGAGAGAAAAAGCAAAAAGAACATTCTCTACCTCTGGGGTAGGGAAGCGTGGAAGAGAAACATTGTGCATTCTCTACATCTGAGGTAGGGAAGCGAGCTATAAGGGAGGAAACGGATATGCTGGCTATCAACATGAGCGATGTCATTGCGGTCGTGGATTCGATCAGGTCCTATCTAATCGCGATCGGAGCTATTATCGTCGCCGCGATCTTCATTCAGATCCTGGCGGGGAAACTGGCCCGGCCGGAGAGAAAACTGCTCCGCGGAGGAGCCTTTCTTGCGGCGTTTCTCGGGGTCGTGTTCTTCGTCAACCAGATCTGCCTTGGACCGATGAGCACCATGCTGGATCTTATAAGCGGCAGGGGAACGATCAGCGAGGTGACTTCCGCAGAGGCAAAGGAGCTCGCAGTCCTCATTGACGAGGAGGGCACGATGCTCCTCAAAAATGACGGGATCCTGCCGATGGCGGCGGGCGATAAGCTGAACGTGTTTGGCTGGGCATCCACCAACCCCATGCTCGGAGGAGGCGGAAGCGGCGCGCTCAACGAAGTCTACGACTCCGTCAGCCTCCTGCAGAGCCTCGCGGATGCGGGGATCGAGACCAATGAGGAGCTGAGCAGGTTCTATACGGACTACAAGCCGGACCGCCCGGTCGTCGGAATGTGGGTCCAGGACTGGACACTTCCGGAGCCCAATGTCAGCCTGTACACGGAGGCGCTCATTGCGAACGCAAAGGCTTTCTCTGATACCGCCATGATCGTGATCTCCCGTCCCGGCGGCGAAGGCGCGGACCTTCCTGTCGACGTGCAGGGGATCATCGACGGCACCTATCAGGATGGGACGACCTACAGGGCCGCTTCCTACGACGACACCCTGAACGCGGGCAACGACTGGAACGCGGGCGACCATTACCTGCAGCTCAACAACCGTGAGAAGGAGATGGTAGACCTTGTGTGTCAGTGTTTTGACAAGGTCTTTGTCGTCTACAACGGATCCAATGCGTTCGAGTTCGGCTTTGTCGATGAGCACCCTCAGATCAAAGGCCTCATTTGGGCGGCGCCCGGCGGACATGTGGGCATGACGGCGCTCGGCGAGATCATCGCAGGCACGGTCAACCCTTCTGCCAAAACACCGGACACCCTGGTGTATGACCTGAAGGCCACGCCCTGGTGGAACAATTTTGGGGATTTCAATTATACGAACATGTCGGAATTCAGCGAGGTTTCCACGCCTTCTTTTGTAAACTATGTGGAAGGCATTTATGTGGGCTACCGCTTCTATGAGACCGCAGCCGTGGAAGGCGCGATCAAATACGGGGAAGTCGTGCAGTATCCGTTCGGCTACGGCCTGTCCTACACGACTTTCAGCCAGAGGATGAGCGATATCAGGGACAACGGCGACACCATTTCTTTCAATGTGAGAGTGACCAACACGGGGAAAGTGCCCGGCAAAGAAGTTGTAGAAGTGTATTCCAACCCGCCTTACAAAAACGGCGGCATTGAAAAGTCAGCCGCGAATCTCGTCTATTTTGAGAAGACTGACATTCTAAAGCCCGGCGACTACGTATCCATGAGGAT
>CACXMK010000078.1 GCA_902768735.1 uncultured Lachnospiraceae bacterium | reverse complement strand
GTGAGTCCCGGTATCGTCGAGAAGTAGGAAAGATCAAAGATACCCTGATGCGTCTCTCCGTCGGCACCTACCAGTCCCGCTCTGTCCACGGCGAACACGACCGGTAGCTTCTGAAGGCAAACGTCTTCCACGATCTGGTCGTAAGCGCGCTGCAGGAACGTCGAATAAACCGCAACGACCGGTTTCATGCCGCCCAGGGCAAGACCCGCGGCAAAAGTCACCGCATGCTGCTCCGCGATACCCACATCAAAGAACCGCTTGGGATACAATCTGTGGAAGTCGCTCAGGCCTACGCCGTCCTCCATGGCAGCCGTAATCGCCACGATCGACGGATCTGACTCTGCGATCCTGAGCATTTCCGAGGAGAAAACGTCTGTATAGGAATCTGTTTTCTCAATCTTAAGAGGCCGTCCGGTCTTAATATCGAAAGGCGGTGTCCCGTGAAATTGGGAAGGTCTCTTCTCCGCGGGCGGATACCCCTTTCCCTTTTTGGTGCAGACGTGGATCAGGACCGCCTTGTTGACACGCTTGGCAACTTCAATGGATTTCACAATGCTCTTGATGTTGTGTCCGTCGACCGGTCCCAGATAAGTGATCCCCATTTCTTCAAAGAACATTCCCGGGACCATCAGGGATTTGATCGACTGCTTCGCGCGGCTGATGCCCTTTACGACAGTAGGGACCGCATCGTAGAGCGAATCATGTATCCTGTCTCTGAGCTGGATGTATCCGTTGGAAGTACGGATCTCGTTCAGATAACTGGATATTCCTCCCACATTCGGGGAAATGGACATATCATTGTCGTTGAGTATTATGATCAGGTTCGATGTCAGACGGGAGACGCCATTGAGCGCCTCGTATGCAAGACCTCCTGTCATAGCGCCGTCTCCGATCACCGCCACGATCGTTCTCTTCTCCCCGCGCAGATCTCTCGCTGAGGCCATGCCCAGCGCGGCACTGATCGAAGTGGAACTATGTCCGGAATCAAAGGCATCGGTGTCGCTCTCTGCCCGCTTGGGAAATCCGCTGATCCCGTCGTATTGGCGGAGCCTGTCGAACCCGTCTTTGCGACCTGTCAGTATCTTGTGCGTATAGGACTGGTGCCCGACGTCCCATACGATCTTGTCATTGGGGAGATCCAGAGCCAGGTGCAGCGCCATCGTAAGCTCGACCGCTCCCAGATTGCTTGCAAGATGTCCGCCGTTTTTACTGACTTTCCGGACAATGAACCGTCTGATCTCCTCAGCAAGAGCTTCCCACTCTTTCTGTGATAGTTTTTTTATGTCATTAGGCCCTTGTATTTGATCGAGCAGTGCCATTGGCAACTCTCCTTTCAGCTTAAGTACGTAGCTATTCTATTATACTATTTTTATCATCTTTTTTCATCAAATAAGACTATAAAGACTATAACCTGTTTCGGCTGAAAACTGACCGTATTCACAAACTTGCAGGACTTAAAGTATACCCTTTACACAGCCGCATTCCTATAGGCATTGTTATTAAAACAATCAGTTCCAAACTGCAGCGACAAGTGTTAAAATGCACAATAGCTGGTGATAATGATCCGGCCCAATAGTTTTGCCGTCTCATCGGCAGAGAAAGCGGTAATCTGATGAAAAATACAAGCAATTCAAAAAATAAGAAAGATATGAAAAAACCGAACAGGATCCAGACCATCCTATCTGTTGCCTCCTGTAAACTGACGCGCGGAATCCTCCGCCGGACCGGACGCGGCGGAACTGCCCTTCCCGGCATCGTCGCAATGAAGATCTCGAAGAACATCCTCTCCGTTCCCGCTAAGGATATGGAGATTGTCGTTGTCACCGGGACCAACGGCAAGACCACGACCTGCAATATGATCTGCCACGCCCTTGTGGAAGGCGGACACGGCTGCCACCGCGACAGGTCCGGCGCGAACCTCCTTCACGGCATCGCCTCAGATCTTCTCTGCGATACGGACTGGCTCGGGAATCCGAAAAGCCACTACGCCGTTCTGGAAGTCGACGAGGCAGCCCTCAAACAGCTCACTCCCCTGATCCATCCCAAGGTGATCGTCGTCACAAACGTCTTCACCGACCAGGCGGACCGCTTCGGCAAAGTCGAGAATACGCTCGCGGAGATCAGAAAAGGGATTGAGCTCAGTCCGGAGTCCGTCCTCGTTCTCAACGCCGAAGACACACAGACCTCTTCCCTCGCGCTTGGCGTCCCCAACAGAGTGATCCGCTACGGTCTTGAAGAATCCGTCGGCACGCAGGGAAATATCGATCTTTCGGACGCCGGCAGATGTCCGAAGTGCGGCGGCGAGTACGAATACGACTACCATATTTACGCGCATCTCGGCGGTTTCCGCTGCCCGAAATGCGGCTATCAGCATGAGACGCCGGACATAGCCGTCACCTCGATCGACCGCATGGGGACGAACGGGAGCAGTGTCCATCTTCGCGTCGATGGCCGGACAGAGGAGGCTTTCATCTCTCTTCCTGCCGTTTACAACGTCTACAACGCGGCTGCCTGCATCGCGGCGATCAAGGCGCTGGGCCTTCCCGCAGAAGAAGCGATCCAGGCTCTCTCCAACGTGCGGTCCGCCTTCGGCCGCATGGAAACATTTGAACTGGGCGGCAATGTCCTGCAGATGATCCTTGTAAAGAACCCCGCGGGCTGCAACCAGGCCTTTACCTATGTGACAAGCTTTAAGGACGACTTCAACGCGGTCCTCTGCCTCAACAACCGGACCGGTGACGGTCATGATTTCTCCTGGATCGAGCAGACCGATTACGAAAAGCTCTGCACCGACCCGCACCTGAGAAAGCTCTATGTCTGCGGCGACCGCGCGCAGGACCTGTATGACAGGCTGCTGCGGGCAGGAGCCGACAAGGACCGCACGGAGCTGGTGACAGACTATACTGCTCTTGTCGAAGAGCTCGAAAAGGAGAATTGCACCACCTTCCTGCTGCCCAACTATACGGCGATGATGGAGTTGCGAACAGCCCTCAGCCCTAAGACCGGAAACAAGGATTTCTGGGAATGAAAAAGACAGAGAAAAGAGGCCGCCACACTAAGATTTTTTCTTAGTGCGACAGCCTCTTTAACTATGTCTTTTTTTGTATTTCAGATCTTTTACTGTGTCATTTTGACATACAGCTCTCTGTACTGCTTCGCGGAAACTTCCCAGGAAACATCCTTGTACATGTTGCGCTTGACCATCTCATCCCACGCTTCGCGGTACTCGAAGTACAAGGTCTTGGCTCTGTTGGTCGCATCCAGAAGGAGTCCGGGCTCATATCTGTCAAAGGTGAAGCCGTTGCCTTCGCCCGTGTACTGGTTGAAAGGCTCGACCGTATCCTTGAGGCCGCCGGTCTCGCGCACGATCGGCACTGTGCCGTAGTGCATCGCGATCAGCTGGGTCAGTCCGCAAGGCTCAAATCTGGACGGAACGAAGAACGCGTCCGCACCGGCATAGATCCCGTGCGCCAGACTCTCGTCATAGGCGATATACGCGCAGAAGCTTCCCTTATACGCATACTCGTAATACCGGAAGGAATCCTCGTAGACCTGGTCTCCGGTTCCCAGAACGACGACCTGCGTGTTGCCGTCCATCAGCTGGGGAACGATGGAGTTGATCAGGTCGAGTCCCTTCTGGTCGGTAAGACGGGAGATCAGTCCGATCACGAACTTGCCCTCATCCTGCTCAAGTCCCAGGGATGTCTGCATGGCAAGCTTGTTCGCTTTCTTCTTCTCGATGACTGTCGTTGCGTCATAAGGAGCTGCCAGCAGCTTGTCCGTAGAAGGATCCCACATATCGTAGTCGATGCCGTTCACGATGCCGTACAGCTTTCCGCTGTGAATCCAGGTTCTCGCCGTAGTAAGGCGTCTGGATCTCCTGTGCATATGTTCCGCTGACGGTAGTGATCATATTCGCGTAAGCAAGTCCGCCCTTGAACATATTGGCGTCGTTGTAGCCCTGCTTGAGCGCGTCCTTGTTGAACACATAATCCGGAAGGCCTGACCAGTACTTGATGGTCGGGATATTATAGATGCCCTGGAATTTACGTCCGGGATCCAGTCCATATAGTTGAGCGCTGCCAGCGCTGCCTTGCCAAAATAGCAATACTTCGGAATGTCGTCGATCAGGTTCGTGTAAGGCTTGCCTTCGCTGAAGAACTCCTCGTTGTCGATGAAATCATAGACAACGCCGTCCCACACGTATTCCATGATGCCCACATAGTAGGTGCGGCCGTCCGCGCAAAGATCCATATGGAAAGCGCCGCGATAGACCATCTTCTCCTGATACTTCTGAGGGATGCACTTATATCTGGGAAGGATGACCTTTACGTCGCAGTTCTGAGCGATCAGTGCCTTGGGAAGCGCGTACATGACATCGCCGAGTCCGCCTGTCTTTACGAACGGATAGCACTCGGAGCCGATGAACGCAATACTCCTTCTGGGCTGCGGAAGTTCAGGGCCTGCAGGTTCTTCCTCGGCCGCAGGAGCCTCTTCAGCGGGAACTTCTTCAACAACTGCAGGAGCTGCTTCCTGAGCTGCGGGAGCTGCCTTGACTTCCTCGACTGCGGGGGCTGCTTCTTCAACTGCGGGAGCCGCCTTGACTTCCTCGACTGCGGGAGCTGCTTCTTCAACTGCGGGAGCCGCCTTGACTTCCTCGACTGCAGGAGCCGCTTCCTTCTTCGCTGCTGTCTTTCTGGTCCTGGTGGTCTTCTTTGCAGGAGCTTTCTCAGCGTCTGCCTTCTCCTCGGTCTTCTTCGTTGCTGTCTTCTTTGCTGCGGGCTTTTTGGCCGCAGGTTTCTTCGCTGCTGCCTTCTTAACAGCCTTCTCTGCCTCTTCCTTGACTTCCTCTGCAGCTGCCTTCACGTCTGCCTTTTCAGCCTCAGGCTTCTTCGCTGCTGCCTTCCTGGCTGCAGGCTTCTTCGCCGCCTTCTTCGGAGCCTCTTCCTTCGGCGCCTCTACGGGAACCGCGGTCTCTTTGATCTCCTCAACTGCTTTCTTTTCCGCCATTTCCTACCTCTCCTTTTGAAACTAACACAAAACAACAGTACTGATGTAAACATAAAATACATAACCCGGCCCTATATTTTTCCGGGAATATAGTCACTCTTATTATACACAACATATGGTATTTGTGAAATGCCGAATACCGTTTTAATTTTCATCCGGGGCTTCCTGCCCGTAAAGACTTTCCGGTTTGCGCGCCCTGATATTTTTCACGCGGAGTGTGAACACGAGCAGACTCAGAATGTACATGACCGTCGCGTATACCGGCAATGCGCGCCAAAGCAGCGTCATCTTAAAGACCAGTCCCAGCGCGACCGGCGTGATCGTCTGCGCCGACATACTGGCGGTATAATAGAATCCCGTAAACTTTCCGATCTGTGAATTCGGGCACAGCTCTACGACCATCGGGAAAGAGCAGTTATGAACAAGTGCCATGCCATATCCCTTTATGATCCACGACATAAAGAGGATCGCAGGAAAAGCGAATTCCCCGTGCGCGCCGGTCACGATACCCGTCGGGGAGACAAAACATGCCGAGAAAACCGAGAAAACTGTGAGCGCAAGTCCCAGGGACACCGTCCATTTCCTTCCGATCCTGTCCGCGATCTGTCCCGCCGTGGCAAATCCGACCACGCTCGCAGCACCTCCGACGATCGTCAGCATCATGGTCGCGCTCGATGCGGCGTTCATGTAATAGATCACATAGTTCCCGACATATGTGGCGATCGCATTATCCGCCATAAACCAGAGAAATTCCGCACTCAGAATGGCGAGGAGCATCCTGCGGTTCGCGTCTGACATAGGCGCGTCATCTCCTACCGGCGTCTCGACCGCTGCCATCTTTTCCCCGAGAGCCATCTCCTCCTTCGTCTCTTCAGCGAGCTCATTTTCTTTGATAGAAGTAAAGAGGATCAGCGTAGATATGACGATCATCACCGACGCGATCACGAAGGGAAGCTCGATGATCCAAAGCTCCCTCGCTTCGTCGTAAACGTTGATGTAATCGGAAAGCTTAAGGAATATACCGAGCACGGTAGCGAACGCGCCGCCCAGATACCCCATGATATTGATAAGGCCGTTTGCTTTGGCCCGAAGCGGTTTGGGAGTGATGTCCGGCATAAGAGCGACTGCGGGATTTCTGTACATCATCATAAAGATCAGCACGATGATCATCATGACGATCATTCCCGCCGCGTAGCCGCGATGAAAGAAAAGCGGAATGAAAGGAAACGCGATGGCTGAGACCATCGTTCCCACAAGAATAAAGGGCATTCTCTTTCCGATAGGCGTTCTGGTCCGATCGGAAAGACTGCCGAAAAAAGGAAGCAGGATCAGCGCCGCCAGGTTGTCGCAAGCCATGATAATGCCCACGATCCACTGGACGTTAAGGATCTTGTGCGCTTCTCCGTTTTTAAGCTGCGCGGAGGACATATTGTACATCCTCCGCGCGATGATATCTGTAAGAAAAGTAGGACACCAGGAATCATAGACCTGCCAGAGAAGCAGAATGCCGAAAAAAGCAAAGCCTATCAGCAGCGTGCGCCTGTGATGCAGTCTCAGTCCCCCGGCCGGATTGCCTTGGTCACTCACAGGATTTCCCCCCTCATACTGCGAAGTGTGTTCAGCTCTTTTTCCGGTGCGGTGTTATTACCGCCTGCCCCTGGGCTGGGATTCCTTCAGGATGGCTTCCCATTCTTTCACGATCCTGCGGTCGTTAAAATAATCGATCCGCATTGCCTTGCGCACGCGCTCAAGCGTGCGGTTCGTCGTCTCCTGCGCCTTCCTGGTCCCCTCTAGCAGGATGTCGTAGACTGTATCGATGTCTGCCTCCCACTTCGCGCGCTCGACGCGGATGGGGCTCAGCTCCTCCTCAAGGACATTGATCAGGAATTTCTTGCAGACTCCATCTCCGAGCCCGCCGCGGCGGTAGTGCTCTTTCATCTCGTCAAGGTTCGCGTACTCCGGCAGATACTCCGCGAAATGCGCGTCCGTGCAGAAAGCGTCGAGATATGTGAACACGACGTTCCCTTCCGTGTGGCCGGGATCTTCGATCCGAAGGTGCGTGGGGTCTGTGAACATCTTGCCGTTGACCTGTTTTTTGACCGTTTTTGCCGAGTCGGACAGGTAGATGCAGTTGCCGAGAGATTTGCTCATCTTAGCCTTGCCGTCCACGCCGGGAAGCCTGCGCTGCGTCTCGTTCTCAGGGATCATTGCGCGCGGCATGACCAGCGTTTCTCCGTAGGTGTTATTGAACTTCTGGACGATCTCCCTGGTCTGTTCGATCATCGGGAGCTGGTCCTCGCCGACCGGAACGACCGTCGCGTCAAACGCGGTGATATCCGCCGCCTGGGAGACCGGATAGGTGAAAAAGCCTGCCGGCAGGCCCTCGTCCGCGAAGCCGCGCATCTGCATCTCCGCCTTGACGGTGGGATTGCGGGAAAGACGGGCCGTCGTCACAAGGTTCATATAGTAAAAGGTCAGCGCATGCAGGGCCGGAAGCGCGGACTGCACGCAGATCGTGGTCTTCTCGGGATCCAGTCCTACCGACAGATAATCCAGTACGACGTTGATGATGTTGTCCCTGATCTTTCCGGGGTTGTCAGCGTTGTCCGTAAGCGCCTGGTCGTCCGCGATCAGAATATTGATCTCGTCGAACTTTCCCGAATTCTGCAATTCGACGCGGCGTTTCAGGGATCCGACATAATGGCCGAGATGGAGTTTTCCGGTCGGACGGTCGCCTGTAAGGATGATCTGTTTATTCGGTTCTTTCATGATGTATATTTTCCTTTCTGATACCGTTCAGGTAGTTTTCTTTTGCAGTGTTTTTATGGTAAACCATGATGCGGCGGTGCGTCAAGTGCGGTAAGTCCGCGTGCTTTTTCACGGGGTTTTTCTGTGGTATAGTGGACACGTGGAACACTGCCCCGGGAAGGAGAATGCACAATGAACCTGTTACAGATCGAGATGGAAAGCGTACGTGTGCTGCTCGGCGTTTACGGGAACGCGGAAATAAGAGAAAAGAACCTCGACGTGCTCGGGGAAACCTATGGGGAGCCCGACTGCCGCACCAAAATACAGAACTGCGTCAACCGGATGGTGAGAAGCCCCGAAGCGATGGGGGACGCCCTTGCGGACTATGTCCTCGCTGGGGAAGCAGGTCGCGGCGAGGACAGGATCGCGCACCTTGGAGATCGCTATGAGACCGCGCAGGAGCGTGTCAACGAGATCCTCTCGCTTCGCGGACTGTCCGATGCGCACGTCCGCGCCGTCCTTGTAAACCGGGGATTTGGCACTGACGAGTCCGTGCAGGAACTGAGACTGAAGGCCTGCGGATATGACCCTTCCAGGTACATGAAGAAGCCGGAGGAACCAAAGCCTGCAGAACCGCAGGAGCCGGGTGAACCGCAAAAACCTCATGCGGAGCAGAAACCGCAGCCGCTGAATGCTCCCTCTGCCGGACCTGTATTCAAGCTGTTCTTCATCAACCATGAGAAATATACCTGGAAGGACAACTGGGGGGATAACTGCCTCGTCGAATCGGATGGAAAATTCCTCCTTATGGACAGCTGCATGCCCGCTGGAAGGGACGCGATCCTGAACTTCTTAAAAGCAAGGAATGTCAGGAAACTCAGCCTCTACATCAGCCATCCGCATTACGACCACTACGGCAATATCATGGCCATTCTGAAAGACGCGTTCTTTACCGTTGAGCACATGTACCTGTGCAAATACGGGCAGATCAGCGGGATCGACGACTCGAATGTCAGGATGCACTACAACAACATAAGGAGCATCGGCGAATACGCAAAAAGCCACGCGATCCCCATCACGTGGCTTTCGAAGGGCGTCAGTTTTACGATCGGATCCGCCCGGTTCGATATTCTCTATGATCTGCCGCTGAACATGTCCTTTCTGCAAAAAGGCGGCAACAGGATCCTCAACAACCTCTCTCCCGTCTGCATGGTCACGCTCGGCAAAGTGAAATACCTGACTTGCGGCGACGCTTTTACAGACGTGGAGAACACCGTACTGGATCAAAACACAGACGTGCGCGCTCAGATCCTGAAGCTCTCGCATCACGGCGGAAACGAGGCGAACTCGCTCCGGTGGATGAAGGCCGTCTCCCCGAAATATGTCGTCTACAACAACGGAGAAGGCGGCGGGATCGGCTCAGCGGGCTGGACCCGTCAGGCGTTTGACAACGCCTATAAGGTCGGCGCCGGCGTCTACAATCCCACGTACCACGGAAATGTCGTATTTACCGTCACAGGGGCGGACATCGACGTCTGGACAGAGCGTCACGGGAGTGTTCACTGAGCAGAGATCTCGGTCTGCCGGACTAGCAGCGCTTTTACTGCGGAGAACCTGCGACCCAGTCAGAGTACTTGAGGAGCGTCTCTATTTTGACCTTGATCACATCAAACGCTACATCGTTGAGCCCGCTGTTGATGACGATATCCGCCTTATACTTGGTGGGCTCGACGAAGGCATAGTGCATCGGCTTGACCGTGGTCAGATACTGCCTTGCAATGCCTTCCACGTCTCTTCCGCGCTCCTTGACGTCCCTGACCACGCGGCGCAGGATCCGCTCGTCCGCGTCTGCGTCCACGTAGATCTTGATATCCATCATCTCGCTGAGGCGCTTGTCGTAGAGCACCAGGATCCCTTCGACGATAATGACGTCCGCGGGAAGGATCGTATTCGTCTTGTCCGTTCTGTTGTGAACAGTGTAGTCATAGACGGGGCATTCGATAGCTTCACCCTTTTTGAGCTTCTCAAGATGTCTGACCAGAAGATCCGTCTCGAAAGAATCCGGGTGGTCATAGTTGATGAGCTTGCGCTCTTCTAAGGGAATGTCATCGTGCGCCTTGTAGTAGTTGTCGTAATAGATTACGGAGACTCTGTCTCCGAATTCTTCCTTGATCCTGTTCGTAAATGTCGATTTTCCCGAACCGGTCCCGCCTGCTATACCGATGATCACGCAGCCCATGTCGTACTTCCTTTCTTACGTTTCGCGGTGGACGGTCAAAACATTGCCTCTGCCGTCTACTGCTCTGTCTGACGCTTTTTTTACTCTATAATGATACCCCATTTTTTATCTTTGGGAAATCTAAAAAAAAGAACAGGACTGCCGTAAGATACGCCATTGTCTTGCGTCTCTAAAAATATCAGTTACAATAAGTGCAATACGATCCTTCAATCTAAAACAACCAAATTCTAAAACAACCAAATTGAAAGCAATCAAACTGAGAATAATCAAACTGAGAATAATCAAACTGAGAATAATCAAACTGAAAACAATCAAAAGGAGAATTCAATATGTTCAATAAAAAGATCAGCCGTATAGCAGCGATCACCCTTGCGGGCGTTCTTGCGCTCTCCCTCGCAGCCTGCGGAGGCGGGTCGGGATCTTCTTCCAAGCCCGGAGAAGAGCCTGCCGTCGAAGAGCCCGCTCCCGGATCACCCTCCGGGGAAGTTCCCGGGGAACTCCCCTCTTCAGAAGATGAGCCCTATTCCGACGCCGAAGCGGGCGGCATTCTTTTGGGCGGATGGCAGGAAGCGGATTCTCCCGTCATCACAGAGGAAATGAAGGCCCTCACAGAGAAAGCTGCCTCTGATCTGGTGGGCGCAACATATACGCCTGTGGCCTATTTGGCAAGCCAGGTCGTCTCGGGAACCAATCATCTGGTCCTTTGCAGGACCGCTCCGGTCATTCCCGAGCCCATCGAGACGTATACATTCGTCACGATCTATCAGGATCTGAACGGCGGGGCACAGATCACAAACGTCATCGACACCGGTCTTCCCACAAATATCGCGGATCTTTCCGGCGGCTGGTACCAGGCGGAATCCCCTGAGATCACAGAGGAGATCGAAGGCCTCTGCACGAAAGCCTTTGAAAAGCTGACCGGCGTCAACTACAAGCCCGTCGCGCTGCTCAGCGAACAGGTCGTCGCGGGCATGAATTACTGCATCCTGTGCGAGTCCACGATCGTCTATCCCGGTGCGGATACCACCTTCGCCTTTGTGTATCTCTACAAGGATCTCGAAGGAAACGTGGAAGTGCTTGATATCTGGAACTGCAACCAGGACGGTTCTGTGGAAGGCGCGACGATCGCTGAGTGAGATTGTTTAAATAAAATGAGCCGCAGGATTGTCCCTGCGGCTCATTTTTCATCAATAGATCTTCTCTATATCTTCTGTAATGCCATAGAGTTTCTTAAAATTGTCGAGGTCCCTGGGCTCTCTGATCAGCGTGACCTCCTCGAAATGACCGCTTCTTTTGTCAAGAAAGCCTGCCACCTGCTCCCCGTTGCAGATGCTGCAGCGGATCGCCGGCTTGGTCTTCTCCTTGTCGTAAGTCCGGCCGAAAGAGCGGCCCGCCCCGGTACCTGTCCTATCCTCTTTTTTCCAGAAAAGCCCCATAAAACACCTCCTTTAACCTAATCCGATCAGCATCCCGATCGACCTTACGATCAACGCGGCGAACCACGCGATCACACACTGCCACAGGACAACGCCCACCGCATATTTCGAACCGAGTTCCCTGCGGATCGACGCGATCGCGGCGACACAGGGCGTATACAAAAGGCTGAAGACGAGCAGCGTTCCCGCAGCCAGAGGGGTCATCATCGCTGTCACGCCGCCCTGCGCGCCAAACAGCACTTCAAGGACAGATACGACGCTCTCTTTCGCCATGAAGCCGCTGATGAGGGAAGTGACGATCCTCCAGTCTCCAAGGCCCAGCGGCGCAAACAGCGGCGCGATAAAGCCTGCGATCATGGCCAGAATACTGTCGTGGGAATTCTCCACGATATGAAATCCGAAATCAAAACTCTTCAAAAACCACACGAGGATCGACGCGATCAGGATCACAGAGAATGCTCTCTGCAGAAAGTCCTTGGATTTCTCCCACAGAAGCTGCGCGACGTTCCTGGGGCTCGGCATGCGGTAGTTGGGAAGCTCCATCACAAACGGGACCGCTTCTCCCTTGAAGACCGTCCCCTTAAAGAGAAACGCGACAAGGATCCCCATGACGATCCCGAGAAGATACAGCCCCACCATGATCAGCGCCTTGTGATCCGAGAAAAACGCATCCACAAAAAACGCGTAGATCGGAAGCTTGGCTGTGCAGCTCATAAAGGGCGTGAGCAGGATCGTCATCTTCCTGTCCCTTTCACTGGGCAGCGTGCGGGAAGCCATGACGGCCGGAACCGTGCATCCGAATCCGATCAGCATGGGAACGATGCTGCGCCCCGAGAGTCCGATCTTTCTAAGGAGTTTGTCCATGACAAACGCGACGCGGGCGATATAGCCGCTGTCCTCGAGCATCGATAAAAAGAAGAACATCGTGACGATGATCGGAAGGAAACTCAGGACGCTTCCGACGCCTTCAAAGATACCGCCAATGATCAGGCCGTGCAGGACTTCACTGACGTTTCCCGCTGTCAGCATCCTGTCAACGACATTCGTGAGCGCCCCGACCCCTGTCTCCAGGATCCCCTGAAGGAACGGTCCGATCACGCTGAAAGTCAAAAAACAGACAAGACCGATGATGGCGATGAACATCGGAATGGC
>CACXMK010000077.1 GCA_902768735.1 uncultured Lachnospiraceae bacterium | reverse complement strand
CCGGTCCGCGCCGCGATCACGCCCTGATAGGGCCGCAGCATTGCGTCGATCACAGTGGCGTTGGTCTGCGTGCCGCCAACCAGAAAGAAGATATCGGCAGCAGGGGCCGCACACGCTTTTCGGATTTTTGACCGGGCGGACTCCGAGTATTCATCGCAGCCGTAGCCGGCCGTCTTTTCAAGGTTCGTCTCAAAAAGACGCTGTAAGATCACGGGATGCGCGCCTTCCATATAGTCGGACGCGAAGGATACTTTCGATAATTCCAGGGTCATTCCAATCTCCTCTTTAAGCCATTAACTGTGCATTGCGCAGGCACGTACCGAATAGCCGATCGTGAGCCAGACGGCCTGTCCCTGTGGGCCTGTCACAGCGTTTAAACGATGAAGCCGATAGAGCTGCTGCCAAACAGGCCGCAAGTGACCAGTACGCTGCTGCGATCAATAGGAAGTGATGTCGCCGCGGTTTTTTACAATGATCATGTAAACGCCATTGCGGCTCATCTGAAGGAGCTTTTTCATCACCGCTTCCTCTACGCTCACACACCCCGCGGTGTACCAGTGATCGTAGCTCTTGCAGTGAAGGAAGATCGCAGATCCTTTTTTATAGACGGTTGGATTGCGGTTGAACCCGATCGCCATCGCGTATTTGTACTGGTAATAGTCGATCAGGTGCTCCCCGCCGACCGGGCGGGAGCTCTCCACCCACTGGTTGTAGGTGCTGTATTCGCCGGACCAGGCGTGCAGGATGGGGAAGGAACCGATCGGCGTCGTCCGGTCGCCCTCATGCCGGTCGTCGTTCAGGCCATTTTGGCCGTAGCCGCAGTATACGGACAGCTTTCTCGACCAGTCGCCGTCCGCGTCCTTCTCCCAGAACGAGAGGTTGTGGTCCACCACCAGGATGATCTGGCTTGTCTTTCCGGCTGTCCCGGTCTTTTTCAGAAGCTTTGCGGTCGATTCGGCATCCGCGTGCGCGGCAGCGGAAACGGCGGCGATCCCCGTCGCATTGCAGCGCCCCAGCACTTTCATCTTGTTGTTGCAGACGCGGACGGTATAGTAATTCGTCTCCCCGGCGACCGGGTTTTTGTCCACATAACTTGTCCGGGTGTTTTTGATCGTCGCGATGCTCTTCCACACGGAAGAGGATGAAGTCTTGCGGTAGATCCTGTAATAGTTTCCTCCGAGCGCCTTTCCCCAGGTGACAGTGACGGCGGTCCGCGCGTCGTTCCAGGCGGCGCTCTTTAAAGGGACCGGGTCCGGAAGCGTCTTGATGGTCAGGCCGCGGTGGTCATAGTCGCCTGCTTTTTTCGTCCTGCTGTTATAGGCCCTGACCGTGTAGGTGTAATTCCTGCCGACGAGGATAGGGAACTCTTTGGAAGATACATGCGTATAGCTGCGCTTCGCGGATTTCACGGTCGCTATCTTTTTCCATTCTGCAGCGCCCACGGCCTTGTAGTAGACAAAATAGTAATTGGCGTCGGGCACTTCCTTCCACGAGACTGTGATCTCGCGGTAGCTCGGGGAAGTGATCGTGGAGAGTGCAGGCCTGCCCGGTACGGCAGCAGCGGCCTGTGCGGGAACAAAAGCTTCGGCTGCCAGCATCAGCGCGAAAAGAACAGCGGACAGGAGTCCTGGGAGCCTTCTTATTTGCAGTTTTCTGTGCGGGTCTCTCTTTGGATTCATAGTACACTGATCTCCCCTGCCAGTACGCGTTTGTAGTCTGCAAGGTTCTTTTTGAGGAGTTCGGGCGTATCCAGCTCATAGGGGCAGCGTTTCGCGCACTGGCGGCAGCCGATGCACTTTTCGATCAGGGCCATCTTGGCCTGGTATTCCTCCGAGAGCCACTTGGCGGAAGGCGCGCGGCGCAGCATGAGAGACATGCGGGCGCAGTTGTTGATCTCGATCCCCGCCGGGCAAGGTATGCAGTAGCCGCAGCCGCGGCAGAACTCGCCCACGAGCTCATCCCGCTCGCTCTTAATAAATGCGGCGATCTCCTCTGTCATCGCCGGAGTCTCGTCCATGTAGGAGAGCCACTCCTGCAGCTCTCTTTCGCGCTGGATTCCCCAGATCGGAACGAGATTGTCGAACTGCGTCATGTACGCCATGGCGGCATCGGAGCGGGAGACCAGGCCTCCCGCGAGCGCCTTCATGCAGATGAAGCCCATGTCGGCTTCCACGCAGGCCTGTACGAGTGCGGTCTCTTTGTCGGACGAGAGATAACTGAAGGGATACTGCAGCGTCTCGTAAAGCCCGGACGCGATGATCTCCTGTGCGACCTGCAGCTTATGGGTCGTGATACCGATGTGGCGGATCAGGCCTTTTTCCTTGGCCTGCACGAGGCATTCGTACATGCCGGTACCGTCGCCGGGGCGATAGCACTGCGGGACGTTGTGCAGCTGGTAGATATCGATATAATCGGTGCGAAGGGTTTTAAGGGATGTCTCGAGGTCCTTCCAAAAAGCGTCAGGCGTTTTGGCTGCGGTCTTCGTGGCAAGATAGATCTTATCGCGCATGCCGTCAAAGGCTTCGCCGACCTTTTCTTCGCTGTCCGTATACGCTCTGGCGGTGTCAAAAAACCGCATGCCGCCTTCGTAAGCTTCGCGCAGGAGCTTTACGGCTACGTCCTTTGAGGCGCGCTGGATCGGAAGACAGCCAAATGCGTTCTGCGGGACCCGGACCCCTGTCCGGCCGAGACGGATCGTTTTCATAAATCATTACCTCCTGAAGATCGGGATGATCAGTTACGGGATTCTTGTGTTTTGGCGCTGCTGTATCGAAACTGTCATAGTCAACTTAAACGGCTATTCTGAGACTGATTATACCGTCTGGATGCCGGAGAAAAAAGAGAAAACGGGAATTTAGGAGCCTGTGAAACGGAATTCATTCGTGTTTTTTCGGGCGCGGTAACGTATAATGTGTCGTATAACAGGGAAAAAGGAGGAAATATGAATAAGATAAAGATCTTTGCAACTGCGGTACTGTTGGCGTTTGCGATGCTTATGGCGGGATGTTCGTCTAGCGGCGGATCGGAGCTGGAGATGGACATGTCTGACGAAAAGAACGCCGTGATCACGATGAAAAACGCTGCGAAGGATGAAGTCGCGATGGCGGGAACACTTGCGGTCGCGGAGGGCGAAGAACTCGCGGTCGAATACGAACTCAAAAAGGGCGGAAAAGTGCGCATTGAACTGACCGGCGTATTCGAGGGGGAACAGAGTTCCGCGGAGATGACCGGGGACCTGCCGGATGAGATCATGGAATCTGTCGAGTCGTCCTATGAAATGACACTGGAAGACAGCGGCAGCGCCTCGTATGATGTAGGTCCCGGCGAGTACTATGTGGAAGTGACCGTGCTGAATACGTCCACAGGAACGATCAGGCTGGTCGCGCAGTAAAAAAGCTCCCGCAGGGAGCTCCTGTACTTTTTTGTAAGGAGTTTTTTTGTGATAGAATAAGATTGTGCCTTGGAAGAGCGATCAGGGAGGAGAGATACAGTGAGGCAAAGGGGCCCTTTCTCCTTTCTCTCAGTTAGGGGAAGCTATGCGTGAGAAGATTCAAAAACTGCGCTCGGATATGGCGTTAAGTATAACGGCTTCGATCGTCGTGCTACTGGCAGTGTTCGGCATCATTGTAAACACGATCGGTATTGCGAGCTTTACGAGTTCCTTTAGAGAAGAAAACTCCACGACAACCTATCACATGGCTGACACGGCCGCCAGACTGGTCAACGGCGATCACATCGATGAATATCTGCGCGGGGAAGAGACGGAAGAATACAAAAGGACCAAGAGAATGCTGGACACCTACTGCACGACGATGAGCGTATCTCTTGTCTATGTCATCGACGTCGACCGGAGCGATTACGGGCGCTTCGTTTCCGTGTTCAATTCCGTGGATAATTCCGTGGATGCCTCGACCTATACGGAGTGGGAGATCGGATATAAGCGGGACACGACCAACAGCGAATATCAGCAAAAATACAGAGAACTTTACGAAAAACAGTCCCCATACGAGACCGTATACCGCTTAAATCCCGGTAAAGGAGCGCATCCGCACATCACGACGATCGTCCCGATCATGGATTCCACCGGGGAGGTGGCAGCCCTTCTGTGTGTGCAGCGCCCGATCAGCGAACTGGTGAATGTCATTTTTACATTCGTGCTCCGTGTCAGCATCGCCGCGCTGCTCCTTGCGGTCCTTGCTTCCAGAATGACTGCGCACTTCTCGGATAAACGGGTCATTTCTCCTGTGAGAAAGATCTCTGAGGAGGCGACGCGCTTTGCGAGGGAGAACACGAAAGGGGAAGAGCTCGGAGAGGTCAGCAGATTCGAGGAGATCCTCAATCTGGCCCGCTCGATAGACAAGATGGAGACGGACATGGTCCGCTATATCGAAAACCTGACGACTGTCACCGCGGAGAAGGAGAGGATCGGTACGGAGCTGTCTTTTGCCAGAAGGATCCAGAACACTTCCCTGCCGAATTCTTTCCCGGCTTTCCCGGAGAGAACGGATTTCGACATTTACGGCTCTATGACGCCTGCCAAAGAGGTGGGGGGAGACTTTTTCGGCTTTGCTTTGGTAGACGACGACCATCTCGCGATGTGGATCGGAGATGTCTCCGGCAAGGGCGTGCCGGCGGCGCTCTTTATGATGGCGACCAATATCGCGATCGAAAACCGCGTGTACGTGGGCGGGACGCCCGCCGAGGTCATTTCTTTCGTAAATAATAAGGTCTATGAGCACAACAGCGAGGAGATGTTCGTAACGATCTGGCTCGGAGTCCTGGAAATATCGACCGGGCGGATCGTCTGTGTCAATGCAGGTCACGAAGACCCTGCGGTCTACAGAAAAGACGGCGCGTTTGATCTTATTAAGTCAAAACACAATCTTGTCGTCGGGGCGATGCCGGACGTCACCTATACGGATCTCGAGATCAGGCTGGAGAAGGGGGATAAGATATTCCTCTACACGGACGGCGTGACGGAAGCTGCGGATCCGGAGGACCGGCTGTTTTCGACCGACAGGATGATCGATGCTCTGAATGAGCACCGGGAAGAAACGCCGCAGGAGATCCTCGAGGGGATCCACCGGAGCGTGAAAGCGTTTGCAAGAGGAAGGACACAGTACGACGACCTGACAATGCTGTGTCTGGAACTGAAAGGATAAGCAGGCCATTTGCCTGTGGGTGACAACGGGGACGGTTCTCACTGACAACTTTTCGAGTTGTCAGTGAGAACCGTCCCCATTGTCACTATAGCAGGTACCCTATCGATTCACCACGTTGACGGGAGCGCCGTCCACAAAGCTTTTGATGTTGTCCACAGTGATATCCATGATGCGCTGGCGCGCCGCCTGTGCCGCCCAGGAGATATGGGGGGTGATGATGGTGTTCTTCGCGGTCTTGAGCGGATTATCGGAGGTGATCGGCTCGGTGGAAACCACGTCGAGACCGGCTGCATAGACCTTGCCGCTGTTGAGAGCGTCCGCGAGATCCTGCTCGACGACGAGCTGTCCGCGGCTGTTGTTGATGAGGATGACGCCGTCCTTCATCTTCGCGATGTTGTTCTTGTTGATGATGCCTTCCGTGGAAGGGAACAGGGGGCAGTGCAGGAAGATGACATCGGAGCGGGCAAAGAGTTCGTCGAGAGAGACGTACTCTGCGACCTTGCGGCCTGCCTCGGACTCGAACACGTCGTAGGCGAGGACCTTCATCTCGAAGGCGTTCAGTATTTTGGCAGTTGCCTGGCCGATCCTTCCGAGACCAATGATGCCTGCGGTCTTGCCGTAGAGCTCAATCAGCGGGTAATCCCAGTAGCACCAGTCGATGTTGTTCTCCCACTTTCCTTCCTTTACGGTATCAGAGTGGTAGCCGTAATGGGAACAGATTTCCAGAAGGAGACCGACGGCGAACTGGCCGACGATCTGCGTGCCGTATGTGGGGACGTTCTGCACGATGATGCCTTTTTCTTTCGCGTATACGTAGTCGACCACGTTATAGCCGGTCGCGAGCACAGCGATGCACTTCAGATTCGGGCAGGAATCGATGGTCGACTTAGTGATCGGAGTCTTATTGATGATCGCGATTTCCGCGTCACCGATACGCTCCGCGATGAGAGGACTGTCCGTGTAGCTGGTCCTGTCGTAAACCTTCAGTTCGCCGAATTTCTTAAGCCCTTCCCAGCTCAGGTCGCCCGGATTCTCGGTATATCCGTCCAATACTACGATTTTCATATGCCGCTCCTTTTCTCAGTGGGACATAAATAATATGAAATGGAAGATATTAAAGTATGCTGCTTTATTCACAGTTTATTTTAAGTACGATACAATGTCCAACAACATAAAGTTGAAAAACCGAAACAAAATATGGAAGTATCGTCATCCGTTTTTCTTTATCCGTACATTTTCGGTGCAACTTCGATGAACAGTTCGATCAGCGCCTTGAGCCCTGCATGCAGATAGATGGATTTGCGATAGATCAGGCAGATCTGCCGGATATCCATCTGACCGGCCATCTGGGGGTCCATGGAAAAATACCGTACACCTTCCAGTTTGTAGTCCGGATAGGAACAGATCCCGGGAGCGATCACGATCCCGAGCTGCTTCTGGACCAGATCAAGCGCCGTGAGGATATTGTTGCACACAAGGCGCGTCTGCGGCATAAATCCTGCAGATTCAAAGATGCGGCGGGAGAGCGCTGCCAGATTCTGGGGTTCCGCCATCATAAAGAACGGAAAATCCTGAAAGACCTGCAGGGGGACAGTATCCGAACCGGAAGCGTTCCGGTTCTGTACGGCGTCCGGATCCAAAGTGATCATGGAAGCGTCCGGAGAGAACTGAGGGAAACGGTCCATGTAAGAAGAAGGGACGGCCAGCACCAGATGCTCCTGCGCAAGGAGGATATTCGTGTAGGTCAGCGTATCCGGATGCGGGACATCGATCATAAGGTCCAGTTTTTCTTCTTCCAGGAGCGCCCGCAGCTGATACGTCGGCTTCTCCTCCAGATAGATCTCGCTTGCGGGGAACATCTCATAGAAACGGGGTAATATGATCGGCAGCAAAAGAGCGCTTCTGTGCGGACTGACGCCGAGCCGGATCAGATGACTGCCTTCGTTCCGGATATCGCTGAGTCTTTCACTGAGCCTTTCCCTTGCATGCAAAGTGCTCAGCGCCCAGTCGTAGTAGAGCTGACCTGCGTAGGTCAGCGCGAGGGAACTGCGATTTCTTTCAAAGAGTTCGACGCCCAGTTCCTTTTCCAGGTTCTGGATGCTCAGTGTAAGCGAAGGCTGTGAGATGAAGAGCTTCTTAGCGGCTTTCGTGATGCTCTTTTCCTGCGCCGTGGTCACAATATATTGCAGCTGGTTCCAGTTCATAGCGAAAATCCTTTCCTGCTCATACCGGGGGTGCCTGCTCTCTCCTTAGCATATTGCTGAATATAGTTTTAAACTATGTAAATATGGAATTATTATATATTATACAAATGCGTATTACAATGGTATGGTAAAGGCAGAGTAAGACGGAATACTGTGTACACAAGCGCACAGACCGGAGAGATTGTCCCGTTGACTTTTTTTGCTTTCATGGAGTGACAGATGGAACAGATTAAGAGAGGGCTTCGGCTATTTGCCGAATTTTTTAAGATCGGATGCTTTACGTTTGGCGGCGGATGGGCTATTGTCGCGCAGATGGAGCAGGAATATGTGAATAAACAGAAGCTGATCACCAAGGACGAGCTTCTGGAAATGGTCGCGGTGGGAAGATCGGCGCCGGGCATTATGATCACGAATATTTCACTGCTGTTCGGTTATCATGTGGCGGGGCCGTTCGGCGGGATCTGCACGGTGTTAGGGATCAGCTGCCCTGCGATGATCATCCTGTCGATCGTGGCAGTGTTTTATAATCAGCTGAAGGACAACTATTGGTTCGCGGCGGTCCTGCGGGGAATCCGGTGCGCGGTCGTTCCGATCATCGCGACAGCCTGCCTTTCCCTCGGAAAACAGGCGCTGCAGACGCGGTTTGCGATCGGCGTATTCGCTGTCGCCGTGATGCTGGCCTTGTTTACGGGCATCAGCAACATAATGCTTGTGCTCACAGGGGTTGCGGCTGCGCTCGTGTATCATTTTTCGCGGAGAAAAACACAGGAGGAGACATGATCTATATACAGCTGTTTCTTTCTTTTTTGAAGATAGGGTTCACCAGCTTCGGAGGTCTTTCCATGGTTCCTCTGATCCTCGATGAGATGACATCTCACGGCTGGATGTCATCGCAGGACCTTACGAACCTGGTGGCCATTGCAGAAATGACTCCGGGACCTTTAGGGATCAACTGTGCCACTTTTACGGGGATCCAGACAGCCGGTTTTGCCGGCAGCATCGCAGCCGTGCTGGGTGTCCTTACGCCGGCATTCACGCTGACAATGCTGATCGCGGCTTTTTTTGAGAAGTTCAAGGAGAGCAGCGTCATGCGTACGGTCATGACGTTTGTGAAACCGATCTGTATCGCGATCATTCTGAAGGTGATCATTACGCTGAGCAAAGAGAATTACTTCACGGAGAAGGGAATCGATCCATTTGGTATCGCGATCGCGGCGCTGATGTTTTACCTGCTCCTTAAGAGAAAGTGGACGGTTCCAAAGGTGATCCTGTGCTCCGCTGCACTTGGGGCATTGTTCTACGGCGTGCTGCCGTTTATGGGGATCCGTTTGTGACCGAATGAGGTATGAAAATGATTCTGGACAAGCTGAAAAATTCAGGCAGGACGAGGGACATGACACAGGGGCCGATCCTGCGGGAGATCCTTCTGTTTTCACTGCCTCTTATGCTCGGTAACGCTTTCCAGATGCTGTACAACACGGTAGACGTGATCGTGGTGGGCAACTTCGTGGGAAAAGAAGCGCTCGCGGCGGTCGGTTCCACGACAATGATCACAAATATGTTCGTGTTTTTCTTCAATGGTTTTGCAACAGGGGCGGGCGTCGTGATCTCGCGGAATTTCGGCGCGCGCAGGTATAAGGAGCTTCACGACTCCATCGAGACGACGATGGCGATGACATTCGTGCTCTGCGCGCTGTTCACCGTTCTGGGTGTCCTCGGAGTGAAACAGATGCTCCGCTTCATGGCGACGCCGGACGACGTCTTTGCGGACGCGACAACGTATCTGACGATCTATTTGGGGGGCATTGCCGGCCTTCTCATCTACAACATCGGCAGCGGCATCCTTCGTGCCGTGGGCGATACGACAAGGCCGCTGATGTTCCTTATGCTGACGAGCCTCCTGAACATTATCCTCGACCTTCTGTTCGTGATCGCAGGACACATGGG
>CACXMK010000076.1 GCA_902768735.1 uncultured Lachnospiraceae bacterium | reverse complement strand
CTGGATCATGGTCGAGTGCGGGTTTGACCGGCGCGCGGACTTTGAGAAAGGAATAGAATTCGTCAGGAGTTACCGGGACTATGCCCAAAAATACCCGACGATCAATGATACGGAGTTCACACTGAGCTTTCAGGTAAATGACACCGGGGCGGCTCCCGATTGGAAACTCATTGGACGATCCTATTCGTTTCACTTCAGTGCCGGGACAAAGGATGAGGAAGTTCGGGAAAAACTGCGGGATATCTCCGACAACTATCTTATGGACTGTATCGAGTGCGGAAATCTTGACCGGATGGACGAGTACAACACTGCGGAGCGAAGTGAAGTGATCGATGCGGATCCCAACAACACCGAAATCCGAAGGTTAGGCGAGGAGACGGCAGCATATCCGGGCTATGCCTATGACTATTATTATGGGATCCCATACGGGTCCCTCTATCGGATTCTCCTGGAAGAAGGCTATGAGGTCAATGGGGACTGGACGAATTTTGAATTTGCCGGTAAGGACGGAACCACCCACGCTTGTGCCTACCAGGCAGAAGGGCAAGTATCCATGCAGGTCGATGAGCTGAACGCTGTGACGGACCTCATGCTGGACGACGGAACAAAGATGCAGACGGTCGTGATCGATGAAGAGCTCCTCGGTCTCCTCCACACGGACGCGGCGGAATTTGCTGCCGGACTTGAGGCACTGGATGGAGATTTCTACAGGAGCCTGGTTGTCGAGGGAAATTCGGTGCGGATCCGGGGTAAAGGCCGCGAGTTCAGCCGTCTGGTGCGGACCTATGAAACTCGTCTTGAGGAACTGCGCAAAGAGCTGAAGGATTACAATCTTGGTTACGGCTTTGTCTATAACAATCTGCACAGGGTCTACCAGGGAATCACCCTGCGTATGGGGAGCAATGTTCCTCGGGAAAAGATGGAAAGCATCGCAGATGAGGCCGTGGGACTGACGGCTCTCTGCCAGGTCCTTAACTCCGGAAAGGAGTACGAGTGGACGCTGGAGGTCTCCTTCGAGAAAGAAAAGGGCGGGGGAGAATGGGAAGCAGTACTGTCTTATGAGATTCCCCGTGACACCATAGATTATGAAAAAGTGAAGCGTTTATATTAGCGGCAAAAGGCTGTGAACTGTGATAGAGTGAAAAGGATTGGTTAAAGAAGTTAATGAAGCAGTGTAAAGCAGGTGAACGGAAATGTCATATTTAATCCTCGCAACTTGCAGCAGCGCAGTGCTGGCAATTGTGCTCAGGATTTTTCAGAATTCAAAAGGAAACCGCTACGGGATCATTCTGGGAAATTATCTGGTCTGTGTCCTGATCTCATGGATCAGCCTTCCGGATCGATCTATGGTTCTGCGGGGATCTTTTGCTACGATTCTGTGCGGAATCATAGGGGGTATTTTTTTTGTTGCCGGCTTAGTGACCATGCAGACCAGCACGCGGCTGAACGGGGCGACTCTGACATCAGTGTTTGCCAAGATGGGACTGGTCATCTCATTGGCAGTCAGTATATTCGTCTTCGGTGAAAAGCCCACTCCTATGCAGATCGCAGGTATGGTGCTGGTCCTGACGGCTCTTGTGATGATCAATGGCTCCGGAGATGAGAAATCGGAAAACACATTGCCAACCGGCAAGGTTCACACTGGCGCGCTGATCCTGACGATGCTGGCAGGTGGCGGAGGCAGCTCAATGTCTAAAATCTTTGAACAGGTGGGGACGCGCGATCAGGATGAACTTTATTTTCTATATCTTTTCTTCACAGCTGCGATATTGACTGGCGTCCTCCTTTTCCTGGAGTGGAAGAAGACCGGTAAATCTCTGGTGTGGGGGGAGATGGCAGCCGGTATTGCCGTAGGAATTCCAAATTATTATTCTTCTTTTCTCCTTTTGCCGGCTCTGGTGGCTCTTCCGGCTATCATTGTATATCCGATCAACAGCACAGGAGCTATTCTGATCGTTATGGCTGTTGATGCGCTGGTTTTTCATCAGAGATATACGAAGAGACAGTGGCTGGGAATCGTGCTGGTTCTTGCGGCTATGGTGCTGTTAAATCTGTAAAAGCACAGAAGCACAGAAACCGTTGGTAAGAAATATCGGAAGATGATTTATCACCGGAGGATTAACTTGTTATGGAAGGTAAAAATGATTCCATATGCATAAAATTGGCTGAAACTGATGAGGAGTTGTGCGGGAGGGGATATGTGCATTGCACTGCATGGCAGGAAGCTTACAGAGGTATTGTATGTGACCGATATCTTGATTCGATGACTGTGGAGGCTACAACAGCACGTGCGAGGCAGTTCCCGGAAAATACTCTTGTAGCCAAGGATAAAGAGAAGGTTGTGGGATTTGCAGTATACGGTCCATCGAGAGATGAAGATCTGAAGGATGCAGGAGAAGTTGTAGCCATTTATGTCCTTTCAGAGTATTATGGCCGGAAAATAGGATACAGATTAATGAATGAAGCCATTTCCAGGCTTGGAGAATATAATACGATATTTGTGTGGGTGCTTGAAAAGAATAAGAGAGCTATTCGTTTTTATCATAAATACGGCTTTGAAATTGATGGATGCAAAAAGCAATGGCATCTCGGCACACCGGTTTCAATAGTTCGAATGATAATGAAAAGATAGCAAACTTCCAGTTTCACACGATAATCGGAGGCCGGCATGAAGCAGATTTCGAATAAGGAATATTGGTACCTGTTCTCAAAAGCCATGGTAAGGGCAGACAGAAAAAACATTGCTCCCTGCTGTGGGATCAATGCGGCAAAGAGAGGAAGATATAACATATGATCATTCAGACCGGTATGCGTACAGATATTCCCGCATTTTATTCGGAATGGTTCGTCAACCGGATCAAAGAGGGATTTGTGCTGGTGAGAAATCCTTATAATCCTTCACAGGTCAGCAGATACAGCTTGTCACCGGACGTCGTAGATCTCATTGGATTTTGTACCAAGAATCCCGCGCCGATGCTGCCGCATATGGATATTTTAAAAGGGTATGGCCAGTATTGGTTCGTGACGATCACGCCATACGGGAAAGATATTGAACCGAACGTGCCTGATAAGATGAAGGTGATGGAGGATTTTAAGAAGCTATCTGACATTGTCGGTGTTGACAGCATGGGGTGGAGATATGATCCGATCCTTGTGGACGAGGAGCATCCGGTCGATTGGCATATTGCGGAATTCGGGAAGATGGCCGAGACGCTTTCAGGATACACAAATACCTGCGTGATCAGTTTCATCGACCTTTACAGTAAAGGACGGAGGAATTTCCCGGAGGCGAGAGAAGTCTGCAACAAAGACAGGCTGAGGATCGGCAAGGCCTTCATTGAAATAGCACAGGGGTATGATATTACGATCAAGCCCTGTGCGGAAGGAAAGAAACTGGAGCCTTACGGCGCCGACTGTTCGGGGTGTATGACGGTAAAGACATATGAGAAAGCCCTGCATGCCAATCTGGATGTTCCCAGGAGAGGAACAAACCAGAGAAATGGTGAGTGCGCGTGTCTTCTTGGAACAGACATCGGGGCTTACGATACCTGCGGCCATCTGTGCAGATACTGCTATGCCAATGTACATACCGATCTTGTGAGAGAGAACATGCGGAGACATGACCCGAAATCGCCTTTTCTGATCGGCAGCGAACAGCCCGGAGATGTGATCCACGAGGCAGCGCAGAAGAGCTGGGTGGATCATCAGTTGAGGCTGGAGTTCGTGTAGGAAGTTGATTTTTGTGCTAGTAATCCCGGAAGAGCTCAGGAAAGGTGAAAGGTCCTTCCGAAAGGAAGCTCTTCTCCCGGCAGGCAGGTAATTACCAGAGGTGTATTGGCCAGGACGGAACGGATATAGGCGATGGACTTTTCCCTTTCTTCTTTTGTCATGCCGGCAAAGGGTTCATCCATCAGACGGACATCGGAAGGGATGATACAGGCTCTGATGATGCAGACCATGCGGCGCTGGGCAGGGGTAAGATCTTCCACGGGGAGATCAGCAGTGCCTGCAGGAAGGAGCTTTTCCAGTTCCTCTTCGGCAGCCCTGACAGAGAGCCTGTTATTGACCATAGCTACGTTTTGGGCAGCGGTAAATCCGGGGCAGAGACGGTCATCCTGGAATACGACACCGACATTTAGCCGGTCATATTTGTAGTCGCCAAGCAGGGTGACCTGTCCGCCGTCGGCTTCTTCCAAGCCCATAATAATGCGCAGGAGAGCGGTCTTTCCGCTCTTTTTTGTTCCGACGACAGAGATGACAGAGCCGGAGGAGATATTCAGGCTTGCGCTTTTCAGATAGGGTTTTCCCCCATAGTTTTTGCTTACATTCAGTACTTCGATGGTCATGCTGCGCTGTCTCCTTTCCCGGGATTCTTTTTGAGCAGGATCTTAGCCAAGGCCGCCAGAGAAAGAAGGAGAATGCCTGCTGCGATCTGATGGGGGATACTGGGAGTGCTGCCTGCCGCAAAGAGAGCTGCCGAACCGACGACGGCGGATACAGGCCCGGCGATCATGGCTGAAAGAACGATCTTGTCCCGGCAGGCGGGCAGGTCAATATAGGTGATGCGGGACTTGTCAGGAACGAAAAATACATAGGCCATTTCCAGAAGAGCCTGATCCCTGCTCTCAAGACCCTTTGCCGTTCCCAGCCCTGTCAGTGTAAAGGCAGAAAAGAAAACGGACAGGATGGGTTTCAGGATCCCCGGGGCGGCCAGGATCGCCAAGGCCATCAGAAGAAAACCGGCACACAGGGGAAGGGTCCTCTTTAAAAGGGGATCTGTCTTTGCTCTTTTGCCGGGGCGTCCCAGATAGAGGGAGAGGATGCAGCCCGCCGCACTGCCGGCGGCAGAGGTTAAAACGGTCAGGATCATTCCCTGCATGGATATACCTCCTTGTAATTGGGTCATACGCCAACGTGGTCAAACGAATTACCAACTGTTTTTCGCTGTTGCGTCATGGGGTCAGACCACAAAGTTGGAAGCTCTTCTTTGTCTCGGAAGATCCGGCCAATCTTGTCGCGGCCGGTCTTTTTGCGGATCGGGCCCGGGATATGGTAGCGCTCCAGGCGTTTCTGGATTTCTGAAGCCACGGCGATATCCGCCGGTGCGTGTTTGTAGGAGATGAATGCGCTGTAATGGATTGCTTCGCTCATAAGTTGTTCCTCGGTAATTCAAACAGACGCAGGCGCCTTACGGATCTCCTGCAGCGGCAGGACGCTCTTTCGGTATTCTTCCAGAAGAATCTGCCGGAAGTCGCGGACGTATCGCGATGTAAACTCTTCGTTCCGACTGATCAGTTCCACGCGGATCCTGCTGTCCATGTGAAGGACCGGGATGGCTAACACGCGGTCATCTCCTGTCATGTTCATCCCTTCGATAAACTCCCGCTGCATCATATTGCTCTCAGGGCAGAAAAACGCGCACTCATGGAGCCGGCAAAGCGCGAGGAGTGTCATATAGTCCCCGACTTCACACTGGTAAGAGGGCTGCATATTCTGCTGCGCGAAAAAGCGATTTATGTGGTCCATGACGGTACACCCGAATGACGTGCAGGCGAGCGGGAGCAGCAGAAGTTCTTCCGGCATGATACAGGTCCGGTCTTTAGTCCAGTCCGGGATGTAACTGCGCAATAATCTCTTCGTGCCGACCAGATAGATCGGCTCATCGAATATTGTTTCCCGAAGGAGTTCCTTGTCCGGCAGGACATCGCGTCCCACCACCAGATCAAGCTGCCCCCTCTTTAGCATTTCCAAAAATTCATAGGTGTGTCCGCCGATCAGGGAAACCGTGACATTCGGATACCTTGCGTGAAATATCTGATAGACGGTATGGAACATCAGGTGGGCCCGGTCCGTATGGACGCCGACGCGGAGATGCCCGTGCACCATCTCCGAGCTGTCCGCGATCGCCTCGCGCACCTGTTCCTCGATCCTGCGGATCTTCTGCAGGGAGGCATACAGGAGCCGGCCGGTTTCGGTCAGCTGCAGTTTCGGGCTGCGGACAAAGAGCTTAGTGTCGAGTTCCTTCTCTAACTTTTTGATGTGGCCGCTCACGGCCTGCTGCGAGATATAATTTTTAGAAGCGACCTTCGAAAAACTCATCTCTTCCACGGCCATAAGGAACACTTCTTCACTTGTCTTCATAGTTATAACCTTTCAGTTGACAAACCCTCCGCTGTTTGCGGTTAAGTGTACTCATGCTGTCACTATAGCAATGTTTTGGCAAATACGCAACTAAATAGTTGTATATACATAATTATATACATGTTTTACATTGTAGGAAAGCGGCGATATAGTAAAAGCAGCTCAGGAGAGCATAGAAAAAAGTCAAAACAGAGAAGACAAGAACGAAATCCAAAAACAGGGAGGTAAAGATCATGGAAAGAGAAGTGGAAAAGTTACAGGCGGCATATTTCGATCTCAGAGGAAAGACAGCACTGATCACCGGCGGCGCGAGCGGCCTCGGAAAGGCTACAGCGGACAGGATGCTCCGCAGCAACGCGAACGTTGTGATCGCGGACTTCAGCGATGCCGGCCAGAAGGTGGCGGATGAACTGGATTCCAAGTACTCCATGTCCTGCAAGTTCATCAAAACGAACGTGACCAAAGAGGAAGACATCGCAGCGGCTGTGAAACTGGCAGTGGACAGCTTCGGAAGCCTCGACATCCTTGTCGCGAGCGCAGGCATCGGCGGCGACAACAACGCGATCGCGGATGAGACACTGGCGAACTGGGAGAAGGTCAATGCGGTGGACTATACCGGCGTCATGCTTGCTGACAAGCACGCGATCAACCAGTTCCTCAAGCAGGGAACGGGCGGCGCGATCGTTAACCTCGCTTCCATGTTCGGCCTGGTGGCGGTCCCCTCGAACATCGCTTATTCTGCTGCAAAGGGCGGCGTCGTTAATCTGACCAAGGCAGCCGGCACAGCATATGCTGACAAGGGCATCCGCGTCAACTGCGTCTGCCCTGGTGTCATCAACACTCCGCTGGTACCTGAAGAAGCGAAGCAGGCATACCGCGATCTTCACCCTATGCACAGGATCGGCGAGGACTTCGAGATCGCTTCGATCATCACTTTCCTCTGCTGCGAGAACGCGCGGTTCATCACCGGCGCGGCGATTCCGGTAGACGGAGGATATACAAGCGTGTAAGCATCATGAAAAAAGAAGTGAACCGGGGGTCAGACCCCGGTTCATTTTTCGGTGGACGGAAAAAAAGTGAACCAGGGGTCTGACCCCTGGTTCACATTGTAGATTACGCTATACTTCTGTTTTTTATATAATACAATAATCTCCAATTAAAGGCAATAAATGTCGTTTAATTGGAGATTATTTCGTAAAAACGTCTATTAATTCCAGATTAACTTGATTTTTTGAGCAAACAGGTTGTGATATGTGTACTGGTCCAAACGCTCCGGTCAGCCCAGAAGCTCTTGCGCGATCTTTTCGGAGTGGAGTCCGCGTCGGTCCTTCAAAATGTCTTCCAAAATCTGCCTGGCGTGGTCCTGTTCCCCTTGTCCCATCAGAAAGCGCGCCAATTCGAGCTGCATCTCCTTTTTGTGGATGAGGTTGGTTGAGGCATTGATCTCCTCCTCGAGATAGCCTGTGTCTGTGCCGGCGCTTCCGGCCATCGCGTCGAGCCGTGTGCTGTGAAGGCGAATGCATTCGCCGAGGTTCTGCGCCAGCGTGGCGGCGCGTTTGGAAGCGGAACCAGGGGTCTGACCCCCGGTTCTAAATACAAAGGATATGGAGGGTACGAAAGATGACGAGAGAAGAACAGATCAAAGTGGCGCAGGAAAAGTTCGCGGAGCTGATTCGCTCCGAGTTCGACAGAATCGAAGCAATGAAGGCTGACAAGGAAGTGACCGATTTCTCCACGAAGGAAAAGATCGTGGTCGGCATTCTTCCCGGCGACGGCATCGGTCCGATCATCATGGAGCAGGCGCTTCGCGTAGTAAACGAGCTTTTGAAAGATGAGATCGCATCCGGTAAGGTCGAGATCCGCACTATCGAAGGAATGACCATTGAGAACCGCGTCGCGAAGATGGAGAGCCTTCCTGCAGACGTATTCGAAGAGTGCAAGAAGTGCGACGTCCTCGTCAAGGGACCGTTTGTCACCCCCCGCGCAGGCGACGGCCTTCCGAACCTGGTCAGCGCCAACAGCCTTCTTCGCAGAGGCCTTCAGCTGTTCGCAGCTGTCCGTCCCATCCGCATTCCGGACAAGGGCATCGACTGGACCTTCTTCAGGGAGAACATTGAAGGCGAGTACATCTGGGGCAACAAGGGTATCCAGGTCAATGAAGATCTCGCTGTCGATTTCAAAGTACAGACCGCTCAGGGCAGTGAGCGCATCGCTCGCGCAGCGTTTGAGTTCGCCAAGAAGAACGGCAAGCACAATGTGACTGTCGTTACCAATGGCAATATCGTCAAGCTCGTGGACGGCAACTTCATCGAAGCTGTCAAGAAGGTCGGCGAAGAGTATCCCGGCATCGAAGTGCAGAGCGTGCTGGTCGACGCCATGGCTGTCAAGATGATCGGGAATAACCGTATGCAAACCCCGTGCCAACGGATGTTGTCCGGGGTAAATACGGCCTGCGGAGCATATCGATAAGGACGGGAATATCCCGT
>CACXMK010000075.1 GCA_902768735.1 uncultured Lachnospiraceae bacterium | reverse complement strand
CTGGAACAGGAAAATGATCAGAGGGATCGTCACAACACACAGAATTGTCGTCATTACGTTGTGGATACTGGCTTTTACCGCGTCTTTTCCACTGACGACAGCAAGCTGCACGATCATGTTCCCCGAAGGGGCGGCGGAACCGAGGATCACGATCATGGAAACAGCACGCAGCCCGGGGTGATGGCGGAGCAGCCCGCTCGCATAGAGAAGGAACATACACAGCACCGGTAGCAGGATGAGCCGCAGAAAGGAGATCAGATAGGCCTGTCTGCACGTAAAGACGCTGCGAAGGTCGCTGCCTGCGATGATCATACCCACAAGCATCATGGAGGCAGCGGGCACCATGTCATAGAAGCCTTTGATGGCGGAGCTGATGACGGACGGAATGGTGATCTGCGTCATCAGGAAGAAAAGACCAATCGCCAGGGCGATGATGCACGGATTGGTCACGACCTTTCTGAGGTTCAGGCTTTTGTCGCCGCGGATCAGCGAGATACCATGCGTCCAGCAGAGAAGATGGAACGGGATCTGAAAAACACTGCAGTAGAACACCATTTCGTCCCCGAGGGACATGCTCACAAGAGGCATCAGCAGATTGCCCACATTCGCGTAGATCAGACACGCGCGGTCAATATCGTCCAGCCTCAGGAGATTTTTCGTGAGGCCTCCGAACAGAATGCTCAGTACCATTGTCGCGGCTGCTAACACCGTACCGACAAGAAATCCCGTAAGCCGCTCCGGTGTCAGTTCGATCTGTAAAGCGTGAACGATCAGACTGGGCTGAAGGACATACACGAGCAAAACAGAGATCACCCTGCTGTCCTCCTGACGCAGAGCGTTCTTCTTCACAAGGATATATCCCACCATCGCCATGAGCATCATGGCAACGAGCTTACTTAGCAGGATGAGACTGAATTCCATTGTCGCTCACCTTCCTTTCCGCAATCAGCCAAAAAACAGAGAGCCGTCCCGCTATCACAGGAACCGCCCTCTGTCTGTCTTTTCACAAAAACCTGTCTAATGTTTATCCTGTTTCATTTGTAAACGATACATGTCCATTATAGCACGATTGGTACCCGGCTGTATTTCCGCTTTGCCTTTTTTCGGAGATTGCTATATTGTTGTTGTATTGGAAAAGCGTGTGGACTACGGCGGATTTTATATTGCCCGCCGTGTTCTTTGTGAACTTGCGGCGGGACAGCGATTGTATTCTTAAGAGGTCAGAATGAGTCAAAAGACAGAGCAGTGGTGGGAGAAAAAGATCGGCATAGAGACCGCCGGCCATAGAGACCGCTTCTTCGAAGAGGCCTGCAATCCCTACGAACCTACGGATTACGGTGTTTTGGAGCGGCTCGCGAAGAGCGGTTATATCACTGCCGACAGCCATTTCCTGGACTACGGATGCGGACTCGGGCGCTCGCTGTTCTTTATGGCTGCAAAGACGGGCTGCCGCGCGACGGGGATCGAATTTGATCCGTATCTTTGCGAGGGCGCGGAGCGCAATCTCGGGCAGGCGAAGCTCCCGGAGGCTTATAAAAAGGGCATCCGGATCGTCTGTGCTGACGCCAGGAATTATCGGATAGAAGACGAGGACTGCTTCTATTTCTTTAACCCGTTTGCAAACGAGATCCTTGAGATCGTGCTTGAAAAGATCAGGCAGTCCTGTTTTGACCGGCCAAGGCCGATGCATTTATTCTTCTACTATCCGTTCGATGAAGAAGTGGCGGTACTCATGACAGCCGATGGATTTACATTCGTCGATGAGATCGACTGCACCGACCTGTACGAATACTTCGACCTGCGGGAGAGGATCCTCGTTTTCGAAGCAGAGTGAGCCAAAGGGACAGACCCTTTGGCTAACTTTTTTTCACTCACCGTCCAGAAAGATCTTCTGCAGGAAGTTGTAGTGGCCGAGTTCCCACATTTCATTGCCGTGGTCATAGCCCTCAACGAGGTCGTTCTGGTTCGGGATCTCTTTTTCATCCATGACCTCGCCGTAGTAAGCGGTGGAGCGAATGCAATAAGGGTCCTCTGTGCCGACTGTCAGGTAGATGTAGCGCGGCATGGTCTCCGGTGATTCTATCGTGAGATCGTCGAGGATCGGCCAGCTCCAGAAGGAATTCCTTCCAAAAGGCACGGGGATCACACCCGTGCAGGGAGCAAAACTTCCGACATACGCGACTTTTGACTGCCATTTAAAGGCGATGGCCAGTGCTTCTGTCGCACCCTGTGATACTCCTGTGACTGCAGTACTCATGCGCCCTTTCTTAACTGCATAGTGCTCCTCGATGAAAGGGATCAGGTCATTCGCAAAGTCATCGACTCCTTTGTCATAACAGGGGCGCAGCTCCGCGTCCGATTTATCGTCTTTTTCCTCGAGGAGATCTGTGTACATGTCCGCCCCCACAATGATCATGGGGACTGTCAGTCCTTCACTGAGCATATTTCCATACAAAGTCTCAAGGATGGAATTTTTGTGAACGTGAGAATCATACCGCCCGCCAAAGCCGTGGTACATATACAGGACGGGGTATTCCTCCGAATCGTCATAACCGGCAGGAAGAAGAACGTTGCAGTACTTATAGTCGCCTGCTGTCTCGGACCAATATTCGACATCTGTCTCGACGGTACCGTAATCCACGTCGTCGTGCCGCTCGCTCAGGTATTCCGGGACGTAGTCGTAGGTCTCCATGGCATAGAGATCGCGTAAGTCGCCGTAGAGGGCGGCGTAGATCTCTTCACCGGAGAGGGAGGGGGCAGTGGCAGCGGGGGATATGGAGGCGTTACTCGCGGCTTCATTACTTGCAGCGGATGCTGCGGAAACACAGTATGAGAGCAATACTGCTGAGAACAGAAGCGGGATAAAAACTGGAAGGACGCTATTTTTTGCCAATTTTTTGATCCTTTTTATTCAATATATGGTTTTGCGGCTGCATAGTCATTTTACAACACAGGGAGAAGTTTTGAAATGTCAATCTGCACTGAAATCACCGGACCCGCATAGTAAACAGCCTGCCGGTAACTTGAAGATCACTTTCATGAAACCTCTTTCTACACTCCAAAATCGGGATTATAATAATAATCAAGTAAACTACCGGCCTTTTATAGCAGAGCAGGAGCGCGTTTCGCACTTCGGAAAGAGGAGGGATCTATGTCCAAGAAACTGGGAAATTTAGTCAAGGAAGCACGTACGTCCAAGGGACTCACTCAGGCCGCCCTTGCGGACAAGGTCGGCGGGATCACAGCTTCTGATGTGAGCAAACTGGAGCGCGGCGTGATGGAACCCACGCAGGACGTTCTTAAAAAGATGGCGAAGGCATTGGGCGTCACACAGAAATCGCTTCTGGACGCGGCGACCGGCACCGGAAAGACCGCAGCAGCAGCCAAGACGACCGGAAAGGCAGGCACTGCAAAGACCGGCACGGCGGCGAAGAAGACGACCACTGCAAAGAAGGCTTCTGCGGCTAAGACTGCGATCGATGCGCTTAAACTGACTGCAACAGAGAAGAAGCTCGTTGAGCTCTACAGGAAAGCGGACACGAAGACCAAAAAGGCCGCCATCAATCTGCTTGAAGGCGACAGCAATGCGATCGAGCTGATCGGCGCGCTGATGTCTTCGAAAGGTTCCGGCAGCACAAGCGGCACCGGCTCCTCTTCGGGAACATCGGACATTCTGAACGCGCTTCTGTCCGGAAAGACCGGAAGCGCAGGCAAGGATAAGGACGGGATGGGCGCGATTCTGGACCTTCTTGGGAAACTGAACAAGCAGGGTTCCACAAGGGATCTGTCCGGGTACTTCTCTGAGGAAGGCGAAGGCGAGGGCGGAGGCACTCTTAAGGAACTTTGACCGCACAGCTGCGCGCCTTCCACATCATGTTTGCGGTCACCGATCATGAGAATATCGCGATCTTTGGAAGCTCTGCCCATTCGGCGCAGAGCTTCTTCGATGATCGAACAAAAGCTATTGGTATGAGTGCTTCCGGATTCCATTGAGAAACCGGATCATTGCCGCTGCCACCTCATCAATGTGTTTCTCAAAACAATGATCATCTTCCGGAATGGTGACAAGCTCCGCGTTCTGATATGCCGCGGCAGTCCGTGCTCCATAGCTGTAGGGCACAAGTTCGTCGGTCAAAGAGTGCACGACCAGGACCGGCTTGTCCCCATAGAGAGCGATCGCGTCGTCGAAGGGCAGCAGCCTGTTGACGCGGTAATAGTTGCCGGAGATCGGCGCGCTGTCGAAGACCAGCGTTTCGTCCGGGATGTGCTCCGGGTCAAAAAAGCGAATGGGGAAGCCCCCGGCCATACCCGCATCTTTGATCAGCATAGCCGGAGCGAGCAGGATCATACCGTCAAGCACGTCCGGCTTGAGGCCCGCCGCGAGCACAGCTGCCGCGCCGCCCTGTGAGTGTCCGCAGAGATAAAGTTCAGATACATCGTCGAGTTTTCGGGCATAATCGATGAGATCCATGAGTTCCAGCGCCCAGTGGAAGAGCGTGTGATCATGAAACGCGCCTTCGCTCTTTCCGTGGCCGTACAATTCGCAGCGCAGGGAGGCATAGCCGTTCTGAGCCAGAGCCTCCGCAGTTGCTGTGATCTGGGATTCCTCCATGTCGCCGGTGAGCCCGGGAATGACAAGGACCATCGGTATTTTGGCACCGCTGCCGGACGGCATGTCCAGCTTGCAGTGAAGGTTTATTCCACCGCTCGGGATAAAGAATTCCTCTCGTCTGATCATTTCACACCTGCTTTTCACGGTTGTGTTATTTTGCGTTTGTTTTGTTCCATAGATTTCGTTTATTTGGGATCAGAACGCGAAAACCGCTCATTCTCCAACATCTGTCTGCCAAAATACTGTATACTGTATTTGATAGGACTATTATTGCACAACAGGGGTAATTTAGCACCAACATCACAATTTATAAGATTCTAAAGGGGATAAACATGATCATTTCATCAGAAAACAGAAAGGTATTAGAATTGCTCGCACGCGAGCTTCCGAACCGCCGCGCGGCATTCGCGGAGATCATCAATCTCCAGGCTATTTTGAACCTGCCTAAAGGAACCGAGCATTTTTTGAGTGACGTGCACGGAGAGTACGAGGCATTCAAGCACATTATTAACAACTGCTCCGGCGTGATCCGCGAGAAAGTAGCCATGATCTTTGGAGACAGGATGACGGATCAGGAGCAGGCGGAACTGTGCACCCTTATCTATTATCCGGTGGAAGAGCTGGAGAGGATGAAAAAGGGAGGAGATATCCCGCGTCAGAAGTATCTGCAGATCCTGGAGCATCTGATCGAACTGACTGCGATGCTCTCCTCCAAGTATACCCGCTCGAAAGTGCGCAAGGCGATGCCGGAGGAATTTGCGTTTATCATCGACGAGCTTTTACATGCGCAGAAAGACGAGGACAACAACCGGGCGAGATACCACGCAAAGATCTTTGACTCCATCATCGACACGGACAGCGCCGATGATTTCATTATTGCGCTCTGTACTTTGGCAAAGCGCCTGACAGTGGACAAGCTGCACATCATCGGAGATATCTTTGACAGAGGAGAGCACGCGGACCGCATCATGGATCTGCTCATGAACTTCGAGAATGAACTGGACATCCAGTGGGGAAACCACGATGTTCTCTGGATGGGCGCCGCCTGCGGCAATCCGTGCAGTATTTTCAACTGCATCAACAACAACGTCAAATATGGCAACTACGAGGTACTCGAGAACGGCTATGGCATCAGTATGCGCAATCTCGTGCTGTTCGCGGAGAAAACGTACAGGGAAAACGACGGTATGGACCCGCTCAAAAAAGCGATCTCCGTGCTGATGTTCAAGACCGAGGGAGATATGGTGAGACGCCATCCGGAATACAGGATGGAGGACCGTCAGCTGTTCGGAAGAGTCAACTGGGACAATTATACCGTCGAGATCGACGGTGTGACCTATCCGCTAAAGACACACGATTTCCCGACAGTGGACAAGAACGATCCCTATAAGCTGAGCGAGGAGGAGGCGGAGGTCGTACGCGACCTTAAGCACGCGTTCAGGCATTCCTTCAGGATCCGCCAGCACGTGGACTTCCTCTATGCGTACGGCTCGGTGTACAAGTGTGTCAACGAGAACCTTCTCTATCACGGATGCATCCCGCTCGATGAAGACGGGAATTTTGAGAGAGTGGAGTTCTTCGGAAAGCCAATGCAGGGAAAAGCGTATCTGGACGAGGTTGACCGCGTCGCGAGAGAGGCGTGGAGCACGCTCAACCCTGATTGCGTCGACTTTATGTGGTATTTGTGGGGAGGGTACTATTCCCCGATGTACGGAAGGACGATCAAGACATTCGAGAGGACGTACATCAAGGATGAGTCCACCTGGAAAGAACCCCGGAATCACTACTATATGCATCACAACGAGAAGCGGACATGCAAGATGATCCTCCACGAGTTCGGCCTCTATTCCGACCGGAGCCATATCATCAACGGACATACACCCGTTAACGTAAAAAAAGGCGAGTCCCCGATCCGCGCGGAAGGAAAGCTCTACATTATCGACGGAGGTTTTTGCAAAGCGTATCAGAAGTCGACGGGCATTGCAGGTTACACGCTGATCTTCAATTCCCACGGCATGAAGCTCAAGACGCATCAGCCTTTCGAGAGCCTGAAAAAGGCTCTGGAAGAGAACGTGGATATCCACTCTGACACGGAGATCGTAGAGGTGGAAGAAAAGCGCATTATGGTGGGAGACACCGATGACGGCTTTGTGATCCGCGAGAGGATCAAGGACTTGAAACAGCTTCTGGAAGCGTACAGGAGCGGATTGATCAGGGAGAGAGATTAACTCCAAAGAAAACCTATCAGTAAAACCTATCAAAAGGAACACAAAGACAGCCGTACCGGGATTTCCCGGTGCGGCTGTCTTTTACTATTTTAACCTGAACCGTATTTTATTTCTGAATCGTATTATATTTCTGGACTGTTTTCTTACTTGATGAAACCGACCTGCTTGCTGATGATCTCGATCTGCTCGTCTTTCTTCTTGTTGTACTCGACCTTCTTCTCCTCGAAGTAGTTGCGGCCTTCCGCATCGATCGAAACGATCAGGGGACCGAATTCCTTGACTCTGCAGTTCCAGAGAGTCTCGGGCATTCCCAGGTCTCTCCACTCGGCGCGAACGATCTCTTCCACACAGACTGCGGCGACAACCGCGTTTCCGGCGGGGATGACGCAGTGAATCGCGCCGAAGTCCTTGCATGCGTTAGCAGTGTTCTCTTTCATTCCGCCCTTGCCGACGATCACGCGGACACCGGTGGTCTTCACGAACTCATATTCGAACTTCTCCATTCTCATAGAAGTGGTGGGGCCTACGGAGACCATCTCGAACTTATCGTTCTCAAGAGGACGGATGATCGGACCTGCGTGCAGGATCGCGTTGTTTCTTACATCAACAGGGATCTCCCTGCCTTCTTCCACGACACGCCGGTGTGCCACGTCTCTGCAGGTCGTAAGACTGCCGCTCAGATATATGATATCTCCGATGTGAATGTCCTTTAGGTCTTCTGCGGAGATAGGGGTTGTCAGAACTTTCTTTCCATCTTTCATTTCTACCATGATCTTGCCCTCCTAACGGGATCTTATGCTGGATTTTATGCGGATTTATGTGCCGGCAGGAAACGGCTTTTCCTGACCGGATCTTGTCTTGGTTTTACTTTCGCTGAGAACGCGCCTGTTCTCGCTCTCCGTGAGGCTTTTCCTGTCCTCAGAACGTAAATCCGGAGTGTGTCGTCACCTCAAAGTTCAGGTCTTTGTCAAAAACGATATGGCCCCTTCTGTGGCTCCAGCAGCCGACGTTCACAGCGACGCCGATCGCGGAAGGGTGGCGGGCTGTGTTTTCGATGTGGACGCCCATGACGGAGTACTTGCCGCCCATGCCCTGCGGTCCAAGGCCGATCGCGTTGATGCCGTCCTCAAGAAGTTTCTCCATCTTCGCTGCGCGCTCGTTCTCGTTGTGGGAGCCGATGGGCCGCATCAGAGCCTTCTTGGAAAGGAGGGCTGCGGTCTCAACGGAAGTCGCAACACCTACTCCGACCAGAAGAGGAGGGCAGGCATTGAGGCCGTAGGAGGTCATGCGGTCCAGGACGAACTTGGTGACGCCTTCGTAGCCTTCGCCGGGCATCAGAACGGTCGCGTTGCCGGGAAGCGTGCATCCGCCGCCAGCCATGTAGGTGTAGATCTCGCAGCCGTCCCAGTTGGGAACGATGTCCCACCAAACGGTAGGTGTGCCCTTGCCGACGTTCTTGCCGGTGTTATACTCGTCGAAGGTCTCAACGGAGTTGTGGCGGAGAGGTGTTGCAAAAGTAGCCTGCACGACTGCGTCCTTGAGCAGCGCTTCCAGCTCGTTGATCAGCGGGAAACCTGTGCCGCACTTTACCCAGAACTGCAGCACGCCGGTGTCCTGGCACGAAGGGCGGTCAAGTTTGACTGCCAGTTCCTGGTTGCGGAACATTGTCTCATAGATAACCTTTGCGAGGGGGCTGTCCTCTTTGGATCCGAGCTCCCGGAGCTTCGCCACGACGTCGTCGGGGAGCTTCTTTCCTGTGTATCCTACAAAACTTGCCATGATGTCGGTCATTCTCCTGACCTGTGCT
>CACXMK010000074.1 GCA_902768735.1 uncultured Lachnospiraceae bacterium | reverse complement strand
AGCGTTCAGGACGTGGGTGCTGATTTTTGACACAGGAACTGCGATGACCGGTTATTCCTTTGTCCCTGGCCAGCGTGACGACGGAAAATTGTCGGAAAATCAGCCTTTATTGTCGGAAATCATCGACAATAGGGAAAAAGTCGGGGATCCGGGCATATTTGGACCGTTAAAATGTGACATATACTACAGTTTGTGGACAGTAATGTCCTTAGACGCATGAACAGGAGAACAAACAAAAGCCAAAAGCGACGAAAAATTTATCAAAATTTTAGAATAGAAAAATCCGCTGACGCGTCATGTTGTGCTATCATAGTACAAGATAATAGTAGGGACATCTGTCCAAAGACATATTCACAGGATTAAGAGAGTAAAAGAAAAGAGGAAGGCACGAAAACATGGCGGAAATGATGGGAGAAATGGATATTGCGTTTCCGAATCTGGGGATCTATCTGACGAATGTCCCCAAGACCATCATGATCGGCAATTTCGGGATTGCTCTGTACGGCATCATCATTGCTGTCGGAATGCTCCTTGGCCTTGCGCTCTCGTCGAAGGTCGCGGAAAAGACAGGCCAGGACCCCGATATGATCTGGGATCTGGGGCCGGCGCTCCTGTTTTTCTCCGTGCTCGGCGCGAGGATCTATTACGTGATCTTCATGTGGGATTTTTATAAAGACGACCCCATCCAGATCCTCAACCTCCGGGGCGGGGGACTCGCGATCTACGGAGGCATCATAGCCGGCGTCGCCACGATCTTCCTGTTCTGCAAGATAAAGAAAAAGAAGTTTCCGCTCGTTATGGATACGGTGATGTACGGGCTCCTGTTCGGGCAGATCCTGGGGAGATGGGGAAACTTCTTTAACCGTGAAGTTTTCGGGGAGTATACGGACAGCCTTTTGGCAATGCGGATCCCCGTGAGCATGGTGAGAGCGCGGGATATTTCGGAGTCGATCGCCGCGCATATGACCGAGGGAACGAATTATATACAGGTGCATCCCACCTTTCTGTACGAGGGGATGTGGAACCTGATGATACTGATCTTTTTGCTTGTGTATCTGAAGCACAAGAGATTTGACGGAGAGATCGCGCTCATCTATTTTGCCGGATACGGCATCGGAAGGGCGCTGATCGAGTCGATCCGTACAGACCAGCTCTTTCTTACGGGAACGACGATCCCGGTCTCGATGGCGCTGGGGATCGCAATGGCAGCTGTCTCGATCGTCGCAGATCTCGTGATCAGGGCGAAGATCAATAAGGGGACAAAATAGAGACAGAACAGAGACAAAACAGAGACAGAAACAAGAGTCAAAGAAGAAGATGTGTTAAGGGGTGTGAACGCGCCTTCTATTTTGTGTACGCAATTTTTCTGCCATCACTTGCAAAAGACCTGCACAGTTGATATGATTGGGGAGAAAAGTGGTGCAAAGTGGAAGGAAGTGCAACATGTTCATGGGAGAATACGGTCACTCGCTCGATCCCAAAGGGAGAGTGATCATTCCATCAAAATTCAGAGAGGCACTGGGAGAGAGGTGCGTGATCACGCGGAGCCTCGACCCCTGTCTGTGCATTTATGCGATGGAAGACTGGGAGAAGTTTGTCTCCCGCCTGAACGACATCCCCTATAACGTGAAGAAGCAGCGGCAGCTGGTGCGCTTCTTTTTGTCAGGCGCCAATGAGGTCGAGCCGGACAAACAGGGACGTGTCCTGATCCCGGGGAACCTCAGGGAAGCAGCCGGGATCGACAGGGACGTCATCCTCGTCGGAGTCGGATCCAGGATCGAGATCTGGAGCCGCGACGCGTGGGAAGAGAACATGTCCATTGACGAGATGGGCGAAATAGCGGAAGAGATGCTCGGAAACGGATTTGAGATCTGAGCTAGGAATCTTAAAAAAATCTTTTAAAAATCTTTTTAAAGAGATCCGGATTTGAGACTAAGACATGGAATTTGAACACATTTCGGTGCTTCTGGATGAAGTCCTGGAAAACCTGGCGATCAAGCCTGACGGAATATACGTGGACGGGACGCTCGGAGGAGGAGGCCACTCCTTCCATATTTTAGAGAGGCTGACTGACGGAGGCCGGCTGATCGGGATCGATCAGGATACCGACGCGATCGCCGCGGCAAAAGAGCGCCTTTCTGTGTTCGGGGACGCGGTGACGATCGTACACGATAATTACGAGCATATAGCGGATGTGCTGACGGACCTCTCGATCAGGGAGGTGGACGGCATACTGTTGGATCTCGGAGTCTCCTCCTACCAGCTGGACAATCCTGAGAGAGGATTCAGCTACAGGACGGATGCTCCTCTGGATATGAGGATGGACCGGGGCAGTACGCTGACAGCGAAGGACATCGTCAATACATACCCGCAGGAGAAGCTGACGAGAATCCTGAGGGAGTACGGCGAAGAGCGGTGTGCGGCGAAGATCGCCGCGAACATTGTCCGGGAACGGGAAAAGAGACCTCTCGAGACGACCGGTGACCTGAGCAGGATCATACGGGCTTCGATCCCCGGCAGAATGAGGGAAAAGGGAGGAAATCCGGACAAGAGGACTTTTCAGGCGATCCGGATCGCCTGCAACCGTGAGCTGGATGTCTTAAGGGACTCCCTGGACACAATGATCGATCTTTTGAGCCCCGGTGGAAGGCTGTGTGTGATCACCTTCCATTCGCTGGAGGACCGCATCGTCAAGAACGCTTTCCGCAGGAATGAAAACCCGTGTACCTGTCCGCCGGAGTTTCCGGTCTGCGTATGCGGAAAAAAGCCCAAGGGGAGAGTGATCACTAAAAAGGCGATCGCGCCTTCCGCGCACGAGCTTGAGATCAACAGGCGGTCAGCCAGCGCCAAGCTCAGGGTATTTGAGAAGAACAGTATTTAAAACAGTATTTCAAAAAGTATTTAAAACAGTATTTCGTGAGAGGGGATACGGGGATGATCAAGGCGACACAGAGATCTGCCAGAAAGGGTCATGGAAACGTGATCTATAGCGAGTCCTTTTTAAGGGACGGACAGACATATATAAACGGCTCCGCGGCGCCGGATGATTTCTGGAAAGAATCATCGCAGGAAGAAGTCCACAGAAGCAACAGGGACGTACGTCTTGCGGCGAGACGGAGCAGGGAACAGGTCATGCACATGAACCGCAGGTACGCGCTCTTTTTGGCGCTTCTTGTGGCGGCTATGACACTGTCACTGATCGGATATATCAAGCTGATGTCCGATATTTCCGCGACGAACAAACAGATCGCCTCCTTTGAGTCGCAGCTCACTGAGCTTAGATCCAATAACAATGAGGTCTACAACGAGCTCACGGGAAATGTGAATCTGGAAGAGATCAGGAAGATCGCGATCGATGAATTCGGAATGAAATACGCCGACCAGGACCAGATCGTGGTATACTCTGAAACCAAGGGCGATTCGGTTCACCAGATCTCCGATTTAGACCGCTACTGAAAACGAGCCGGTGACCGCTGATAAATATTGGATTCTGATTAATACTGAATGAAAGAAACAAAATAAAAGGATGTAATGTGAGCAGAAGCAGGGTTGTAAAAGGAAAAAACACCCGTGGAGGATTAAAAAGGTTCACAATAAGCATGCAAAGAAAGCTGGCGGTATTGTTTGGGTTGGTACTGCTGGCTTTCACTGTTTTGGGAATCAGGCTTTTCCTCATCAACCGGGATAACGGACAGATCTACAAGATGCAGGTCCTGTCCCAGCAGGCCTATGAGAATCAGACGATCCCCTATAAGAGGGGAAAGATTATGGACTGCAAGGGCACGGTGCTGGCGGACAGCCAGCTCGTTTATAATGTCATCGTGGACTCCAAGGCGATCCTGCAGAAAGACGTCTATCTGGAGCCTACGCTGGATGCGCTGGAGAGTCTTGGGATCAACAGGGACAGGATCAGGGAGTTTATTACCAACCATCCGGCGTCCCAATACTATATCGCACTCAAGAACCTCTCCTATCAGAACAGAAAAGAGTACCTTGAAAAGGTGGAAGCCGGGATCGCGCAGGAAGTAAAGAACAAGGTCCCTGCCGCGGAAAGACGGTACAGCAATATCAAGGGAATCTGGTTCGAGAGCGGTTACTCCCGGTTTTATCCGCATGGAGAGCTGGCGTGTACGGTGCTCGGCTTTTCGGGATCCGGCAACGTGGGTACATGCGGCCTTGAGGAGTACTACAACGATACGCTCAACGGTATTGCTGGAAGGAGATACGGCTACCTCGACGAGGGGCTCAACATGGAGCAGACGACGATCGAAGCGACGGACGGCAATAACCTCGTGCTGACGCTTGACGCGAATATCCAGAGTATTGTGCAGAAGCATCTTTCGGCTTTTGACGAAGAATGGAAAAATGTGGATCATCCCGGAAACGGCAGCAATAATACAGCCTGTATCGTCATGGACGTCAACAGCGGCGATATTCTCGCTATGGCGGGAACTCCATTTTATAATCCCAACCAGCCGTCGGATCTGGCGGCACTTGTCGGAATGCCCAAACTGGACGCGACAGATTCGCCGACGGACGGCTATCTGACGTATAAGGATATCCTCGTGATGTCTGACGAGGACAAGCCCCGCTATCTGAATGCGCTCTGGAGCAATTTCTGCATCAGTGAAGCCTTTGAGCCCGGTTCCACGGCAAAGCCGTTTACTGTAGCTGCAGGACTTGAGACCGGGACGGTCAAGACGGATGAGCTCCATTTCTGCCCGGGATATAAATATGTGGACGAATTCGAGATCAAGTGCCACAACCGGGACGGAGATGGCTGGGTGACTGTCGGACAGGCGATCGAGAGCTCATGTAATGTTGCCCTTATGGAAATGGCGGAAGAGATCGGCAAGGAGAACTTCACGAAATTCCAGAACATCTTCAATTTCGGCCTCAGGACGGGGATCGACCTCGCGGATGAGGCGAGGACAGACAGCTTCGTCTCGGATTCCACGATGGCAAATTCGATGCTGGCCACTAACGCATTCGGGCAGAATTTTGACGCGACCATGATACAGATGATCTCCGGATTCTGCTCACTGATCAACGGTGGAAATTACTACGAACCTCATATCGTCAGGAAGGTCACCAGCGCGAACGGAACGACGCTTAAGACGATCGAGCCCCGCGTGCTCAAGAAAACAGTGTCGGAGAAGACAAGCGAGAAGATCAGGGAGTACACGATCCAGGTCGTCGAAGGACGTCACGGAACCGGTGAGACCGCAAGGCCCGCGGGGTACAGGATCGGAGGAAAGACCGGAACCGCGGAGACATATCCCCGAGGCAACAACGAGTATATTGTCTCTTTCATGGGATACGCACCTGCAGAGGATCCGCAGATCGCCGTCTATGTGGTCATCGACAGGCCCAATTATGAGTACCAGGATGACGCTACTTTCGCGACAGCCGTCGTAAGGGGCATCATGCAGGAAGTCCTTCCGTATATGGGCTTCTATATGACCGAGCCTGTGACAGACGATGAGTACGAGGAACTGGAAGAACTCGGTCTCGCGGTCACCTACACGGGAGACGAGTCTCCTGATAAATGGGAAAAGAAAGATTAATAATTTTACTGGGAAAGGAAACGCTGATCTATGCAGAGCGGAGTCAAGTACATCACGATCGTATTGCCTATGCTGATTGCTTTTGCCGTCAGCGCGGTTTCCGGGAAGTTCCTCATTCCCTACCTTCGCAAAGTGAAGGCGGGGCAGACTGAGAGGTCTGACGGTCCGCAGAGCCACCTGAAAAAGACCGGAACGCCCAATATGGGCGGGATCATGATCCTTTTGGGATTGGCAGTCTCAAGCCTGTGCATGATAGGACACTGTCCGGAAGTGATACCGGTCCTGATCCTCACTGTCGGATACGGCATTGTGGGCTTTATGGACGACTACCTCAAGGTGGTCAAGAAGAAATCAGACGGTCTGAGCGTCAAACAGAAGATGGCGCTGCAGATCGTGATCGCGCTCCTGTTCGCACTCTATGTCACAAAGATCAATGCGATCCCCCTCGCGATGAAGATTCCCTTCGCTGCGGGAAAATATCTGGATCTCGGGATCCTCAATGTCGCGGCGCTTTTGTTCATTGCGGTCGCCACAGTCAATGGGACTAACTTTACGGACGGGGTAGACGGGCTCGCCAGCTGTGTGACTGTCGCTGTCGCGCTTTTCTTTACGATCGCGGCAGCATTTTCGGGATCAGGCGCTGCCGCTTCCGGAGGCGCCATGATCGGTGCGCTCCTTGGATTTCTGCTCTATAACGCACACCCTGCCCAGGTTTTTATGGGCGACACAGGGTCGCTGGCGCTCGGAGGGTTCGTCACAGCGATGGCATACCTCCTGCAGCTGCCCCTCTTTATTCCGATCGTTGGTTTTATCTACTTCATAGAAGTAGTATCCGTCATCCTGCAGGTAGGATATTTCAAGAAGACACACGGAAAGAGGATCTTCAGAATGGCGCCGATTCATCATCATTTCGAACTGGGCGGCTGGTCTGAAGTGAAGGTTGTCGCTGTTTTTACTGTGACGACCGCGGTCCTTGGAGCGCTGGCGCTTCTGGGCCTGTGGGCCTGATCCTTCAACAGTAGGTACTTGTCGGGAGAAGAGAAAGGCTGTATAGTGGAAAGGCCTGGAAGTGAAAAGGCCTGCAGAAGAAAAGGACGGATTGACGGATCATGGTTAGTAGTATTGCGGGATTCTTTAAAAGAAAATTCGGTAACAGGAGAGGGCTGCTGGACTACAGCCTTCTTTTCATTGTGCTTTTTCTTCTGTCGTTCGGACTGGTCATGCTGTATTCGGTAAGCTCGTATGAAGCGGCAGTGGAATACAAAGGTGACGCCGCCTATTATCTCAGGCGCCAGATGGTGTTCACGGTGTTTGGCCTGATCCTGATGGCGGGTGTCTCGCTGATCCCTTACACGTTCTGGAAGAAAGTGTCGGTCCTTGCCTATCTGATGTCTGTCGGCCTTATCGTTCTTGTCATACCGTTCGGCATGGAGGTCAACGGCGCCAAGAGATGGATCCGTATCCCCGGACTTCCCATGCAGCTGCAGCCGGCGGAAGTGGCGAAGATCGGTGTTATCATCCTGAGCGCGATGATCGTCGAGAAGCTGGGCAGAAGAGCGCTGGCTACAATGCGGGGGTTTGTGTTTCCGATGATCCCCGCGCTGATCGTGGCGGTCATGCTGTGGAAGATCACCGATAACCTGAGCTCTGCGATCATTGTTGTGGCTATCGTTTTCGGTATGCTCTTCGTCGCGTGCCCGGATTACGGGAAGTTTATCGCGATCGCTGCTGTAGTCGCGGTTGCGGGCGTGGCGATTGTGTGGTATATTGTTAATTCCGCAGACACCGGATCGATGGGATTCCGAGGAGAGAGAGTTCTTGCCTGGCTGGATCCGCAGCAGTATGCCGGCGGAAAGGGCTACCAGACGATTCAGGCGCTGTATGCGATCGGATCCGGTGGCGTTTTTGGCAAGGGGCTCGGCCAAAGCATGCAGAAACTGGGTTTCATTCCGGAGGCGCAGAACGACATGATCTTTTCGATCATCTGTGAAGAGTTGGGACTGTTCGGAGCGATCAGTATTATGCTGATGTTCGTCCTTCTTCTGTGGCGGTTTATGATGATCGCGGACAACGCGGACGATTTTTACGGCGCGATGCTCGTTGTCGGTGTGATCTCGCACATCTCTGTGCAGGTTATTCTGAATATCGCCGTCGTGACCAATATGATTCCGAATACCGGCGTTACGCTTCCGTTTTTCAGTTATGGAGGTTCATCCGTCTTTTTCCTTTTGAGTGAGATCGGCATTGTACTGAGTGTGGCACGGGGAATGAGCAGGAATGAGCTGGCCAAATACGGGGAATGAGCAGGGACAACCGGCCTGTATTAGTTAGTGACAGAGCTTAGGGGAACCGGACTGCCGTAAGGTTCAGGAGGGTTTTGGAGGAGTATGGAGCAGACAACACGTCCTGATGAGGAAATACTGGACGAGCTCGACGAGGAATTGGATGATTCCGAAGAGGAAGGATGGGGATTGGACCTGTTTACGTTTCTCGTTCTCATGATCGCGGCCGCCATTACGGTGGTCTATTTTGGCTGTACAGTAAAGACGGTGCATGTATCGGGCAACTCCCTGTACACAAGCCAGGAGATCGCTTCAAAAGTCATCAGCGATGATACCCAGCTCCGCCACAACACGGTATTTCTCGCAGCACTCTATTTGACACCCTGGGCACCGGAGATCCCGTTTGAAGAGAGCGTCAGGGTGGAAATCGAGTCCTATGACACGATCAGGATCGTGGTCAGGGACATGGAGATCGCCGGATTCATTCCCTATGGCGGAAAGAATCTTTATTTTTCCGCGGACGGGATCGTGTTGGAAAATTCAGAGCTTATGATAAAGAGCGCAACTTTTGTGACCGGTATCGATATCACAAAAGGAGAGAAGGGCAGCAGGATCGAAGCGGAAAACGCGGCGGGATTGGATCTTGTGCTGGAGGCGCTGGAGATCCTAAGGAAATACGAGCTGCAGGCGGACTGCGTCGTGTTGGGGAAGACCGGCGGCGTGATCCTGTACCTGGATAAGATCAAGATACAGCTCGGACGGACCGACTATGAGCTCAAACTCTCGAAACTCGCCCAGATCTATCCCTATCTTGAGGGCAGGAGCGGGACGATCAACCTGACAAATTACAGTTCTGCGGACGAAAATATCATACTGAAATAATTCTGTAAAAAAAAATAAACATCCATTGATATTTTTGTTGTTCGATTGTATTATTAGTTACGTGAATATTTTTTTTCAATAAGGAGGAATCAAGACAAATGATACGGAACCGGCTTGCAAGATTATAGTCGTTGGCGTTGGCGGTGCAGGCAACAACGCTGTTAACCGAATGGTAGATGTAGATGTTATAGGTGTCGAATTCATCGGCGTAAATACGGATGTGCAGGCCCTGAACCTTTGCAGAGCTCCCAGGCTGCTGCAGATCGGCGAGAAGCTGACCAAAGGCCTTGGTGCCGGAGCGGTTCCGGAGATCGGCCAGAAGGCGGCGGAAGAGAGCGCTGATGAGATCGCGCAGGCCATCAAGGGCGCTGACATGGTGTTCGTTACCTGCGGTATGGGTGGCGGAACAGGAACCGGCGCGGCTCCTGTCGTTGCTAAGATCGCGAAGGAAATGGGCATCCTCACTGTCGGCGTTGTCACAAAGCCCTTCAGCTTTGAGGCAAGAAGCCGCATGCAGAAAGCTCTTGTCGGCATTGAGAATATCAAGGAGAACGTGGACACTCTGATCGTGATCCCCAATGACAGACTTCTGGAGATCATGGACCGCAGGACCACTCTTCCTGAGGCGCTCAAGAAGGCGGATGAAGTCCTTCAGCAGTCCGTACAGGGTATTACGGATCTGATCAATGTGCCGTCTATCATCAACCTCGACTTCGCTGATGTTCAGACCGTTATGAGAGACAAGGGTGTCGCTCACATCGGTATCGGATATGGCAAGGGCGAGACAAAGGCTACGGACGCTGTCAAGATGGCAGTGGAATCCCCTCTTCTGGAGACCACAGTCAGCGGCGCGACCGATGTCATCATCAATATTTCCGGTGATATCTCTCTGGCAGATGCTTCTGACGCGGCGAGCTATGTGCAGGATCAGGCCGGCGATGATGTCAACATCATCTTCGGTGCGATGTATGACGACAGCAATACGGACGCCTGTGACGTGACCGTTATCGCTACCGGTATCGGAAGCAGGGATGCTGTACCGAACAACTACGCGTTCAACAATCAGAACACGAGAAAGAGCAGCGCCCCGACAACTTCCTTCAAGGGATTCCAGAATTCTCCTCAGAGAACCGGAAGCACACAGGCGGGAAGAACCGGTTCTTCAGCTGGCAGGAACACAAACAGCTCTAGCGGCGTTAAGGGCAGCGTCAAGCAGGAGAGCCTTGATATTCCTTCCTTCCTGAGACAGCCCCCCAGAAAGTGATCGATCCCCTCGAGGTGAACGAAGACATTTCCTGAAAATACAAATTAAAAATACTACTTGACAAACAGCTGGCTGCCCGAGTACAATAATCGGGCAGCCGGAATTTTGGGGACATAGCTCAGCTGGGAGAGCGCTGCGTTCGCAACGCAGAGGTCGCGGGTTCGAATCCCGTTGTCTCCACTAAATAAAGCCATGCAGAAGGTATTCTGCATGGCTTTTCTTTGTATGCGCGCCATGGGCGCGCTCTAACGGGTGAAAGTCCCGAACACGCCCAGGTAGTGGGAAGTGTATAGCTGAACAGCAAGGGTGTCCG
>CACXMK010000073.1 GCA_902768735.1 uncultured Lachnospiraceae bacterium | reverse complement strand
GCGGGACATTCCCGTCAACACGATATTTCTCTTGGACCCGAGGATCTCCCTAAAGATGCGCGCGACCCGTATGCCGTCGATCTCCCTGTCAAAAAACAGTTCCGCGGCGCGTACCGCCTGCGCGACGAGCATATACAGTCCGCCCTCGGCAGGGATCCCCCTTTTCTGCGCCTCCAGGACCAGCGTCGTCCGAAGCGGGTTGTAGATCGCGTCGACTACTCCTTCCAGAGCGGGAAAGCAGTTCAGGTCCACCGGGCAGTCCTCTATCTTCGGAAACATTCCGCACGGCGTCGTGTTGACCAGGATCTGCGCGTCGGAATGCTCTCCCGCCGCCTCCTCATAGGAGAGCGCGCCGTCTTTTCCCGTCCGGCTCACCTTGTACACCTCGCGGGCCCCCATGCCTGATACGGCAGCCATCGCCGTTTTGCTGGTTCCGCCGGTCCCAAGGATCAGCACTTTTTTGCCCGCCGGATCGATGCCGGCGTGCGCGAGCAGCGCCTTCATGCCGAGATAATCCGTGTTGTAGCCGCACAGCCTGCCGTTTTTGTTGACGATCGTGTTGACTGCGCCGATCCTGCGCGCCTGTTCACTGATCTCGTCAAGATACGGGATCACCGTCTGCTTGTACGGGATCGTCACGTTGATCCCCGCAAAATCCGCTGTCCTGAGAAAAGCATCCACCTCCTCCGGCTTCAGTTCCTTCAGTTCGTAGCTGTATGTTCCGATCTTTCCGTGGATCGTCTTCGAAAAACTGTGGGGAAGGTGTTCCCCGATCAGTCCGTATTCCATTAAGTCCTCCTGTTTACCACCACCGCCGCCTTAGCGCGGCCTGACCACCATCGCCACCTTCTCCCGAAGCACCTCGTATGACACGCTCTCGAGGCGGTACGTCCCGATCCGGTCAGTCTCGACGATCGTGACTTTGCCATCCTCCGACTTTTTGTCGTGCCTGACCGCCTCGGCGACTTTGTCCGGGTCCATCACACAGCCCGTCGGCAGATGGAGCTTTTCGAGCACGGGGAGCAGCCGCTCCCGCACCGCGGGGCTGCACATCGGCAGCATTCCTATCGCCACGCATTCCCCGTGATACAGTGACCCGTCAAGGCACTGGCTCTCGATGCCGTGTCCGATGGTGTGGCCAAAATTCAGCACTTTGCGGAGCCCCTGCTCCTTCTCGTCCTGTTCCACCACCCGCGCTTTGATCGCGAGGGAACGCGCGATGATACGCTCCAGGTTCTCTTCGATGCCCTCCTCTTCGGGCGCAAAGTCTTCAAAGATCCGGAATAATTCCTCGTCAAAAGTGACCGACATTTTCAGTGCCTCCGCAAGGCCGGCCGAGATCTGCCGCCGGTCCAGCGTCTTGAGGACGTCTATGTCGATCAGCACTTTTTTCGGCTGGTAGAACGCGCCGACCGCGTTCTTGATGCCGTCCAGATTGATCGCTGTCTTGCCGCCGATCGAGGAGTCCACCTGCGAGAGCACCGTCGTCGGGATGTTATAGAAGTCGACTCCGCGCATATAGCTCGCGGCAGCGAAACCGGCCAGATCCCCGCAGATACCGCCTCCCACGGCAACGACGCAGTCTTTTCTCGTAAAACCGTGCGTTAACATCGCGCGAAGAAGCATCTCGAAGCTCGCGAGATTCTTATTCTCTTCCCCCTGACCGATCACGCAGATCACCGGCTCGCGGCAGCAAGCGGCAGCCGCCTCGGCATAGGCCTTCGGAACGCCGCTGTCCGTAACGACCAGGACTTTCCGCTGCAGCGGCAGGTACTCGCCTGCACGGCCGAGGATCCCCCTCCCGATCACGACATCGTAACTTCTCTCTCCGAGATTTACCCGCCGGATCTCCGGTCCCGCCTTCTCCAGATTTATCCTCATAGTCTTCCTTTCATTTTTTCCGGGAACGCCCTCCGGCGCTGTCCCGGGGCACTGCTCCGGGCGCTGTCCGAAGGCATCTTCTCTCGGCGTTGTCCCGTTCCTCCGGATCCTATTTCCTGAACATGATCTTTCTCGCGATATTGATCCCGATCTTATAGGGGAGCGGCCGGAGCGCTTTGTCAGCTTCTTTCAGTTTCTCCCGGATCGGAATGTTCTGCGGACAGTGCTGCTCGCACTTTCCGCACTGCACGCACTGCGTCGCAAATGCCGGCTCCTTCGTGAGGCCGACGGTCTGCGCGAACTGGGCGCGCCCGTTGCTTTTTGATTCTATGTACATCATGTTGTAGCAGCGGAAAATGCCGGGGATGTCCACGCCCTTCGGACACGGCATGCAGTACCTGCAGCCGGTGCAGCCGACCTTTTCCTTTTCAAGGATCTTCTCCCTTACGGCTTTGATCACCGCGCGGTCTTCCTGTGTCAGATGTCCTGCGACCGCCTCCGAAGCGGTCCTGCAGTTTTCCTCCACCATTTCCACGGAGTTCATTCCGGATAACACGACCGTCACTTCTTTCTGGTCGTAGAGCCACCTCAGGCCCCACTCCGCAGGTGTCCAGCCTCGCCCGCTCTCCTTCATCACTTCTACAGCGCCGGCAGGCAGCATGTTCACGAGCTTTCCGCCACGGAGCGGCTCCATGATCACCACGGGGATCCCTTTGGCTGCCGCCGCCTTGACGCCTTTTTCGCCGGCTTGTGACACCTCGTCCAGATAATTGTACTGGACCTGGCAGAAGTCCCAGTCGTAGTCGTCCAGGATCTTCAGGAAATTTTCCGTATTTCCGTGATACGAAAAGCCGATGTTCAAGATGGCGCCGCTCTCTTTTTTGGCTCGGATCCAGTCCAGGACCCCGATCTTTTTGAGATTTTCCCACATGGCGATGTCCGTCAGGTGGTGCATCAGATAATAGTCAACATACGTGGTCCTAAGACGCGCAAGTTCCTCACCGAAGTACTTGTCGAGCCCTTCGCGGTTCCGGATCAGGTAGTGCGGGAGCTTCGTCGCGATATGGATCTTCTCCCGGATGCCGTTCCGCTCAAAAATCTCCCCGAGTGCTGCTTCGCTCCCGGGGTAAATATATGCAGTGTCAAAATAGTTCACGCCCGCGTGATACGCGGCCATGAGCTCCTTCTCCGCCTTATCAATATCGATACTGTTTCCTTTTCTCGTAAAACGCATGCAGCCGTATCCCAGTATTGACAGCGGATTCCCGTGCTTGTCATTCCTGTATTGCATGTTCGCATCCTTTTCTTTTTATTATTGCTTTCGTTTATTGCGACCCTTGTTTTCTTTGCCGTTCCGGGCTTCTTTGCGGTCCCGGCTTCCGCCGAGGTCCTCTCCTTTATGGAGTTCCTCCCATCTTTCTTCCTTCTCTCTCTCCATCTTGGGATAGCTCGTGCCTTCCATATCCAGCACTTCCTGCTCATAGGCAGGCAGGATGTCGCTCCATGACTTGTAGGCCGGGTCGTTTCTGTGATCCTCAAGCCCGCACTCGCGGACGAGATATTCCGCAAGGTATTTCGTCATCTTCCTTACTCCGAACAGGTTCAGGTGGTCCCCGTCATCGTCGGAATAGTCCTTTGCGAAATCGATCCCGATCTTCTCATAATCGATGTTTCCGTCCAAAAAAGGAAGGTCGTATTTCTGTGCCAGCCTAACGTAGCCGTTATGCATCGACATGTTATAACAGTGCGGCGAAGGAACCGCGTAAAGGATCAGCTGTATACCTTCTTTCCGGCATAGGTCGTAGATCTTCTGAAACACACGCATCTGGTCGGAAGGGGGATCGAACGCATCTGTCACTTCAAGATTCAGGTAGGGAACTTTTTTTTCATAGGGCACTGTCACCTCATTGACGACATATCCCTTAAAGTATTTTCGGACCCCCTTCCCTTCCATCAGTCGTTTCCACACATAATGGTACTTGATGAACTGGGACCTGTACTTTGCGTACTCAGAGATCCCGACCATATAACGCTCGTAGTCCTTCTGCCCTTTGCAGAGATTGTGCACTTCCCACAGGACGACCTTGATGTTCTGGTTCCGTAAAGCCAGCTTGATCGCGTAATAGGTCTCAATGCATTTCTGCAGGTCGCGCCCCATCACATAAGAGGTAATGCCGTAGTCGCGGTACATTTCCACCGGCGTGATCGCATTATCCGCAAGGCTGTCACCCACGTTGAGGACGTCGATCTGTCCCGCCGGTTCTTCCTGGATCCCGGCGATCCTGCTGTCGCGATCCGCCACATACCCCTTGAGATACCAGTATCCTCCCCTGAACGGTATGTCCAAAAGCGCTATGATGATAATGACTCCCGCTGCAAAAGCTGCTATTTTTAGCAGATCCTTCCATGTAAGTCTTTTCATATACGACTTTCACTTATGCCTTTCACTTGTTGTTTTGCGTTCCTGTTCAAGAAGGGGATAACTCGTTCCCTTCATTTCTTCCAGCTCCCGCTCGTATGCGGTCCACAGTTCCTCCCAGGACCTGTAAGCCGGGTCGTCCCTGTGATCTGTAAGATCACACTCCGCGGCGAGGTAATCGCCGAGATACTTCGTCATCTTTCTCGCGCCGAACAGGTTCAGATGGTCTCCTCCGTCAAAGGTATCTTTTTCCCAGTCGATTTTCACCACGTCCACGTCGTAGTTGGCGTCGAGATACTCCACGCCGCACTCCTCTGCAAGCTTCGCCACCGCGTTATGCATACGGATGTCATAGCAGAAGGAAGACGCTCCGCTGTAGAGCACCAGCTTGATACCCTTTTTTTTGCAGTACCTGAGCACGAACTTGAACAGCATCTGCTCCCTTCCATGGATCGGGTAGATCTCCTTGTCCGGCCAGTAGTAGTATTCCCCGCCGGTGTAGGGCTTGACCGCCTCGTTCACAAGGTATCCCTTGAAATACTTGCGGATCCCCGGGCCCTCCAGCCAGTTCTTCCAGATGTAGTGGTACTTGATGAACGGGATATGGTACTTTAGGAATTCGGAGAGCACCCTCCCCCCGAAATCAAAGATGTTCTCGTCCCGAAAGAGGTTGTGGGCTTCCCAAAGGATGACTTTGACCGGCTGTTTCTGAAGCGCCGTCTTGATGTAGTAATACGATTCGATCGGTTTCTGAAGGTCCCTGCCCATGTTGTAGGCGGTGAAGCCATAGCCCCGGAACAGCTCCATCGGCGTGAGGGAGATATTGCAGACGCTGTCGCCGACATTGAGCACGTCAATCAGGCCGGGTTCCTCAATGGTAATACCGGCGATCCGCGCGTCGCGGTCCGCCACGTACCCTTTTTCCACCCAGCGGCCGCCGTCGAACAAAACGGAAAGCACAAACAATATGATGAACACGCCGGCGATAAAGCCCGCGATCTTACGTAAGTTTCTGGCCATTGTCGTCCCGCTCATGTTGCCCGGCCGTTTTTTCGGACCGGCCTTCTCTGCCGTTACCGGTAGTTTCCCGTGACACTCATGCCTGCGTGATAGAGGCATGAAATGATATCATATTATAATACCACATGGCATGTTGTAAAGGAATCCGTCAGTCAGACGCAAAGAAGTGATATAATAACGTCAGATAGTATTTCAACACGAAGATCTCGATCAACATTCATTATGCATTCCGTTTTGTGCTTTCAATTTTGTACTTTCAATGATGATGAGGACCAGCTATGCGCGAACATAAAGAACTGATGCAGGGCCGTTACCGGCTCCGCAACGTGCTGGGCACCGGCGGCTTCAGCACGATCTATCTGGCGACGGATACGTCTAACGGCCGGGATGTCTCGATCAAGGAATTTACAGCCGACCACATGGACGGCCTTGCGACCGTACTTCGTGTCAATGCCTACGTGATCGCGAGCCAGTCGGAGCCGCAGCCCGCGGAAGACCCCTCCAATCTCTCCGGGGAGGAGAAGCTCTCGAGAGGCCTCATGCAGATCCGCCGGGAAGCCTTTATTCTGAAGGAGCTCTCCGAGATCAACGGCGTTCCTGAACTGTTCGGAACATTCCGGGAAAACAATACGATGTATCTCGTAAGGGAATACCTTGAAGGAATGACCTGCAGCGAGTACATGGACCGCTTCCGCGGGAAGCTCCCGTACACGCTCGCGCTCTATATCATGCGGGGGACGCTGGAGATCCTGAAGAAAACGCACGACGCCGGCTATATCCACTGTGATGTCAGCCCGATCAACAGCTTCCTGTGCCGCGACGGCACGGTTTATCTGATCGACTGGGGAAACGCCGTCGACCTGAGCGGCAGTATGGAGGACCATGTGGTCCGTCAGGCAGTCAATGTGCGCTATGCCGCTCCCGAACAGCAGATCAGCGGTCATACGCTTACAACGGCGACAGACATCTACTGCCTGTGCGCCACCATGTATGAGGCGCTCTGCGGAGAGCCGCCGGCTCCGGCGATCAGCCGCCTGCGCGGCGAGCCGCTCGTTCCCCTGAACGTCCATGTCAGCGACCTCCCGTCTTTTGTGACGGATCTTGTGATGAGCGGGCTCGAACTTGCCCCGGGAGACCGCCCGCAGAGCGCGGCGGAGCTCCTTGAGATCATCGACAGTGAAGTCGCCTTCAGTGTCTCTCAAGTCGCGGGAACCGGCAACGCTTCTGTCTCGACGAAACTTCTGAAGGAGCGTCGCAGCCCGTTCGGTTTTTTGACTTCCAGGCGGCTTAGAAAGCCGACGATCCTCTAAAATAGATCCTCTAAAAAAAGAGTCAGGGGGCTGTGATATGCTCCCTGACTCTCTTTTTGTTCTCTATTTCTTTTCCACCAGCACGCGCCTTACGCGCCGCTTCGACACCTCCAGGATCTTCACGCGGATATCCCCGTACTCAAACCGGCTGTTCACATTAGGGAAGCCGTTATTGTACTCGATGCACCAGCCGCCGACCGTCTCCGAATCGAAATCGAAATCATTTTCATTCCAGTCCATCAGCTCAATGAACTCCGAGATCGGAGTATCGCCGTCCAGTTCGAACTTGCCGTCGCCCTGGATCACAATGTCTTTTTCTACGGTATCCGTTTCGTCCCAGATATCGCCGACCAGTTCCTCCAGCACATCTTCCATGGAAACGACGCCCAGCGTACCGCCGTATTCGTCGGTCACCACAGCAATGTGCTGCTGCGCGTTCCGAAGTGATGACAGGACCGCCGGCAGCTTCATAGTCTTGTAGACATAGCAGGTCGGCAGAAGGAGCGAGCGGATCTCTACTTTCTCCTGGTCGATCATCGCTTTGAGGAAGCGGTTGAGGGACAAAATACCGATCACGTGGTCCACGCTGTCCTCGTACACCGGGATCCTCGAATAGGGAGAAGTGTCGATCGTTCTCAGGATCTCCTCCCACTGGTCGTCGATGTCGATGGCGACGATATCCACGCGCGCCGTCATGACCTCTGACGCCGAGATATCAGCGAAATCGATCGCCGCACTGACGAGCTCCGAGGCGTCCTCATCGAGGATATCCTCATCCTCCGCCATATCGATCATCGTGTGCAGTTCCTCAAGGGCCGCATCTGTATCCGCACTTCCGATATTCGGAAGAAGACTTGTGATCAGGTTCACAAGACCGACCACGATAAAAGTCACCGGACGAAGCACGATCATCAGAAACCGGATCGGATAGGCAAATGCCATCGCGAAACTGGTCGCATTCTTCTTTGCCGCGATCTTAGGGATCGTCTCGCCGAAAATGATCACCGCGATCGTGATGATCGCCGTCGAGACCCATGTGTATTTTTCCGAAAGGACCTGCATCACAGCGACGGATCCCATCGAAGAAGCCATAATGTTCACAAGATTATTGCCGACAAGGATGGCCGACAGCGCGTCGTCGAACCGTTCAGCGATCTTGTATGCGATACCCGCTTTTTTATCCCCGTTGTCGCGGTCATGCTCAAGGCGCACCTTGCTGCAGGCGGAATAGGACATCTCTGAGGCGGAGAAAAACGCCGAGAACATGACGCAGGCGATAATACCGATCACATATACAGACAGATCCATACCCGCGTCACCTCCTTCCGTCGGCATCCGCGCGCATGGCGCGTGCGTAGTGTTTGTTGCCGGCCTGCTGCACCGCATAAGCCCTGCCCTTTTCCAGGCCCTCGTAGTTCTCGCGCACTTCCGGGGAGGTATCGTCCGACTCCAGGATCCTGCGGTCCTGCTTCAGTTCCTCTTTCGTAAGGCGGCGCACTTTCAGGCGCATGATGCGGTTGTGACGCATAACGAGCACCGAGATCTGGGTCCCCAGATAATGGAAGCTGTCTCCTGCTACCGGGATCGAAGGGAACGCCTCGTAGGCAAGCTCGTTCATGAGCTTGCGCCCGATCTCGTCCTCCTCTTCCTCCGTATACTGGACGCCCAGTTCATCCAGCACATCCAGCACGTGTTCCTCCGGATTGACGCTGTAGGATCCGTCCGTCATCGGCACGACGTTGCGCACTGCCCTGTCGTCTTCATCCCAGATCTCTCCGACGAGCTCCTCCAGGATATCCTCGTCCGTGACGATTCCGAGCGTACCGCCGTAGTTGTCCGTAACCACCGCGATATTGATCTTTTTCCTCGACATGATCGTCAGAAGGTCGTCGATCTTTGTCGACTGGTGAATAAAGAACGGCTCGTACAGAAGGGGCTTGATATCCAGCGCTTCTCCCTTGCGGATGTAATAACGGATGTACTTCCGAATATGCAAAATACCGATGATGTTGTCGATCGTTCCCTCGTAAACGGGGAGGCGGCTGTGGTTCTGTTCTTTTATGAACTGCAGGATCTCCTCCTGCGGCATGTTGATGTCGATCGCGTCCACGTCCACGCGGCTGGTCAGGATGCTCTCCACCGTCACGTCGCCGAACTGCAGCGCCGATGAGATCAGGTCGCTCTGCTCCTCATTCATCGTCAAAAGGGCGGATGCGGGCTTAAAAAACGCCATGAGAAAACTCAGGATGCCGGCTGTGGACAGACTTATGGGCTCGCTGTATTTTCGCGCAATGCTTTTAGGCAGCATTTCCCCGAAGAAAAACACTACCAGCGTCGTTACCAGTGTGGAAACGGATACCGCCGAGAATCCCCACCGCTTCGTCACATAGACGGTAACGATGGAAGCTGTGGCAAGATGCACGATATTGGTGCAGATCAGAAGAGTTGTGATCGCCCGGTCGAACCGGTCCGTCACGAAAAGCGCCCGCTCTGCGCGCTTATCCCCTCTCTCGGCGTCCGTCTTGAGACGCACGCGGGAGACCGACGCAAAAGCGGTTTCCGTGATTGCGAAAAACATAGCCGCCAGCAGCAGCAAAATTACGATCAGCCATGTCCATTGACTGCCATCGTCCATAAGACTCGGTCACACTCCTTCTAAGAATTGAACTCTACGAATTACATTGAACTTTACATTGAACTTAACATTGAAATCTACATTGAACTCTACATTGAACTCTGCTCATTGATCCGGTCCTTCCTCCATGATGCGGAGCATTTTCCGGATGCGTCTGCGCAGGCAGCCGGATCACGATTTCATGGTCAAGAGCGTACCATAAAAGAGCGTATTTCGCAAGGTATGTTGCGCGGCACCTCATGTTTCCGCTGTTTCTTCCGCCGCGGTTTTCGTTTATAATAGTAGAAGCTGTTACAGAAACGCAGACGATGCAGCAGTACAGATGATACAGCAGTACAGACGATACAGCAATGCAGATGACAGGAGGCAGCGTATGACCGATCTTGAATACGGACTCGGAAAACAGGGGTCTGATTACGGCGCGGGCGATCCCCGCCCGAAGCGGACGGTGCAGTTCTCCCAGGTGGAGAACATCTATGTGATCCGGTATGAGAATATCAATCCGACGGGAAGGCTGTTCGGCGGACAGCTCGTCTCCTGGATCGACGAGGTGGCCGGCGCCTGCGCGATGCGGCACACCGGACTTGCCGTGACAACCGCTTCCATCGACAACCTGACCTTCAGGCGCGGCGCCTACCTCGGCGACCGTGTTGTTCTCCTTGGCCGCATGACCTATGTCGGACGCACTTCCTGCGAGGTCCGCGTCGACTCCTATGTCGAGGACAAAGAGGGTTTCCGCCGCCTGATCAACCGAGCTTTTCTCACTTATGTCGCGATCAGTGAAGAGGGTAAGCCTCTCGATATCCCCTACGGCCTGGAAGTGAACTCCGTTGCCGAACAGGCGCGCTGGGACGGCGCCCTCCTGCGCCGGGGCAACAGGATATCCCGCAAAGACGTCGGATTCTAGAGCATCGGATTCTAAAAGAAGGGTCTGCCGCACTAAGCAGCAGGGACTGAAACCTGCGCCTGTGCGGCAGACCTCTTTTTTATAATCCCATCTCCCACAATTTGCTGCTGTCGAGCTCCTTGCACACGACGTCGATCAGATCCGTTGCATAGTGCGGCAGCGTTTCCCCTTTCCGCCAGCACGCATAGTAGTGGCGGTAGTTCTCAAAATCCTTCAGAGGGAAGAACACGCCCTTTCCAACTACGGCCTCGTCAAAATAGACATTCGGGCACAGCATACATGCCCCGCAGGTAACGGTGACTCTCTTCGCCATCTCCAAAGAATCCGTCTCAACGATGGTCTTCGGTTCCATGTCATAAATACGGAAGAGCTGGTCCTGCAGGATCCGCACGCTGTGTCCCTGTTTGAGGCTCACAAATCTCTCGTTCCGCGCGCTTTCGAGCACGATCTCCTCTCCCGGCAGAAAACGCTCAGCCAGTTCTGACCCCTTCCCTGCGAGGATCCCGATCCTTTCCTTTTCGATCAGTCTGTAATCGAACCTGGCGCTCGTGGATTCCAAAGCCGCGAAGGCCAGATCGATCTCACCGTATTTTAACATTTCTTCCAGTCTGGCACTTCCCGCCTCCCGAAGTTCGAACGAAACATTTGGATACCGGGTGGAAAAATAGGGCATGATCCGCGGGAAGATACGCATTCCCCTCTGGATGCTGAACCCAAGGCGCAGATGGCCGCTGTTCTCCTCCCGGATATCCTTCAGCTGGTTCTCCAGCTTCTCGCTTGCCATCAGGATCGTGCGAGCGCATTCCAGGTACTTCTCCCCCGCATAGGTGAGCCTCATGGGAACCGTCGATCTGTCGAGCAGCTCAAGCCCGTTTTCTTTTTCAATCTGGCGCAGCATCTGGCTCAGCGATGGCTGACTGATATAGAGTTTTCTGGCTGCCGCTGTAATGCTTCCCTCTTCTACGATCGTCACAAAATACAGTGCCTGTTTCGCGTTCATATCCGTCTCCTTTTTGTTGTCCGTTTTTTCTGCGCTTTTTTGCTCTCCTGTGCTGTTTTGTTTTGTTTTCTGCGTTCTTGTAATCAATTATATCATAGTATTATCAGTTATAGGCCTTTCTTCAGATACGCGCAAACAAATATAGGTTTGTAGTTATGATACCATTTAAAAAAATTATTTGTAGAATATCACAAAATAATAGAGAATAGTATTGTGAGTTACTGTAAACATTTACTAGGGGAAAGGAGTAATGTCTTATGGAGATCAAAATGGCTGCGGTCGCCGGAACATTAGAATCCAGCGACTGCATGGTCACAGTTGAGCCCGGCTCGGGCCGGATCGACCTTGATCTGGACAGCGTCGTCATCCGGCAGTATGGCAGACAGATCCGC
>CACXMK010000072.1 GCA_902768735.1 uncultured Lachnospiraceae bacterium | reverse complement strand
CGTCCGAGGTGTTCTGAAAAATGTCCGTAAACTTCGGGTTCGATCCTGCCGAGTTTCTTCTTCTCATTGATCTGTAATCTTGCCATTACTCTGCTCCTTCAAGATATCGCACACCCCAGAGGGCGTGATTGTTATCACTCGCTGCTGGCAGGCAGCGGGTGGGGTTTCCTTATTGACCGCCGTATCTGTACAAGGCTGATAAGTATTGTCAAAAAGAAGGGCAGCGCATTTTTAAAAAATGCGCTGCCTCTTTCATTACCATTTCTTTTTTGGACAACGCGAACATTTTCCGAATGCGCGGAACTCCGCATAGCATCCGCAGGCCTGACAAGTAGCTTCCACAAGAAGATCACATTCTCTGCACACGGACAGGCGCCTCTCATATTCCACGGGATCAGCCCGATCCTGAGGTTCGATCACGTCCAGATACTTTTTCAGGTTTTTCCGGTCTTCTTCCGCAAGGTCCCTGATCAGGCACCTGCGGCAGATCTTTTTCTTATCATCCATACTTGACATAGCCGGTCATCCCCCAACAAAAACAAATATTGCCTTTATTATCACTCGCGTTTTTTCACATAGCGATAGTTCCTTTAATGATGGTCCTCACGACAGTTCACCCAGCATCTGCGCTGGATTGTCGGCGGCCTTCACTTTATCGAATGCCTTCACGATGATCCCGTTCTCGTCGATCAGATAAGTGGTCCGGACAACGCCCATGGAGACCTTGCCGTAATTCTTCTTTTCCTTCCAGACATCATAAGCCCGGATGACTTCCTTCTCCGTATCGGAAAGCAGTGTGAACGGCAGGCCATATTTCTCTTCAAACTTCTTGTGCGAAGCAACACTGTCCTTGCTCACTCCCAGCACGACCGCACCTTTTTCCCGGAACTGCGGATACAGCTCCCCGAACGCACAGGCCTGTTTGGTGCATCCGGCAGTCATGTCCTTCGGGTAAAAATACAGGATCACTTTCTTGCCCTGATAATCCGAAAGGCTGCGCATTTGACCGTTCTGATCCGGCAGAGTAAAGGCCGGAGCTTTTGTTCCAATTTCCAACATGTTCTCTTTCCTCCATTTATAATATATGTCATTCTGTCCCCCGGACTCATCCACTACCAGTATTATACAACAGCTAAGCAAAAGCGATACCGGAAGCAAAGGCATTATACCAGCGGTTGATATCCATCTCCGCGGTAAAGCACTATACTTTTTTGCAGGAACAGTCTTCCTCAAAGAAGACAGTCCTGCTGTTTTTCATTTTTTAAAGAAAGGAGGTTGTCATGTTCAAGAGCCCAACTTACGGAAACATCGAAATCAGCCAGATCCCTGACAAAATACTGATGTTCTACAACGATCATCTTAAGTATGCGTCTCCGACACAGATCATCATCGGCACAGACTCTCAGAATTTTGACCAGACCAAGATGGTATCGGTCGTAGCGGTGATCTGTGAAGGACACGGCGGAATTTTCTTCTACGAAGTCACTCGCCAGCCATTGATCAGGGATGTCAGGACTAAGCTCCATGTGGAGACAAATGACAGTCTCCGTGTGGCAGAGACGCTGGTCGAGAGCATGGAGAAGGATCGGAAATACGAGGATATGTACCGTGGCTGCCCGATCGCCATCCATATCGACGCAGGCAACAGCAGAAAAGGAAAGACAAGAGAGCTGATCCCCGAGCTGGTCGGATGGATCAAGGCATGCGGTTATGACTGCAGCGTCAAACCGGACAGCTTCGTAGCAAGCACGATCGCGGACAGGCTGTCCAAGTAAAAAAAAATGGATCAGGGCCCAGTGGCTCTGATCCAAAATGTTCAAGCAGGACCCTGCGCGGGTGCTGTAAAAACTTCCAACCGGCAGAATACTCACAGAGGAGACCTGCGGGATCCGGCTCGGGCGCGCGGGGCGCGCTCGAGCTGTTTGTTCGCGAAGTTTACCTCATTGCGAATAGCAGTTCATACTCTGCCGCCGCTTGGGTAAAATCAAATCATTCAGTTTGAAAACAGTAGTATCACCCTTCCTGCAGGCGATATTTTGTCACAGAAAACTCTGCCTCCCCGTCCGCGAAGAACGAGATCCCGTCCGCTCGAACGTCCGTATAGAAGGTGATCGTCATGACTTTCTCCCCGCCGTTTACAAAGACTTCCGCGCTGAAACGATCCAGAATGATCCTAAGCTTCAGTATGCCGTCCTTCGGTTTCGCATAAGCTCTTCTCTGATGGATGATCGCCCTTCTCGAGCCGGAGAACTTGCGGTCGACCTTCAGTGTCGATTCCGCAGGGCGGAAACTGATACCTGTATGGTGCCGGCCGTCTCTTGCAAAGTGAATGGCAAATTTCTGGAAGGGGTAATGTCCCTCTTCGTCATCTTCCATGACTTTGAGTTCCAACTCCATGTCCACAAGCCTGCCGCGAACCCCGTCAAGTTCGATCTCTTCGTTTCGGACACGCACATTCTCGTAGCTCACCTTGTCCCGTCTCATCGAAAGAAATTCCCGGATCGGCCACTGGTAAAGCCGTCCGTCCTTAATGGACAATTCTCTGGGCAGTGTCATCTGTCCGAACCAGGGGATGCTCTTTGTATGCAGGTTGCAGGTATCCCAGTTCTGCATCCATGCGATCATGATCCTGCGCCCGTCAGGTGCAAGGACTGTCTGTTCCGCATAGAAATCAATCCCGTAATCCACACTCTGATCCGTTTCGGATACAAATCTTCCTGTCTCCGGGTCGTACCCGCCGATCAGGCAGAAAGTCCCATTGCCGTTGTGATACTCGAGCCCGTCAGGCAGCATATCCATCGCGCTGGCGAGAATTACTTGTTTGCCATCAAGTTCAAAGAGATCCGGACATTCCCACATTCTCCCGAGCCGGTAACCGTTGACCACGAGTTTTCTCTCAAATTTCCAGTGGTACGGGTCCTGTGCTGAGAACAGCAGGATCTGTCCGCCTTCTTCTTCTTCGTGGATCATTGTAGTGGCCAAAAGTCCGTCCGAAGTATCCGAATTGCGGTCACGCAGCACTTCCCTTTGTTTTCGCAGGGAATAGCTCACCGCTGCGGCTTTGAATGTTCCGTCCTCCTCCTGCCAGATACGCGGATCCCTGAAGTCGTATCTGCTGCACTCTTCCGGCAGGTCCTCAAAAGTAAGAACGGGATTACCTTCATACTTGGTATAGTTTTCCCCGTCTCCGAATGCAACACACTGCGTCTGCACTTCCAGCTCTCTCTCGCCCGGCGTCTTCTCCTTGCAGATTCCGGTATACATAAGCATATGCGTGCCATCCTTCATCGCAAGGGCACCGCCGGAAAAGCATCCATCCCTGTCATAGGGCTTATCCGGTGCAAGCGCGGCAGGTAAGTATTTCCAATGCAAAAGGTCTTTACTCACGGCGTGTCCCCAGTGCATCGGTCCCCAATTGGGATCGTTCATCCACCCGACGCGGGACGACAAGTGAAAAGCCGGTCTCTCCTCCGGCATGATCATCTGCTCAAATACTTCTTCATATCTTCGGGCGTCTCTGAGTGCCTGGCTGCTCATTCTTTACCTCCCTGTCGGATCTGTGTTTGCTGAATATTTCGAACTACTAATAACAGAGCAGGCGCTTTGCGCCTGCACTGTTATTATTTCATCATTCTCAGTTTGCTTTTAGAACTGAATTCTTCAGAACGCTGTTCTTTAGTACTCGAGGTTCTTAGCCGTCTCTTTAGAGAAAACATGAGCGACATTGCCCGCAAAAGTGAAGTGGACAAGATCTCCGTAATTGTAATTATCTTCCATGTCAAGGATCGGAACAATGATGATGACGTCACGTCCATCAGCGTCGACATGCAGGTGCACAGAAGATCCCATCATCTCGCTGACATCCACCTTAGCGGGAACGCCTTTGTCTGAAATATGAGTATGCTCAGGACGGACGCCGAGTGTGATCGGCTGACTCTGGACATTATTCTTCAGCAGGCGGGCTGTCTTTTTCTCGTCCAGCTGAACCTTTACACCGCTGAGCTCAACAAAGAACTTGTCGCCTTCACGCTTAAGCTCCGCATCGAAGAAGTTCATGACGGGCATGCCGATGAACCCTGCGACAAAGAGATTTGCAGGATGGTTGAAAACTTCCTGCGGTGTTCCGATCTGCTGGATATAACCATCGCGCATAATGACGATGCGATCGCCCAGGGTCATGGCTTCCGTCTGGTCGTGAGTAACATACATGAAGGTCGTGTCAATGCGCTGGCGCAGCTTAATGATCTCGGCGCGCATCTCGTTTCGGAGCTTCGCGTCCAGGTTGGACAAAGGCTCATCCATCAGCATCACCTTCGGGGCACGGACGATCGCGCGGCCGATCGCGACACGCTGACGCTGACCGCCTGACAGAGCCTTCGGCTTACGCTCAAGATACTGGGTGATATCAAGGATCCTGGCTGCTTCGCGCACTTTCTTGTCGATCTCATCCTTAGGCGTATGACGGAGCTTTAAGGAGAAGGCCATGTTTTCATACACTGTCATGTGCGGGTACAGAGCATAGTTCTGGAAGACCATGGCGATGTCGCGATCCTTCGGAGCTACGTCATTCATAACCTTGCCGTCAATGATCAGCTCGCCGCCGGAGATCTCTTCAAGGCCGGCGACCATGCGCAGGGTGGTGGATTTACCACAGCCGGAAGGACCTACCAGTACGATAAACTCTTTGTCCTTGATATCAAGACTGAACTGCTGCACCGCCACAACGCCTTCATCTGTGATCTGCAGATTGATTTTCTTTTCCGGCTCGTCGGCGTTCTTTTTCTTGTTTTTCTTCTTATCTTCGCCGCTGATATAGGGATATACTTTTTTGATGTTATTGAGCTGAACACTCGCCATGTCATATTTGCTCCGGGCGTTCTGCCTCCGCAAGGAACGTCCTCGCACGGGCAATTGCCTCGTGCCTTACGGCAGGTCTCCACACTGCCGCAGCCCGAGCAGGGCTTTTCCTCCTTTCTTTCATGTCCGGCAGTCCAAAGAGTGGAGTGGTCTGCCGCCATGGAATTAAGCTGTTCTTACTATCACTTCATGGTTAATTCTTGTGTTCTCCAAATGGTGTCCAAAACGATAAGAGAAAGCTCTTATCATTTTGGAACACCACAGGTCAAGGGGGGTCAGTCTGCAGATAAAGCACTGTCAGAAGCAGCGTCTACATACTTCTGGAAGATTGCAAGGTACTCGTCCAGTTTGTAACCCTGCAGATCGCTCTGAAGCTGATTCCATTCCGCATCTCCAAAGCCGTTCATGATGCCGTTTGCTCTGGCGGTCTTGATGCACTTGTCGATGTCTGCATTCAGGTTGGACAGATTCTTGGTATCTTCTGCTGACATGAATACGTTCGGGAAAACATACTTGGTGTGCATGTCGGGTGTGTAGATGTCCTTGATCCAGTTCAGGCGATACAGCGCGTCATCAGGGCAGGTGACGTACACGCCGTAGTAGCTGTCGAGTACAGCCAGAGGGCCGTCGACCATCTCAGCTTCACGCACTTCGACAGGAGATGCATCGCCGAGAGGCGCATGCTGGAGCATCGGCTCACCCTTGTCGTTTGTACCCATTTCGAAGATATCGAATTCGTCGTCTTCGCCGTAGGTTCCCCAGTTGTTCTGAGGGGACTGGATCGGATCATACATCTGGTCGAACCATGCGCAGATCAGGGCAGGGTTCTTTGCATTTGCTGTTAAAACAGCGCCGCGGCCGCGGTCAAAACCGGAAGTGAAGGAACCGTTCTGAGGAGTGAGGTTGAGCACATCCGCCTTCAGCATAGGCATAGGCTGCCAGTCGCCGGTATTGTTGATAATGTCATCCATGCTGATATTGACAATATTTGCCACGTCCCAGGAGAAGCAGACGCCAAAGCGGCCGGACTTTCCCTTGGCAACATAGGTAGACCACTCCTGTGTGAAAGCGTCAGGATCGATCAGATTCTCGGTGTAAAGCTTGTGGAGCCATTCCACACCCTTGCGCCATCCTTCTGTGGTAGCTGTGCAAACGACCTTCTTGTTGTCGTCAATAACAATGTGGCGGCCGGGATCCGGATCGCCGTAGCCTTCTCCAAAACCGTTGCAGAGAACGGTGCAGTCCTCATTGCCGCCGCTGATGATGCAGGACATAGGGACGATGTCACCATCAATATTGAATTCCTTCTTCAGCGCGTCGGCATTATCGCGGAAAGCGATCAGGACCTGCTCGAACTCATCGGTCGTCTTAGGCATCTCAAGTCCAAGGAAATTGAGCCATGCAACGTTGATGAAAGGCATATTTCCGATGGTCTGGATAGCGGTCTTTCCGACACCGAGCTGCTCGATCCAGGGCAGAGTCCAGATATGGCCGTTTTCGTCGGTGCACATATCGCGGTATTCGGGAGCCTGTTCGAAGACCTTGCAAAGGTTCGGCATATACTTGTCAATGTAGTCCTCGAGCGGGATGATGACGCCCTGCTTGGCATACTTCAGAATATCGGTATCGCTAAGACCTGCAGGGGAAATAAACTCAGGGAGGGTCTTGATATTGGACATCTCAAGCGCGATCTTATCGCTCCACTGGTCACCCTGGATACTCTTCCAGTTGACGTGGACGTTCGTCTTTTCCTCAAGGCGCTTGTAGATCGTGCGGTTGTTGGGCTCAGCCTCTGTACCTGCCGCGTATCTTGTAAGACCGGAGATCTCTGCCTTTTCCGCCAGCGGGAACGCCAGTGATGCAGGATCAACATCTTCCACCGGAGCAGCTGCACCGCCGCCGGACGAAGAGGAGCCGCCGCCGCAGCCTGCAAGCAGAGTGACCGACATAGCAGCCGCCAGCACTAATGCTAATACTCTTTTATGCTTCATAATTTTCTCCTTTTTGTTTTTGAATATCCCACTTCCGTCAAAACATTGATCAGCCTTTGACTGCGCCGGCCATAATGCCGTTGTCAAAATACTTCTGGAAGAAGGGATACATGATCATCAAGGGCAAACTTGAAATGATGATCGTTGCGTATTTCAAAAGTTCGGCCAGCTGCGCGCGGGCGGCAGTGGACTGCATGTCGGAGACCATGCCGGGCTCGGGTTGGCTTTGGATCAGGATGGCTCGCAGCACCAGCTGCAGAGGCTGCTTCGATGCGCTGTTGAGATAGATCATCGCGTCAAAGTAGCTGTTCCACATACCGACAAACTGCCACATAGCGATCGTGGCAATGATCGGTGTGCAGACAGGCAGGAGGATCTGGAAAAAGTAAACCATCTCGGTTGCTCCGTCGATCTCCGCAGCTTCCTGCAGGTCGCGGGGGATACCCATGTAGTAGGTACGGGCAATGATCATGTTCCACACGCTGAAGGCGCCGGGAATGAGGATCGCCCAGATGGTATCCAGCATGCCCAGGTTGGAGATCAGCAAGTAAGTAGGGATCAGGCCGCCGCCGAAGAACATCGTGATCACGAAGATCGTATTAAAGAATCCCCTTCCCTTAAAATCAGCACGGGACATAGGATAAGCCGCCAGCAGTGTCACTACAACAGAGATGATCGTGAACAGGACCGAGTAGATCAGCGCATTTTTGAAGCCGACCCAGATCTGCGTATTGCCCAGAACGCGCTCATAGGCAGTGAGCGTCCACTTGCTGAAATCGAAGGTCAGGCCGCTGTTCTGCAGCGTGACCGGATCGATAAAGGAAGCGAGGATAATGTAGATGATCGGCAGAATGATCGCCACAAGGAACAATCCAAGAATCGCATATGCAATGATCAACAGAGTCTTATCGCCGGAGGGCAGCTTGGAAAATTCGCTTTTCTTTTTAGTCTTCATATTCCGCACCTCCCTTAAATACCCTTGCCGTCGTTCATCTTCTTAACAAGAGAGTTCATTGTTACCAGAAGGATGACATTGATAACGGTATTGAACAGACCAACGGCGGTGGAGAAGCCGTAGTCGCCATCCAGAAGACCCTTTTTGTACACGTAGGTAGATATGATCTCCGACGCGTTCAGGTTAAGGTCGGTCTGCAGCGCATATGCCTTTTCAAAGCCGACGGACATGATATTACCGACGGACATGATGAACTGGATCAGCACTGTGTCCTTGATGGCAGGCCATTCAACAGCCTTGATCTGCTGGATGATGTTTGCACCGTCGATCACGGCAGCTTCCTTCAATTCCTTACTGGCATTGGACAGGGCCGCGGTATAAATGATGGATGCCCACCCTGCGCCCTGCCAGATACCGGAGGCAATGTAGATCGTCCGGAAGGCAGAAGGCATTGTCATAAAGTTGAAAGAAGTACCGAGCATCATGTTCACCATGCCGGTAGGTGCCAGCAAAATGCGCACGATACCGCAAAGGACGATGACAGAGATAAAGTTCGGCATATAGAGTACGAGCTGAATCTTCTGCTTCGTCTTGGCGCTGAGAATACGGTTAAGCAAAAAAGCCAGCAGGATAGGTGCCGGGAATCCCCATAGCAGGCCAAAGACACTCAGCTTAAGGGTATTTACCAGATACCGCATGAAGTCCGGAGACGACAGAAAACGTTGGAAATGCTCGAACCCGACCCATTCGCTCCCAAAGATTCCTCTGATCGGGTTGTATTCCGTGAAAGCGATCGCGATACCGCCCATGGGGATGTAGCGGAAAATGATCGTAAGCAGAAACGCCGGCAGCATGAAGATCACATACAACTGCCAGTGTTGCCGAAAATAGACCAGCGTGTTGTGCATTTTGGAACTTCCGCCACTTCCGGCTGCAGCGGATTCCGTAGTTTTTTTCATTGATTTACCTCCCTTCCTCAAGTAAATACATGGTGCAAAAAGTGATTTGATGTGTGCGCACACGAATCAAAATGTGCATTCGCACCCTTGATGGTGTAATTGTAACTTACAAATTGTAAAATGTCAACTTCATCCTTCACAAATGCAACTTTTTCTGCCGTTTTATCCCCAAAATAGTCCTACTCATTTGCTGGTACAGAAATCCAGATATGCAAGCAGCAAAGTCTTTTAGTTTACATTTGCACAATTTTTAAAGTGGCAAATAATTGACCGGCTCCCTTTTTTTATGGTATAATTGCAAGATAAAATATCGGCTGATGCACCACATTTGGGAATTAGAAGAAATGAAGGAGTGCGAAATGAAGAAAGTAACTTTACAGGACATTGCCGATGAACTCAATATCTCCCGCAACACGGTATCTAAAGCGATTAATAATTCCGACGGCATTGCGGCATCTACGAGGGATAAGATCCTGCAGAAGGCTGTGGAGATGGGATACAAGCAGTTCTCCTATGTCAATTCCATCATGGGCTCTGACGAAATAATCTCTTCCCCCGCGTCCCCGCAATATCAGGGAGAAATTGCGCTGCTGACCGCCGCTTTTTTGACACAGTCGCACTTTGCCTCCACCATGCTGGACAAATTTCAGCGTGAGATATCCCAGGCGGGCTATACACTGAACACCCACCGTATCACAAAGGAAAACCTGCGTACAATGACATTCCCGTACACATTCCGCAAGGATCCGGTGAAGGCTGTCATCTGCATTGAGATGTTCAATTATGACTACGGCAAGATGATCTGCGAGCTGGACGTCCCGGTCCTCTTTGTGGACGGCCCTGTCAAGAGAGACGGCTATTCCCTTCCCGCCGATCAGCTTTATATGGACAATACGACCGAGATCACCCGGTTTGTTAATGATATGCTTGCCGCCGGAAAAACCCGCATCGGCTTCGTCGGCAACTATAATCACTGCCAGTCCTTCTATGAGCGCTACGCCGCCTTTCGGATGGCCATGCTTTTGGCAGGTGTCCCGGTGGACGAGCGCTGCATATTCTGCAACAACCGCGTCGACGAGGTCATTGAATCGATCTCTGAGCTGGAAGCGCTGCCGGATGTGTTTATCTGCGCCAACGATTTTTTGGCAGGTGATCTGGTCCGCAACCTGTTCTCCATCGGGAAGTCTGTGCCGGAGGATGTGTTGGTCCTCGGGTTTGACAATTCGCCTGAGTCGCGAATCTTCCGTCCCGCTCTGAGCACAGTCCACATCCATACGCAAGTCATGGCATTTACTGCCATGCAGCTGCTCATCTCCCGAAGACGTGAGCCCTCGCTGGATGCCCGCATTGTCCACACCGAGACGGAACTGATCTATCGCGATTCGACCCGCCTGGATTAAATACCGGATTAAATATCAGATCAAAGACTGACTTGAAAGGATTTTCACCATGAGGTTTTTTTCTTATGAAAGCAGGTTCAGCCAGCTTCTGATGAAGCTGAGCTGCAGTTGTCTTCTGAATATACTTTGGTTTATCTGTTCTCTGCCCATTTTCACCATTGGCGCTTCCACGACAGCTCTTTACTATGCGAGCCTGAAGGTCATCCGCGATGAAGAGTCCCATGCGTGGACACTGTTTTTTCATTCTTTTAAAGAAAACTTCAAGCAGGCAACGCAGCTTTGGCTGATCCTTCTGGGCGCGGGTTTGTTCCTGGGCGCTGACGGATATATCCTCTATCATCTGCGCAAAAGCTCAACAGGTGTCATGGCGGTGATCTGGACGCTGATCCTGGCACTTGTGATCGCGGCATCGATCATTTATGTTATCGTGCTTTTATATGTCTTTCCCCTTCTTGCCAGCGTGCACAACACCAACGCTGCCATGCTCAAAAACGCATTTTTGATCGGCACGCACTATCTCTTCGCGACAATACTGGTCTTCGCTGTCCACTTCGCCATGTTCTTTGCCGTGGTCGCGGTGTTCACGCCGCTGATCATATTCGGTGAGGGACTCTGCGCCATGGTCAGCGCCTGGATCCTCAACAGCCTCCTGATCTCCGTTTCCGGTACGCCGGAGGATTATATGGAGGACGGAACGGAAGAAAGCCCGGAGGAAAATACCTGATGGTCAAATTGTCTGAAAAGGAAAAAGCCGCCCATAAGGCGGCTTTTCAAGCAATGAGCCCGGCCGAAAAGGCCGAGCATATTTTTACTTATCATAAATGGACGATCCTACTGGTCCTGCTGGCCCTTGTCGTTCTCGGTTCGATCCTTCACCGGCAGTTGACGCAGAAAAAGCCTGTGCTGTATCTGGCTGTGATCAACGCCTCCTTCGGTGAAGATGTTGAGAAAGGTCTGACGGAGGACTTTTTGACAGAAGCTGGCTTCGACACGCGCAGGCAGGAAGTCTATCTCTACCGCGACCTGTATCTGTCGGAGAATGCGGACACGCTCAACCACGAATACGCCTATGCTTCGAAGGTCAAACTCAGCGGTGCGATCAGTGCCGGGAAGCTGGACCTCGTGCTGATGAACCGGGAAGCTTACGATATCTTCTCGCGGCAGGGCTATCTGCTGGAACTGACTTCGCTTCCGGATGATCTCTCACCGTTTCTGACAGAAAACGATGTAATCCTCTCTGACAATTCTGTGGATTATCTGCTCGGAAACGCAGTTGAAGAGCAGGTCGTAACGGATACGGTCGCCAATTCGCTTGCCGTATCTTCTCTCCCGCTGTTTCGCGACGCAGGCTTTGACGGGGATCTCTATCTCGGTGTTGTAGCCAACAGTCCCCGGAAGGAAGCGGCAGAAGCGTATATTCGATACCTCTTTGGTCGTCTTTACCCGGGAGGCGCCGGCTCTGTTCGAAGCATACGGGCGCAAATACATGGTGACCAGCGGCATGACCGGCTACGTACCCAATAAGAGCGACAGCGCCGTCTCTGATTCGTGGGACAGCGAATTCGTGAGCCTCGGAGATCCTCACGTTGGCGATGCGTCCACTGCTTCCTTCAACAGCCAGATCTCCAAGATCTTCCGCGTGGAAGGCCGCGACAATCTCTTTGTCGCTATGGCCGACCGCTGGCTTCCTCATTACCACGTCGATGCCCGCATCGCCGACATTTTCACCCGCACCATCGCCTGCAACTACGCGCCTGACAAATATCAGGCAAACGACGACGAGCGCGCTGAGATGTACAGAGGAAATATCCTGGAGACTGCTAATACAAGCGTCGCAGACTACGTGTGGCTGCCGATCCGGCTGGATGCACCCTGCAAAGAATATCCGAACGGCAGAGTCCTCATAGAATGGAAAGACAGCTGGACAATGTGAACTTCTCTACGATGAACCTAAAAGGACAGTCCCCTCCGCCCCCTATGGCGGGGGACTGTCCTTTCCTCTCATTGTGCGCTATAATGACGAGTACAAAGTAAAAGGATTTGATCCTGTGCGGAACACAATTATGAATCCCAATATAAAAAAGACCGGCTCTCTCGCAGCCAGTCGCTCGAAGGGCATTATGTTCATCCTGATGGCAGCCTTTTTCTTCTCGCTGATGACCGTCTTCGTGCGGCTCTCCGGCGACGTACCCACCATGCAGAAGGCTTTCTTCAGAAATATTGTCGCCGCCTTCCTCGCGGCCTTCATCCTTATGCGCTCGGGAGAAAAGTTCTATATTCCCCGCACAAGCCTGATGGATATGTTCCTGCGCTGCAGCATCGGCACAATGGGCATC
>CACXMK010000071.1 GCA_902768735.1 uncultured Lachnospiraceae bacterium | reverse complement strand
CCTCGGCAAAGCAGATCCCCGCACCCATGAAGGGCAGATGATAGAGGACATTGATCTCGTTAAAGGTCAGCCAGTAGCGGACAAGGCCCTTAAACTCGGTAAAAAGTGTTGTCACGAGCCGCTTGTAAAATGTGATCATTTTCCGGTTGCGCCAACCGCCGTATTCTTTGATGAGGTGGATCGGACAATCGAAATGTGTGATAGTGACAAGGGGCTCTATGTTGTACTTACGGCACTCGAGGAAGAGCTCGCGGTAAAACTCGATGCCCTTGCGGTTCGGTTCGGTCTCATCACCGTTCGGATAGATCCTGGTCCACGCAATGGAGAGACGGTAGACGGAGAACCCCATCTCTGCGAAAAGGCGGATGTCCTCTTTGAAATGATGGTACATGTCGATGCCTTCTTTGGCGGGATAAAAGTATCCGTCTTCGAAATCGAGCATTTGACGATGTCCGCCGGTCACAAAACGGCGGTCAGGCCCATTCGGTATGACGTCGACATTGGCGAGGCCCCGGCCGTCCAAATCATAGGCGCCTTCACATTGATTGGCGGCTGTGGCGCCGCCCCATAGAAAGTTTGCGGGAAATGGCATAGATGGTTCCTTTCTAAAGCGCGTGTGTTACTGAATCGGTCACTTTTTAGGTACATTATAACTTGCAAAAAAAGGAAGGCAAAAGAGTATTTCTTTAAAAAACCTTTAATTTCAGCGCCGAATACCTTATTATAAAAGGGTAAACATAAACTGCTTTTTTTAAAAAAAATGGAGGAAAAGCATGACTATTTCAAACCTTCAAAAAGCAAGATATAGCTATAACCCCAAGCTCCCGGGGATGCTGAGAAATGGTATTTCCGAGATCTGCGTCAAAGAAGGCGCACCTACAGAGAGCGTTGCGGATCAGGAAAAGATCAAGGCTCTGTTCCCGAATACGTATGGAAAGAATGAGATCACGTTCCAGAAGGGCGTGAACACATCAAAGCCCAAGAAGCAGGTTGTCGGCGTTATCCTTTCCGGTGGACAGGCACCCGGCGGACACAATGTTATCTGCGGTCTTTACGATGCACTGAAAGCGACGGATAAGGATAATGTTCTTCTCGGTTTCAAGGGCGGTCCGAGCGGCTGATCGAGGACAATTATGTCGAGATGACCGACGAGTTCATCGATGCGTACAGAAATACCGGCGGCTTTGATATCATTGGTTCCGGCAGAACGAAACTTGAGACTGTTCCGCAGTTTGAGGTTGTGGAAGAAGTCTGCAAAAAGCACGGCGTTACTGCGATCGTGATCATCGGTGGCGACGATTCCAACACCAATGCGGCGGTGCTTGCCGAGTACATGGCTAAGAAGAACACCGGCGTTCAGGTCATCGGATGCCCCAAGACCATCGACGGCGACCTCAAGAACGAGGATATCGAGACTTCCTTCGGCTTTGATACAGCGACCAAGACCTACAGCGAAGTGATCGGCAATATCGAGCGTGACGCCAACTCCGCTAAGAAATACTGGCATTTCATCAAGCTGATGGGCCGCAGCGCTTCCCACGTCACACTGGAGTGCGCGCTGCAGACACAGCCCAACATCTGCCTGGTCGGCGAGGAAGTCGCAGCAAAGAAGCAGTCTCTCTCCGAGATCGCTGACCAGATCGCGGACTCTGTCGCGGCCCGCGGAAATAACGGTGACAACTTCGGTGTTGCACTTATTCCGGAAGGTATCGTAGAGTTTGTTCCTGAGTTCTCCAAACTGATCAAGGAGATCAATGAGCTCCTCGCGGGTGAGAATACAGAGAAGTTCAATGCGCTTCCGACCTGGGAAGATAAGTATGCGTTCATTAAGAGCGGTCTCACTGCAGAGTCCATGGCCGTCTTCGCATTCCTTCCTACCGGAATTCAGCAGCAGCTCTTCCTCGAGAGAGACCCTCACGGAAACGTACAGGTATCCCTGATCGAGTCCGAGAAACTGTTTGCAGAGCTGGTTAAGAACAAACTGGCAGAGCGCGCGGCAGCGGGAACTTACAAAGGCAAGTTCTCAACACTGACACACTTCTTTGGCTATGAAGGAAGATGCGCATTCCCTTCGAACTTTGACAGCGACTATTGCTATTCGCTCGGCTACAACGCCTTCATGCTGATCCAGTATGGCTTTACCGGATACCTTTCAAAGGTTTCCAACCTGTCTGCACCGGCGGAAGAGTGGGTAGCAGGCGGTATGCCGATCACCAAGATGATGAACATCGAGCGCAGGAACGGCGAAGACAAGCCGGTCATCAGAAAGGCACTCGTTGAGCTTGATGGCGCGCCTTTCAAATACTTTGCGGCACACAGGGACAAATGGGCAGTGGAGACTTGCTTCACCTATCCCGGTGCTATTCAGTACTACGGCCCTGCAGAGGTCTGCGACGCCACCACGAAGACGCTGGCCCTTGAGCAGCAGAAGTAATGAAGCCCATCCTTTTTAAATGACAAGCATAAGACCGTCCCTGCCGGCGAAGCTGCGGGGACGGTCTTTTGTGCGATAAGCCGTGGGGCGCATCTCGTGCTTGCGCGAAGATGAACCTACGGCCAACGGTCAATCGAGTCAGCTCGATTGTTTCAGGAGATAACGAATGATCATCATGACGCTGGAAGGAATCGGTATTTCCTTCGGAGATACAGAGCTGTTGCAGAATGTGACACTGGGAATAGAAGATAATGACAGGATTGGCGTGATCGGCATAAACGGGACGGGCAAGTCTACCCTTTTGGCCATTATTGCAGGCACCCTGCAGCCGGATGAAGGGAAGATCATCATGAGAAACGGGCTGAAGATCTCTTATCTGCCGCAAAATCCGGTTTTTGACCCGGACAGAAATATACTGGAAAATGTGGTGCAGAATATTTCGCAGGATCAGGAGTTTTGGAATGTGCAGGGAGAAGCAGCCGCCATGCTGATCAAACTCGGGATCGAAGATCCTTCCGCTATGCCTGACACATTGTCCGGCGGACAGCGCAAAAGGGCTGCTCTGGCGGCTGCACTCCTGACACCCAGCGATCTTTTGATCCTGGATGAGCCGACCAACCATCTGGATCACGAGATGATCGAGTGGCTGCAGGAGCAATTGTCGGGCTATAAGGGCGCAATCGTCATGATAACGCATGATCGCTATTTCCTCGATGAAGTGACGTCTCTTATTTGGGAGATCGACCGTGCAAATGTGTACAGTTATCCCGGAAACTATGAGAAATACCTGCAGACAAAGCAGGAGCGCATGGATTTCGCGCTGGCGGCAGAGAGAAAGATGGCTGCTCTGTATAAACAGGATCTCGCGTGGATGATGCGCGGGGCGAGAGCCCGGTCGACGAAGCAGAAAGCCCATATCCGACGCTTTGAGGCGCTAAGGGACAGGGAGAAGATCGTCGAGGAGAGAAATGTGCTTCTGGAATCACTTCCGTCGAGGATGGGAAACAAGACCATCGAGGTGAAACATCTCTCAAAGAGCTATGGAGATAAGTGCCTTTTCAGGGACTTCTCCTACACGTTCCTCAAAAATGACAGGATCGGGATCATAGGTCCGAACGGCTGCGGAAAATCGACACTTCTGAAGATCCTGACAGGAGAGATCCGGCCGGATGAAGGCGTTGTGGAGAAGGGACAGACGATCAGGATAAGCTATTTTGGCCAGGAAAACGAGGAGCTTCCCGATTCCGGCACCGTGATCGATATGGTGAGGGATCACGGTGAATATGTGCGCACAGCTGACGGGCTGATCACCGCGTCAGCCATGTGCGAGCGCTTCCTGTTCATTAAGAGCAAGCAGTATACTCCCATAGCGAAGCTGTCAGGGGGAGAGAAGAGACGCCTGTATCTGCTGCGCGTCCTGATGGAGGCTCCCAATGTGCTGATCCTGGACGAGCCCACCAATGACCTTGACATTCAGACGCTGCAGATCCTGGAGGACTATCTGGACCATTTTTCGGGAATTGTGATCGCGGTCTCTCATGACAGGTATTTCCTGGACAGGGTCGTCAACCGCATCTTCAGCTTCGAAGGGGATGGTTTTCTGCATCAGAGCGAAGGCGGCTACGAAGAATATCTGGCCCATAAGGAAGGACTGACGACGGAGGAGGAAGCGGAGAGCACAAAGACGGAGCCGGAGACGTCCAAAAAGGGCAAAAAATACAGAGCGTCCGAGCCCCGCAAACGGCTGACTTTCTCGCAGCAGAGGGAATATGACACGATCGAAGGCGTGATCGATGAGCTGACGGAAAAGTCGGGAAAGCTGGAAGAGGAAATGGCGCTGGTCACTGCGGATTACGTAAAGCTTCAGGAGCTGTCGGAAGAAAAGGCGAAGATCGATGCGGAACTGGAGGAAAAGATCATGCGTTACATCGAACTGCAGGAACTGGTGGAGAGCTTTCAGTGATCCGGAATATCAACAGACAAAAAGGAGACATAAAAATGCATAAACACACAGATCTCGGACAATACACGAAAGCATCGCTGGAGCGCTATTTTACCCTCGTGCCGAAGGACCTGGGAGAAGACGCGCACCGCGCAAAGCGCGGCATGACATTTGATACAGAAGCCTTTGAGATCAGTGGCATAGGGCACTTTTGTGTGATGCGGATGCGCGCATTCCTGGGACTCATGAAGATGGAGACGGTAGTGATCGCCCCCTTTGAAGCGGATCTGCCGCTATTTAACGCGGACTGGGTGAATGCTTTTGGGAACGAGACACAGATTGCGGAGCTCTACGACGTGCAGCTCGAACCGTGGCCCGGGGAGTCACAGAAAGCGTTCGAAAAGATCAAGGCAGGATGCGCTGACCTCGGTGACTATGACGCCGGAAAGCACTGGTATGATGAGATCCTGTACCCCTGTTCTTTCCACAAGAAAGGAAAGGGCCTCACGGAACGCTTTGATCGGGCGGCGGAAGCATATATCGACCTGTTTGCGAAGGAACTCTCCGGAGCGGAGAAGTGTCCCGCGGATCAAAAAAGAGAGCGCGTCAGGGCATTTGCCCGTAAACTGGTAGAGAATGACGGGCCGGCAGTGAGCATGATGGCAAAGCTTTTCGGCGCGGAAACGATGAAGAGGATCGTACTGAAGCATATGTACGGTGTTGGCTGACGAAGAGTCGGGGGTATACGGCATGTGCTGTTTTGATATGCTGCGATGAGGAGGAAACGATGAACCGTGTCGTCAAAAGACTGAATTGCATATTGCTGCTCCTGTGTATGATCACAGGGTGCCTCTCAGGATCCGGAGGATGAGACGGATGCGTTTCTGACTACGGCTATTGGGTACTGCGTGAACACACTGGGGCTGGATAAGGAAACGCTTCTTAAGGAGCTGGCGGATGCTGTGATCGGTGATTATTACCCCACGCCAAGCCGGTGCCTTCCCTGTACCGAGACCATTCTGAACGCCTACCTGCAGTCCGCGCTGTATAACGGCGCAGATCTGGCCGATGAGACAAATATCTGGTCATTGTCTGAGCCGGCAATGCCTGAAAGACCTATAAGGAGAACAGAATAATAATGGCAGCTTTTTTCGGAGCGAATGAAATATGGGAACGTCACGTCGAGGATGGCAGGGAGGCTGTGATCCTGGTAGGCGTGCGTGAAACGAATGTGGATGATCCGGTGAGTGAAGATGAGTTCCGGCATTCCCTGTCAGAGCTTGCCGAGCTCTGTAAGGCCTGCGGGATGGAACCTGTGGACACCGTGACACAGCCGCTTGCACGTGTCAATGTCGGCCTTTATGTGGGCACCGGGAAGGCGGAGGAGATCCGGACCATTGCAGAGGCCTTCGATGCGAAACGGGTCATCTTCAATGATACCCTGTCGCCCTCGCAGATCCGGAATCTCCAGAAGCTCTTAAAACTCCCGATCATGGACCGGACAGCGCTGATCCTCGAGATCTTCGAGCGGAGAGCCAGGACCAGGGAGGCAAGGCTGCAGGTGGAACTTGCCAAGCTCCGCTATCTAAAGCCCAGGCTGATCGGCATGTGGGAGACCCAGAACCGACAGGGCGGCGCTTCCGGCGCCATGTCCGCAAAGGGAGAGGGCGAGACGCAGCTCGAGATCGACCGCCGCACCATTGACCACCGGCTCAGCGAACTGTCAAAAGAACTTAAGAACGTAAGCCGCGAGCGCGCGACGCAAAGGAAGAAGAGACAGGGATCGGGACTGCCGCTGGTATCGCTCGTCGGTTATACAAATGCGGGAAAATCCACGATCATGAACGCCATGCTCGCGCAGTACCCTTCTGACGCTGCCGGAGAGGGTGTATCAGGAAAGCAGGAAAAGGCTCAGAAGCGGCAGGTCTTTGAAGCAGACATGCTGTTCGCGACGCTGGACACGACCGTAAGGCGTATCACTGTCTCGCGCGGAAAAGAATTCCTTCTGTCCGATACGGTTGGTTTCATCCATAAGCTTCCGACTTCCCTTGTCGAGGCATTCAAGTCGACACTGGAGGAAGTGACGCAGGCGGACCTCCTTGTACAGGTAGTTGACGGATCTGATCCGCACTGCCGGAAGCACATCGAAGTCACAAAGAAGATCATCATGGAGATCGGCGCGGGACACATTCCCATGATCACTGTTTTTAACAAAGCGGACCTTCTGGATCCGCCGGCGGCGTATCCCATAAAGGGAGCTGTAGAGCAGAGCGTCGCCGGAGTGAGCAATGTAAACCTTTATCTGTGCGCCAAGGAGAGGAGCTCGATCGGGTTTTTGTGCGAAGAGATCTTTGAGATCCTGCATGCGGAGAGGGTCACCCAAACGTTCCTCATTCCCTATGACCGCGGCCACATTGTCTCATTTTTAATGGACAAAGCGGTAGTCCTGGATACGGAGTACACAGCAGAAGGCACGAAGATCACGGCAGAGTGCGACAGGGCAACGGCGGAGCAGGCGGAGAAAGCACTGAGGTGAGAAGACAGAGCATGGTTAAAAAGTGAGTCAAAGGGTGCGGCCCTTTGGCTCACTTTTTTCACTTTCCGGTATCTGCGGAAACTATATCATACGAAAACCTCTATCGCCGATCGTGCAGAAAAAATGCTTTGGCGTGAAGGATTAAAGCTGTTCAGATTGCTGTATTTTTACTTATTTTCAGGTTTTACGCGGCCTGCGGTCGATGATAAAATGGATAGAAGGAGGTAGTAAAAATGAGAGGACTGTTAATTATTTCAATTGTGCTTGCAGTGTGTGCACTCGCCTTCGCTTATCGGCTGATCATGAAAGTGTCCGCGCAGGACGCCGGAACGGACCGCATGAAAGAGATTGCGTCATTCATACACGAGGGGGCTAGCGCGTTTCTTATGGCAGAGTACAAGATCCTGGTCGTGTTTGTGGCGATCCTGTTCGTACTCATCGGCGCAGGGATCAGCTGGGCTTCCGCGGTTTGCTTCCTGATCGGAGCTGCTTTCTCGACAGCCGCCGGCTATATCGGGATGAACGTGGCGACGAGGGCGAACGTCCGAACGGCCGCCGCGGCAAAAGACAGCGGTATGAACGCTGCTCTGTCAGTGGCATTCTCGGGCGGCGCGGTAATGGGTATGTGCGTTGTCGGGTTCGGCCTTCTTGGTGCGAGCGCGATCTACCTGATCACAGGGAATCCGGATATCCTGTCCGGCTTCTCGCTGGGCGCCTCTTCCATCGCGCTGTTTGCGCGTGTGGGCGGCGGTATCTACACGAAAGCGGCTGACGTCGGCGCGGATCTTGTGGGTAAGGTTGAAGCCGGTATCCCGGAGGACGATCCCCGTAACCCCGCTACGATCGCGGACAACGTCGGCGACAACGTCGGTGACGTGGCAGGCATGGGCGCTGACCTGTTTGAGTCCTATGTCGGTTCGCTCGTCTCGGCGATCGCGCTGGGCGTCGCATTTTACGGCCTCAAGGGAGGCATTTTCCCGCTGATCATCGCTGCGCTCGGAATTGCAGCGGGCATTGCGGGCTGCTTCTTTGTAAAGGGCGATGAGGACTCGAATCCCCATAAGGCCCTCAAGATGGGCAGTTACTCGGCAGCCGGCATTGTTGTGGTCGGCGCTCTTATCCTTAGTTTCCTGTTCTTTAAAAGCCCCAAGGCGGCTATCGCGATCATTTTCGGCCTTGTGGTCGGTCTGATCATCGGTATTGTCACGGAGATCTATACCTCCGCAGACTACCGGTTCGTCAAGAAGATCGCGAAGCAGTCCGAGACCGGCCCCGCGACGACCGTTATCAGCGGTATCGCGGTTGGCATGCAGTCCACGGCGATTCCGATCCTTCTCATCTGTGTCGGCATCATCGGCGCCTATATCGCGGACGGCCTGTACGGTATCGCGCTGGCGGCAGTCGGAATGCTTTCCACAACGGGCATTACAGTCGCTGTCGACGCTTACGGTCCGATCGCGGACAACGCCGGCGGTATCGCGGAGATGTCGCGGCTTCCCAAGGCGGTCCGTAAGATCACCGACAAACTCGACGCTGTAGGTAATACCACAGCCGCGATGGGCAAAGGTTTTGCGATCGGTTCCGCAGCACTCACGGCGCTGGCGCTGTTCGTCTCTTACGCACAGGCGGTCAACCTGTTCGAGAGCGGTATCAATCTGCTCGACTATAAGGTCATCGCGGGCCTGTTCCTGGGCGGCATGCTGCCGTTCCTTTTCTCCGCGCTGACTATGGATTCCGTTTCCAAGGCGGCCAATAAGATGATCGAAGAAGTCCGCCGCCAGTTCCGCGACATCCCCGGGATCCTGGAAGGGACCGGAAAGCCTGATTATACTTCCTGCGTAGCGATCTCCACACAGGCGGCGCTCAAGGAAATGCTGGTGCCCGGCATCATGGCGGTACTCGCTCCTCTGGCAGCCGGCCTTATCCTTGGTCCCACCGCGCTGGGCGGCCTTCTGGCAGGCGCACTGGTGACCGGCGTCATGCTCGCGATCTTCATGTCGAACTCGGGCGGCGCATGGGACAACGCCAAGAAGTATGTTGAAGAGGGACACCACGGCGGCAAGGGCAGCCCCACGCACCACGCCGCAGTCGTCGGCGATACGGTCGGCGACCCGTTCAAGGATACATCCGGCCCTTCGATCAATATTTTGATCAAACTGATGACAGTCGTATCGCTCGTGTTCGCGCCTCTGTTCCTGAAGTTCGGAGGCCTGTTCTGAGCGGGGTTATCCTGGAAAAAAATCCTTTGATGCAGAAATGGAAGATATGGAGGAAAGGATAGAATGAGTTCAATGGTAGTACCTTCAACTTATCAGTTTATTATAGACCGCGCCCATGAAATGCCCCGTCCGCTGCGCGTTGCCATCGCAGGCGCGGACACGGAGAACATTCTGCGCGGCGCGATCGCTGCGTATGAGGACGGCTTTGTGGAGCCGATCCTTATCGGAAACTACAAGAAGATCAAGGCAATGCTCGAGGACATTGGCTGCGCGGATAATGATTTTGATATCCAGCCGATCTCCAGCGATACCAACGCAGTGCAATATGCGATCGAAATGATCAAGGCAGGGGCGGCGGATTGCCTGATGCGAGGCAACACACAGACCCGTGACGTGCTGCTCCCCATCCTGAATAGGGCGAACCATCTGGTGCAGGAAGGACGTCTGGTGACGGATATCGTCACTTTCACAGTACCCGGAGAGGAACGGCTGATGGCGGTCGGTGATGTGCAGCTCCTCATTACGCCTTCAATGGAACAAAAAGAAGAGGTCGTCCGCAATATCGTCGAAGAGCTGTCGTATTTTGGCATTAAGCACCCTAAGATCGCGCTTTTGGCCATGGTGGAAAAGCCTTCTTACCATATCAGGAACAGTGTGGAAGCGCAGACGATGGTCCTCAATCACTATAATGATGAAGAGCCGATCGCGGACTGCGAGCTGGTCGGCCCGATCACCTACGACCTGATCATGAGCAAAGAAGCGGCAAGGATCAAACACTATGACTGCCCGTACTGCGGAGAGTTCGACGGCATCGTCGTTCCCCACCTCCTTGCCGGCAATGCCATTGTCAAGGTTCTGGAGCAGCATACGGATACGGTGAGCTGCAGCATCCTTGTCGGCGCCAAAGTTCCGGTCGCGATCACGGGCCGCAGCGATAAGCCGATCACAGCCTATCTGTCACTTGCGGCGTGCTGCTCGCAGTGGCTGAGGATGCATGAGAGGGACAAGAAGAAAACGGAGTGATGTTCGGGCTTTCTGCTAACGGCTGAGAGCGGAGAAGGGCGCGCACCTTCTTATGGGCTGCTTACTATGCAGATGAATACGTTGGTTTATACGTAAAAAAAGAGAACCGGGGACAATGCGGATCGCATAGTTCCCGGTTCTCTTTGTCTTTCTTTATCCCTTTTGATTCTTGACCCGGTCTGTCATCTCTTGTCTTTATCGATCTTTCTGAGCGCGAACACGGATACGGCAGTGAAAATAACGATCATGAGAAGGAGCGCTCCCCATGCCGGC
>CACXMK010000070.1 GCA_902768735.1 uncultured Lachnospiraceae bacterium | reverse complement strand
GTTGGTCCCGGAGTTTCACCGAGTCAGCCGCCGAAGCGGGTCGCGGACTTTACCGCCAGTAGGGAATTTCACCCTGCCCCGAAAAACATCGTGGTTATTTAATTGCAAGGTTTATTATATTTCGTCAATACCATTCTGTAAAGGGTCAAAATACTGACCGGATTTTTGCCAGGTCCTCCGCGCTATTTATCCGACCTGAAACATAAACCTTCTCTTTTCTTCCTCCGTGTCGATCGTCTCGATGTGCGCGCCGATCTTGCGGAGCTTTTCGGGAAAGTCCTCGTAGCCTCTCTCGATATACTGGACATCATAGATCTCGCTGTAGTCGTCTGCCGCAAGGGCCGCGATCACGAGGGCAGCGCCTGCTCTCAGATCAGGAGAACTGAGCGTCGACCCGGTATACTGTTCTACGCCTTCGATAATGGCTGTATTGCCTTCGACCCGGATATTGGCTCCCATCTTCGTCAGCTCGTCCACGTATTTGAAGCGGTTCTCGAAAATGCTCTCCGTCACGAAGCTCATTCCCTTGCTCAAAGCGAGCACGACTGTGATCTGCGGCTGCATATCCGTGGGGAACCCGGGATAGGGAAGCGTCTTCACCGTCGTCCGGCCGAGCCTCTTGGTCGCCACCACGCGGACCATGTCGTCAGACTCCTGCACCTGACATCCGATCTCGATCAGCTTAGCTGTCAGGGATTCGAGATGCTTGGGGATCACGTTCTTGATCGTGACATCCCCTCTCGTCGCTGCCGCCGCGAACATAAATGTGCCGGCTTCGATCTGGTCCGGAATAATGGAATACGTCGTCCCGTGGAGGCTGCTCACGCCTTTGATCCTGATCACATCGGTTCCCGCTCCCTTGATCTTCGCTCCCATGCTGTTGAGGAAGTTCGCGAGATCCACGACGTGCGGCTCTTTGGCTGCGTTTTCGATCGCCGTATTGCCCTCTGCCATGACCGCGGCCATCATGATATTGATCGTCGCGCCGACAGAGACCACGTCCATATAGATGTGGGAGCCGACAAGCCTGTCCGCTTTCGCGTCCACTCTTCCGGACGCGAGCCTGACACTGGCGCCAAGCGCTTTAAATCCCTTGATGTGCTGGTCGATGGGCCTGAGTCCGATGTTGCAGCCGCCGGGAAGCGCCACGCTGGCCTTCTTGTACTTGCCAAGGAGCGAGCCGATCAGATAGTAGGATCCCCTGATCTTTCTTACGAACTCGTTGTCCACGGCTGTATCCCTGTTGATGCCTGATCCGTTGATCCGGAAGGTGTGGCGATCCACTTTCTCGACGTAACCGCCGATCACTTCGATCGTCTTTAAGATCGCGCGAATGTCACTGACATCGGGCACATTCTCCACGGTCACCGTATCATTTGTCATGATCGATGCCGCCAGGATCGCGAGCGCCGCGTTCTTCGCTCCGGCGATCTCCACTTCTCCGGACAGGGCGTTTCCGCCCTTCACAATGTAATGTTTCATACCGTCCCTCTGTAATTATCGCTTTTTCGGCTTTCTGCGCACTGAATATCCGAACTTGCCGAGCCTTTTCCCAAGAGCGAAGTACTCGCCGTGGGAGTAGGCGATAAGATCCGCCTTTTCCAGTTCCAATCTGCCTTTTTCATCGAGATAACGCTCGTCCACGCTCACATTCACCACCTCGGCGATGAACATGTCATGGCTGCCGAGCCGGAGGATCTGTTTCACCCTGCATTCCATAACGACGGGACTCTCATCCACTCCGGGCGCCCCGATCTTTAAGGACGCAAGGCGCGTCAGCTTCATCTCTTTGAACTTGTCGATATCCCTCCCCGACCGCACGCCGCAGAAATCCGTGGCGCGGGCGAGTTCGGAAGTCGTAAGACTTATCGTAAATTCGCCGGTATTTTCAATAATATCATGGGAAAAGCGCTCCTTGCGGATCGATACGGAGACCATGACGGGATCACTGCAGATCGTCCCCGCCCAGGCTGCCGTCATCAGGTTGTCTCTTCCCTCGTTGTCCCTGCATCCGATCAGTACTGCCGGTACAGGGTAGAGCATGTTGGAAGCTCTCCAGTTCTGTCTCGCCATCGACGTCATGCTCCTTAATGAAGGACGCCTGTCAAAAGAGCGATCAGCCCCGCGCCTTCAAGCAGCTGCAGCGCCATCACGGCAATGAGAAGTCCGAAGGAGATCTTCTGCATTGTGTTCCTGCCCTGGTCGGGCTCGGACTGCTTCTGGATGATGTCGAGCCTCTCTGTCAGCTCCTGCGTCTGCCTTGACAGCTCCGCGATCATCGACGCCTGCACGTTTCTGTACACGCGTACATTGTCCCTGTGGCTGAACTCGTTGACTTCCGAGAGAAGATCGCGCGCTTCGCCGGAGGATTCCCGGATGGAACCCATGATCTGGTCCCTCGTCTCCTTCAGCGATGCCCTCATCTCCTCTTCGAACGCCCTGTGGTCCCACTCTTCGAGCGCCGCCAGCTTCTCGGAGATCTGCCGGTTGTTGTCCTCGAGAAGTGTCCTTGTGCTCTCCGTCGCGTTCCTGTTGAGGAACTGGAGCTTCTGCACCAGTTCGTTGTTCTTTTCATAGAGCTGCCGAAGCTCTTCAAGAATCCGCGAGTAATCCTCCACCTCTGCCTTGAGGCGGTCCGTCTGGGCCGCTTCCGCGGCGCCGTTCGCCCTGATCATCTCGTCAGGGTTCATCAGGTCGACCTTCGGCACTGTATTCGTAAAATTCCAAGCTGCGGTTGAATCTTTCATTCTCTGTGACCCGCTCCTTTTAGCCGTTTTGGACTACGTGTCCGTTTTGCAAAATGTTTCATCCTTTTGCAAAACATTTATACAAAATCTATATTTTGTAATAAAAACGTAAATATATCTATATATTGTTGTTTGAAGCATTCTTTCCAACAATCATACCATTATCCGGCTTTATTTACAATCGTTTCGGAGCTTCTGCGGCCTCTGCGGGCTATTGTGAGACTACTTTGCCGTCCGCCCGCAAATTCGCAAAAAATTCAGATTACTGCCATCCGGACACGATTTTCTCCGCTGTTCCCGCCAGCATCGCGGCGCGGATCTTAAGGGCAAAAGCCAGCTCTCCGAGAGCATTTTCCTCCCCTTCTCCCACAAGACGTTCTCCCAGATAAAGTGGATAAACACCGATGGGACCGTCCTCCTGCACCTGCAGGCAGAACTCTTCGGGAAGCGTCTGCTTTGTCACGGACATCCCCAGTTCGTCGCGCTCCATGCGCTCCATCTCCGCCTGGAATGAGAGCATCCGGCCGCGCGTGGCGGCTGCCCGGTCTCCCGCATCTTCTCCGCGGTCTCCCAAAAGTCCCCTGAGACGATCCGCCATCCCCGCAAAGGGACTGTCCAGTCCGAACTTATATCGGAAATAGACCATGTTTCCGGTCTCCAGCTGACTGTAAAACCTGCTCCCGCCGGGACTCTCCGTCTCCCTGCAGACAGCTCTGGGTTCATAGAGGTTGGAAAACCCGCAGAGAATGCCTCTGTACCCGAGATCGAGGTCTTCGAGCCTTCCGTAATAGCGCTCGTCCAGGATCCCGGTCACCTCGAGATATTCCATCCTGTAAACCGCCGCGTCCATCTGTGCGGCCAGGATCTTCGCTCTTTTTCTGAATGCGGACGCCTTGGCGCCTTCTCCCCTTACGACAGGTTCCGCGCCGAGCATAAGGCTCCAGCCCGCCCCTCCGATCCGGGAAGGTTCGTCTGCAGCAAGGATCGCCGCCTGCGCGCTGAGGAGGGAACCATCGCCGTCGAGAGCTCCGCACAGCCTTTCCACGCAGTGTTTTCCCGCAATAAGGTTCGGCGAGAATGTCATTACATACGGAGTCCTCGCCAGGTGGATCCCCGTATTGACCGCGTGTGCCCTTCCCGGATTCATCCCCAGATCGAACACCCGCACATTCGGGAACTGACTTCGCAGCGGATCCAGCGCGCCCGGAACCGCAGTACAGTCCATCACAAAGATCTCCGGCACCATTGTGCCCGCACAGACCGACCGCAGGCACCGTATCACCTGCCTGCCGGCTTTACGCACAGGAAGGATCAGCGTTACTTTGCTGTTTTTTGTATCATTCATTTTTTGTATCATTCATTCGTTCTGCTCCGCCGGATTCCTTTCGCGCCGCGCTGTTTTTTGACCGCGGCTGTATCATAAGTTCGTGATAATAGCAGAAGTCCGTGAAAATGTCAAAGGGTTATTGCCGCATCACAGGACCGTGATGAACGAGGGATCCCAGACGATCAGGTATCCCAGTTCCCTCACTCTCGCGCAGAACAGGATGCTCCTTCTGCGCAGTTCCACCGGGTCTTTTAACAGTTCGACGGCCATTTCGCTCCCCGGCTTTCCCAGGATCTCTTCGTACAGCCCCTTGAGATCCGGCCTTACCTGCATGCATCGCGCGTCCACCGCGAACGCGTTCTGGACGGAGAGCGCCCTGTTCATCGGTCCGCCTTCCGCTTCATCCCATCCCTCGTACATTACCTTTCCGTCCATATCGAACATGCCGCCCACCACCTTGTGCGTCCGGCTGAGCACTCTTCCGCCCAGGACGCCCACATCGCTCCGGCAGGCAAAGATGTTCGGATTGTAGCGGACCCTGTAGATCCCCTTGCGCCCGGAATCCGTGACAGTGGCACGGATGTTGCGCACCCGGAAGTAGTCTTCCAAAGCGGCTTTTTCCGCGGCGCTTTCCGCGCCCGGCTCTCTCCCGGCTCTCTTGGAGTCCGAAGAGGCGCTGCTCACATGGTACAGGATCTGCGGAACATGGCAGACTTCGGATTTGGGAGCGCGGAGCATGAAGTCATACGTGAGAGCCCCGTCGAACGCGTCCCTGAGCCGGAGCGCCAGAAAGAGCTCTTTCCGGATCACGAGGAGCCTCCGCATATAGTTGTTCGAAAGAAGATAGTCCTTATTAAAATCCGGCTTCCGATTGGGCTGATCGAACTTTTTGCCCGCCGCGTCGCAATGGTCCTCGTCCGTGTACAGGATCTCCGCGCCCGTCCTCATGATCGAGAGGAACACCTCATACAGCGCATCCTTCGTGAGCAGATCTCCCACATCTACCATGCAGATATAGCTGCCTTCCGCCTGATAAGCCGCCTCATTGATCAGCGACGCCTCGCCCATGCTTCCGGGCACACTATAGTACCGGATCCTCTCATCCCGGTAATGATCCAGCGTCTCCCTCACACCGGCGCTCAGGCTCGTATCCGCGATGATCAGCTCAAACCCGCCGTATGTCTGGGACAAAACAGAGATCAGCGTCTGCTCGAAATACCGCAGCACCGGCTCGTACGTCGTCACGATCACACTGATCTTCGGGATATGGTGGACCTTCAGGACCGACAAGGCGGAACCAAGCGCCTCTTCCGGTTTTTCCCCGCCCTTGAGGCGGTCCCAGACAGCTCTCTGGTTGAGCAGAACAGAAGCCTCCGGCTGGTGGTACTCATATTTTTTCCTGCCGGTCTTTTTCTTCTCGTCCTGCTTTTTCTCTTCCTGCTTCTTCTCGCCCTGCCTGCGCGATGCGATCGCGCGGAGCGGGCCGCTGATCTTCGGGAGCTTGCTGTTTTGCCTTACCGAATTAATGCGTTTTCCGAATTCACTCCAAATTGACACGTCCCGTACCTCGCTTGGATCACCTGACATCCGTATTCGTGAGATCCGTCTTGAAGCGCGGCTCCTTCGCATCCTGTGTCAGGTACCTGTGATAGTACGGATCCCTCTTCGAGACCTCGGGATGCAGTTCGTGCAGCCGTTTCATCTCCCCGGGCTTTTTGAGCTCGCGTTCCTCCCTTGTCTTGCTGTTCTCCGGGGAATAGGATTCAAAGTAATACAGATACATGTTGTTGCGGACTACGTTATAATAACCTCTCTCAAAAATTCTCCAGCAGAAATCGATATCGCACCCATAGGAGGGGAAGTTCTCCTCGTCAAAGCCGCCGACCTCGCGGAAGAGTTCCTCTCTGACCAGAATGCATGCGCCGCTCATGGCCAGCATGTTGCGCACGCCCTTGTTGAAGTCAAAATAGTGCGACTCCTCGTTTCTGCAGTACTGCAGTTTATAGACGATCCCGCCATCCGCGGACGTAACGCCCGCGTGCTGGATGATGTTCGAACTCGGATACAGGAGCTTCGTGCCGACAGCGCCGACATAGGGAAGCTTCGCCTTCTCCGACAGATGCGCGAGCCACCCCTTCTTCTGCACAACGATGTCGTCGTGAATAAAGAGGAGCATCTCGCCGTTGGCATACTCCGCGCCGAGGTTATAGAAAGCGGGCATGTTGAAGTCCATCCGCTTGTAGATATACAGGCATCTCCCGTCCTCGTTGACCCCGTCAACGAGCGCGCGGACTCTCTCGCGGTTGTTCTCGTTCGAGCCGTTGTCCACGATAATGATCTCGTGCGGGACCGTTGTATAAGCCTCTATAGAGCGGACGCACCTTGCCAGCATCTCCGGGTTGTCCTTACTCGGAATAATGATGCTGATCAGCCTCGAATACGCGGAATCGGCGTTGTATCTTCCCGTGAGCGATTCCCTGATCAGGTTTCCGTTCCACAGCTCGACCCTGTGATTGCCGTGGAAAAGGATCTCCGGCACATGGCCGATCGGGAACTCGTTCCAATGGGCCAGCGGTCTTTTGGTATAGCCGCCGTCGGCCTGTGCAAGCTTCAGGCAGAGCGTTCCATAGATCCACGCCCTCACCGGCCAGTCGTCCTCGTTTCTGCGGGCCCTCTCCTCGTCGAGGCTGTCCTCGCGGAGAGTGGAAGCGTTCTCGTAGTTCGAGGTTTTACGTTTGCCCGGATTGATCATCGCAAAAGCCGCGGAGCGGAACGCGATCACATTTCCGAAATAAAAAGTGGAAAGGAACGTGTCAGGGGCCCACTCCGATTTAAACCAGGGGTCCAGATGAACGCCGTCCTCGGCGATCCTGTCCTCGTCGGCGTAAAGCAGGTTGATGTCCGGATTTGCCGCAAAATAGTCCCTGATCAGGACCTCCGCACACTCGTCCAGTTTGCCGTCATCGTCACATGCGATGATGATATCCGCCGCTTCGTGATCCTCGGCGAGCAGATGATTCTTGAGGTGGGAATAGCGCACGATCTCTGCCGTGAGTTTCTCCCCTTCCGTATGATCTTCCGTCCTGATCTTTTCCGCCAGGGCTTCTTTGTGTGCCAAATACCACTCGTTATATGTTCTGACTGCCATGCGGGCTGCACTCCTCTCCTCCGGATCCGATCCCTCTTCCAGCGGATCCGGTGCCGTTTCCGGCTCTTTTTGCTTGAATATGCTAAACTAACTTTAGCATTTTTCGCGGGTGAAGACAATGTGTTGTGGCGAAGAAGCGACGGGACTGATTGACAACTGTCTCTAAACTACGTAATATTAATATTAGGTAGAAATGCCTAAATAGGGTTATTTTTTTACGGGATGATTCAGCAGTTTTCATCATGATACGGTGCAGTAGAAAGCAGGAGTAGATCAGCAGGAAACCGCAGATGATCCCGGGACATCGAAGTGAAGAAACAGTGAGGCGGCCGCTCCAAAGCCGGCTTCTCACACCTGCCCGCGACGGAGCGCCAACGGCAGGTACGAAACCCCCGGCGCTCCGGAATGGAGAAATACTATGTATCTTGATGATTACAAACGCTGGCTCGAAGCTGACCTGATCGACTGCGACCTCAAGGCTGAACTGCAGGGCATTGCGGGCGACGACGACGCTATAAAAGAGCGTTTTGCCGTTGCGCTTGAGTTCGGAACCGCCGGTCTGCGCGGCACGCTCGGCGCAGGCACGAACCGCATGAACATTTGGGTCGTCCGTCAGGCTACACAGGGTGTCGCCAGCTGGGTCCTCACACAGGGCGGAACGCAGACTGTGGCGATCAGCTATGACAGCCGTCTCAAGGGCTGGAATTTCGCGCGCGACGCGGCAGGCGTCCTCGCTGCAAACGGCATCAATGTCCGCATCTATGACGAGCTGATGCCCGTTCCCGCGCTGAGCTTCGCGACCCGTTACTACAACTGCAACGCAGGCATCATGATCACGGCTTCCCACAACCCCGCAAGATACAACGGCTTCAAGGCATATGGCCCTGATGGCTGCCAGATGACCGATGACGCTGCGGCGGTCGTCTATGACGCGATCCAGAAGACCGACGTCCTGACCGGCGCTAAATACATGTCCTTCGCGGAAGGCGTTGAAAAGGGCCTTATCAAGTTCGTCGGCGATGACTGCAAGGAAGCGCTGTATGAGGCGATCGAAGCCCGCCAGGTCCGTCCGGGTCTCTGCAAGACCGCAGGCCTCAAGCTGGTCTACTCTCCTCTGAACGGCACAGGTCTCGTACCTGTCACCCGCATTCTCAAGGATATGGGGATCACGGACATCACCATCGTCAAAGAGCAGGAGTATCCTAACGGCTACTTCACGACCTGCCCTTATCCGAACCCCGAGATCTTCGAGGCTCTCCGCAAGGGTCTTGAGCTGGCCAAGGAAGTCGGCGCTGACCTGATGCTCGCTACTGACCCCGACGCTGACCGTGTCGGTATCGCTATGAAGTGCCCGGACGGCTCCTATGAGCTGGTTTCCGGCAACGAGATGGGCGTTCTGCTCCTCGACTACATCTGCGCGGGCCGCATCGAAAAGGGCACAATGCCGAAGAATCCCGTTGCTGTTATGTCCATCGTCTCCACTCCTCTGGCTGTCAAGGTCGCTGAGCACTACGGCGTAGAACTCCGCCAGACCCTGACCGGCTTCAAGTGGATCGGCGATCAGATCGCACAGCTCGAGGCGGCAGGCGAAGTCGACCGCTTCATCTTCGGTTTCGAAGAAAGCTATGGATATCTGGCCGGCCCTTACGTCCGTGACAAGGATGCGATCATCGGCTCCATGCTGATCTGCGAGATGGCTGCTTACTACCGCAGCATCGGTTCCAGCATCAAGCAGCGCCTGGAAGAGATCTACAGCCAGTACGGCCGTTATCTCAACAAGATCGATACCGTCGAGTTCCCCGGCCTCTCCGGCATGGACAAGATGGCTTCCATCATGAAGGGCCTCCGCGAGGATCCGCCGAAAGCTTTCGGCAGCAAGGCAGTCGCGAGCGTCGTCGATTACACGAAGCCCGAAGAGACAGGCCTTCCGAAGGCAAACGTCCTTTCCTATACGCTTGAGGACGGCGCGAAGGTCATGGTCAGGCCTTCCGGTACAGAGCCCAAGATCAAGGCTTACTACACCACGCTGGGCAAGGATCTCGCAGCCGCGCAGGCGGAGAAGGATGAACTGTCCGCAGCGATCAAGCCGATCTTCAGCTGATCTGCAGCA
>CACXMK010000069.1 GCA_902768735.1 uncultured Lachnospiraceae bacterium | reverse complement strand
ACGGATCACAGGAGAAACGGGATGCTGATACAAAGCAAACATACTATTTACGCAAAGATAGTGATGATCGTGATGTGTGTCATGCTCGTTTTGCCGGCAGCAGGGTGTGCAAAGCAGCAGGCACCGTCAGAACAGGCTGTCAATCAAGAGCAAGCTGTTACTGAGACCAATCAGGAGCAGCCAGCCGAGGCAGAGCAACCGCAGCAGGACGCCGAACAACCGCAGCAACAATCTGCGCAGTTGCAGCCGGAACCTCTTCACATTCAGGTGCTCAAGGTCGGCAAAGCCGACGCGATCACCCTCCGCTGCGGAGAGGAGACGATGGTCATTGACTGCGGTGAGTCGGAAGACGGAGAGGAAGTTCTGGCTCATCTGGAAGCGGAAGGTGTGCAGAAGATCGATGTACTTATGATCACGCATTTTGACAAGGATCATGTGGGAGGCGCTGACACCGTGTTGCGGGGGATCCCTGTGGGAAGGGTCATGATCCCGGCGTATGAAGGCGGAGGAAAGCAGTATAAGGAGTTCATGGCGGCGCTGCAGGAGACGGGCATTGAGCCGGAGAATGTGACAAAGACCCTGAACTTTACGCTGGGTTCCGCTTCTGCGACTGTGGAACCGCCCGCTTCCTATGAGATTCCCGGGGGCGCAGGAGATGCGGGGAGTGATGGTGCAGCGGGAGAAGACCCTGCAGGCAGCGTGTCTTCCGAAGACGAGGAATACGACAACGACTTCTCGCTGATCACTACACTGGAGCTGGGAGATGAGCGTCTGGTCTTTGCGGGGGATATCGAGGAAAAAAGGATCCGGGAATGGCTGGCGGAAGGGACTGTACAGCCGTGTGATTTTCTGAAGGTACCGCATCACGGCGTCTATGACGAAGGACTTTCCGATCTCTTTGAGGCGCTTCAGCCCGCATATGCCGTTATATGTGATTCGAAGAAGAATCCGGCGGATGAGAGGACCCTGGGGCTTCTTGATCAATGTGGGACAAAGTATTATCAGACCATGAACGGCGACATAAACATCCTGTGCGACGGCAAAAAAATTGAAGTGGGCCAGTAAAAAAATGGAAGTGAGCCGTTAAAAAAGAAGTGAGCCGGTAAATGCGCCGGTAAAAAAGAAGTGAGCCAGTAATGGCTCACTCTTTTTTGTGCGGTAAGCCGTGGGGCACGTCTCGTGCTTGCATGAAGATGCACCCCCTGGCGAACGGTCAATCGATAGGAATAGCAACCATTAAATTCATAGTAGTTGCAGGAGTATCCTACTCGGTTTTCAGGAATTCTCTCAGCGCATCCAGTCTCGCCTCCATCTCGGTGCGGCCGATCTCATAGACCCGGCGAAGCTCGTCGGGATCCTTTGTGGTGTGGCCGATCTCAAGTGCTTGCGGAGGGCGGATGACGAATGCCTTTCCGGCAAGCTCCTGCTCGCGGACGTAGGCAGCCTGCTTGTTATATCGCAGATGGCGGACCTCCATTGCCTTGACACACGCGGGGTATTTCCGGAGCGCGACCCGGATCAGAGGCATCATGGAGTTCGGCTTTTTGACATAGTCGATGGGCTGCGTGAGGATGACGACGTTTTTCGGATAGCCTCTTCTCTCCATGCTGAGGAGGGGGATGCTGTCGACGATGCCGCCATCGAGGAGCTTGTAGCCATCGACTTCCACGATCCGGGAGACGACCGGCATGGACGCGGACGCGCGGAAGTACTCCATGTCCTTGCCTTCGCCCTGGTCGAGGCGCTTATGGATCGCCTTACCGGTCTCGACGTTGGTGCAGACCGCGTAGAACGGCATCGGATTGGCCCGGTATGCGGCTGCGTCGAACGGATCGAGGCGGTTCGGGATGTCGTCGTAGCAGAACTTGACGCCGAACAGGTCGCCGGTCCTCACCAGCGATTCCAGGCTCCAGTATCTGGGATCCGCGCAGAATCGCGTGTTGTAGCGGAGCGAGCGGCCGATCTGCCCGGATTTGTAGTTGCAGCCGAAGACCGCGCCGGCAGAGACGCCCATCGCGCCGTCCAGCTTGATTCCCTGTTCCATCATCACATCGAGAACGCCGGCGGTGAAGATACCGCGCATGCCGCCGCCTTCCAATACAAGGCCTGTTTTTTCCTTCATTGTGATCTCCTTTTCAATTCAGTTCCTGCGCGCGCTCGAGCGCTGCGTACGCGCCGCCTGCGGCAATGAGTTTGTCGCGGCTCCCCTGCTCGACGATATGCATGCCGTCCACCACGGCGATCCGGTCCGCGTCGCGGACTGTGGAGAGCCTGTGCGCGATGACAAGGCAGGTCTTGCCTTTGCTCAGGACATCCAGGCTTTCCTGGATCTGCTTCTCGGTCACGCTGTCGAGGGCTGAGGTGGCCTCGTCGAGGATCAGGATCGGCGGATCCTTGAGGAAGACTCTCGCGATAGAGACGCGCTGTTTCTGCCCGCCGGAGAGGACGACGCCGCGCTCGCCCACATAGGTTTCGTAGCCCTGCGGCATTTCTTTGATATCATCGTGGATCCGCGCGCGGATCGCCGCTTCGACGACCTCGCGGTCCGTCGCGTCGGGACGACCGTACCGGATGTTCTCCATGACTGTGCCAGCGAACAGGAAGACGTCCTGCTGGATGATGCCGATGCTCTTTCGAAGGCTCGACTGCGTGAGGGAGCGCACGTCATGGCCGTCCACTGTCACGCGCCCGCCCGTCACGTCGTAGAAGCGGGGGATGAGGTGGCACATGGTCGTCTTGCCGCCGCCGGAAGCGCCGACCAGCGCGACCGTTTCGCCCGGCGCGACGGTCAGATCGACGTGGTCGAGCACCTCTGTTCCGTCGTTATAAGAGAAGGACACGTCCTCAAAGCGGATCTCGCCGCGCACGTCTTTGAGCTCTATCGCGTCAGGCGCGTCCTGGATCTCCGGCTCGGTGCGCATCAGTTCCACAAAACGGTCAAAGCCCGACATCCCCTGCGTGTAGATCTCCATGAACTGCATCAGCTTGCGGATCGGCGAAGTGAAGGTGGAGATGTAGAGAGTAAAGGTGACCAGATCCACATAGTTCATCTGTCCGCGCATGATCAGATATCCGCCGACGGTGATCACGGCGACCTGCATCAGACCGACCGCCGCCTCCACACCTGCGTTGAAAAGGCCCATGGCGCGGTAGAAGGAGACTCTGCTGGCTTTAAATGCCTCGTTCGCGATGGCGAATTTCTCATCTTCGGCCTCTTCGTTGGCGAAAGCTTTGGAGGTCCGTATGCCGGAGATCCCGCTTTCGATGGCGGCATTGATCTCGCCGGTCCGTTTTTTGACCTCGCGGTTCGCGCGCTGCATGTTCACGCGCTGCCGCAGGCCGAACACGACGCAGGCGGGCATCATCACGACCAGGACCAGCGTGAGCCGGGGATTGATCGTGCCGAGGATCACGAGAGAACCGATGAGCGTCAGCGAGCATGTCAGGATATTTTCCGGACCGTGATGGGCGAGCTCCACGATCTCGAACAGGTCGTTGGTCACCCGCGAGAGCAGGACGCCCGTCCTGTTCCGGTCAAAGAAGCTGTAGGACAGGTCCTGCATGTGCGTGAATACGTCCCTGCGCATGTCCGCTTCCACCATCGTTCCCATCCGGTGTCCGATCACGGTGACAAAATACTGACAGACCGCGCGCAGCACGTATGCCGCGATCATGATAGCCATGACCGCAAAGAAAGCGCGGTACAGGCTGTTCGGCAGGAGACGGTTCATGGACCACCTGGAGACATAGGGGAAGATCAGGTCTACCGCGGCGACGGCCACAGACAGGGCCATGTCGATCGCGAAGGCCTTTCCGTGGGGCTTTATGTAGGAAGCGAAGATCGCGAGTTTCGGTCGGTTAAAATCTTTTTTCATAACTGCTAAATGACCTCTGTGGAAAAAACGACCTCTGGGGTCATTTTTCACTTCCGGTGAAAAAACGACCTCTGGGGTCACTTTTCACTTCCGGTGACGATCGCAAAGATCTCGTCGGCGCTCGATACGATCACTTCTGCGCCGAGCGCTTTCAGCTCGTCTTCGGGGCGGAATCCCCAGTCCACCATGATACAGTCCATACCGGTGTTTTTTGCTGTGGCGAGATCGATTTCGGTGTCGCCGATGTAGACCGCGTCCTTTACATCGATCCCGAGTTTCTCAAGGATCAGGAAATTCATATCCGGTGCGGGCTTCCGGGCGATGTCAGGCCGCTCGCCGATTGCAAGGTCGAATTCCCCGTCGAAATAGTCCTCCGCCAGCTGCACGACGGAGTTGTCGGGCTTGTTGGAGACCACAGCCGTGCGGATCCCCGCACCGCGCAACTTGCGCAGAAGGTCGACGATGCCGGGGAAAGGCCGGGTGAGGTCGGCATTGTGCGCTTTGTAGTAGGGCATGTAGACCGCCATGATGCGCTGTACTTCGTCCTCGTCGATCCCGGGAAAAGGCTTGTTCGCTTCAATGCCGATCCGGAGCAATTCGGCGTTGTCAGCGCCTTTTTCTTTCGCAAGGGCGCGCTGGATCGCTGTGTGCACGCCGCTGCCGAAGAATCGGTAGCCGTCCTCTTTCACGTAATCGTGGCGGTGGCCGCACTTCGCCATCGCGTAGTTGATGGCAGCGGTCAGGTCGTCTACGGTATCCAGGATCGTTCCGTCCATATCAAAAATAACGGCTTTATAAGATGCCGGTGCAGTCATTTTAGATTCCTCCTTTTATGAATCGTGGGACTTATGAAGATATGATAGCAAAACGCCCCCCGGAACAAAAGACCTCAGGGTAAAAACGACCCCAGAGGTCGGTTTTTCTTCTCAGGTATAAACGACCCCAGAGGTCGGTTTTTCTTCTCAGGTATAAACGACCCCAGAGGTCGATTTTTCTCCGGCTGAGATGTATGATAAGAATAGGCATCTTCGCGGCAGAAGAACAGCTGTATAGGAGAAGGGGACGGGAAATGATCAATCCGCGCAGAAAAAAAGTCATAGGAATAATATTGACGCTGGTGCTGGTAGCCGCGTTGTGGGTGGTGATCCTCGGCTACAATCTTTTCAGCAAGTTGGATATCGTGCAGTTCACCCTCAATGAGAGATCGGTGACTGAGAAGTACGAGGGCGTTACGAACACGATCAGGGAGCTGGAAGAAGACTTCGAAAAAGCCTACGAGAATTTCTATGCCCGCACGCAGGTCAAGGCGGACCTGAGCGCGAAAGCGCTCTATGAAATGGTGTCTCTGAAAGGAGACGACAGCATCACCAAGCTCACAAACGGAAGCGTTGTCAAAATAGAGAACGGCCATATCACGCTCCCGGAGGGGACAAGACCCGGCATCGAGAAGTATGCGCAGAAGATCGTCGGGGACAAGGGAACGATGCTCTACGACACGGTCACAATGAAAGGGATAAGAAAAGACGTCCTGGTCTACAGCCATATCAAAGGCCCTTATTATTACGTGGAGATCGTGAACGGAAATAAGCTGCGTGACTATGTGGAGTGGTATGTGGGGTACACAGATATTCTCTCGGGAATGCAGATGGCTTATAAGCTGGAATTTATCCTGATCTGTCCGGAACCGGAGAAGAGCCGCTTCTTTTTCAACACGCCGGGCAACCTGATCTATTACAGGGGATGCAAGATAGAAGAAGGCTTGCTGAACGCGGAGGACGTTGGAATGCCCTCTGATCTCGCAGGCCTTACGGAAATGGCGCTGTCAACGGATATGGTCCAAAACGACGTCGTCAGCAGGATCACGATCGAGATCAAAGAGCTGGACCTCGTTCTGATGATCCTCGTCCCGGGGCAGAACGAAGTGATTCAGGCTGTGAGTGAAACCGCGGTCGGAATCCTGACGATCACAGCGCTCTGTATTGTGTTTTTGGTCTGGATCGTCTCGGTGTACGGGGAAATGTTCAACGGCACATTGACGCCGGAAAAGAAAGAAAAATATTCGCAGGACAGACTTAAGCTGATCGCTGTCTCATACGGGATCATCGGTGTTTTGATCGTATTTGCGAGCAGTCTGTTTGTACGTTCTTTGAGCAATCTGTACCAGGAAACGAGCGACCTGAACAATTCGCTCCTGACCCTCCAGGTCTGGGGCGAGCAGAATAAGTTTGAGGCAGAGCAGGAAAAAACCGACAAAAAGAGTCTGTATATCGACTATGCGAAGAGGATCGCAGAGCTTCTTGAAAGATATCCGGATCTGAATGAGAAAGAAGAACTCATGCAGCTGAGCAATATCGTCGATGCCGCGTATATCATGCTGTTTGACGCCAACGGCAGGGAGGTGAGCACCAGTTCTGAGTATATCAACATGGAGCTGGGAGCGGAGGATGCGCAAAATCCTTCTTCTACGGCGGACTTTCGAAGGATCCTGAAGGGCGTGCCGTCCATTGCGCACGATGCTGTCCGGGATGAGGTGACAGGAAGAAAGCTGGAACTGATCGGCGTCAGGACGAATGACCTTCAGAACGGAGGATACGGCGTCCTGATCCTCGCGATGAAGCCCGGAGCGGAAGTGGACGATAAGAGCGGGTTCGATTACATAATGAAGAGCCTGACGCCCGCAAGAAAGATCTGTTTCAGTGTGGATCCCTCGACGAAAGTGATCGAAAACGCCAGTAATGACCAGATTCGTGCATATACAACGGCAGAGTACCTGGGACTAAAGGACTCCGCCCTCCGCGGCGGCGTTGCCGACTTTATGAAGCTTGCCGGTGTGAAGTATTACATTGTCTCGAAGGCGGATGAAAATACGGGGAAGATTTACTATTTTGGCTCATCCACTGATATTCTTTTCCAAAGCGGGATGCGCTACGCCCTGACCTGCGCGGTCGGATTCGGGGGCATATTCGCGATCCTGTGCCTGTACCTCCTGTGGGGATATACGCAAAGATCGCTCGAAGAAGCGGAAAAGGCGGAGAAAAAGGACTTTGAAAGCAAGGTGCCCCGTATATTCGCCAAAACAGTGTCTTATCTGCGCTACCGGCTCGGAAACATGACACCGGAAGCCAAGGCATTCCTGACGGCACGGATCCTCCTTACGGGGTTCATCCTGAAAGTATATTATGATTACAGGGTCTCCAGCGCGCAGGTTAAGGAGGCGTTTGTCTTTAATTACATTCTGGAGGGGAAGTGGAACAAGGGGATCAACCTGTTCTCGATCACGGCGGTGGTCCTTCTGCTCTGCACGATCATCCTCGGAATGTTCATTGTAAGGTTTGTCCTGGGCACGATCGGCAACACGATGAATCCCAGAGGGAAGACGATATGCAGACTGATCGCGAATATGATAGGGTATCTGGCGATCATCATTTTCTTCTACTACGCGCTCTCCTATATCGGCGTGGACACGAATGCGATCCTGGCTTCCGTCGGAGTCATCGGCATCGGACTTACCATGGGCGCCAGGGACCTGATCGCCGATATCTTCGCTGGGATCTCCCTGATCTTTGAGGGAGAGTACCAGGTGGGCGATATCGTGAGCATTGACGGCTATCGCGGAATGGTGCAGGAGGTCGGCGTCCGAACGACAAGGATCAAGGGCAGGGGCGGCAATATCAAGACGATCGGAAATAAGGACATCAAGAATGTTATCAATCTCACGAAGCTCAATTCGTGGGTGCCCGTCACGATCAGGGTGGACGTCAACTACCCGCTGCTGGATGTGGAGGCGATCCTCTCTCAGACGCTTCCGCGTATTGGGGCGGAGCACCCTGAGATCATCAGCGGACCGTATTACAAGGGCGTGCTGTCTGTAGAAGCGGGATTTGCTGTGCTCTCCATCATCGCGGAATGCAGCGAGGACAACTACCACAAAGTGGAAAGGGCGACGGTCAGAGAAGTGTTGCTGGCGCTTAGGGAGAAGAACGTGCCGGTGAGATGAGCGAGGCAATACAGCGAAAGAGGAGGCTCCGGCGCGGGCGGCCGCAGCCGGAGGAGCAAACACAAAAAGCTGACATTTGTCTGTTGCACCGGTTGAAAACCCGGACAAGATATAGTAAAGTTGTTTTATAAAAATACTACATGCTGAGACAGAAGGGCTGTGCACGAACGTAAGAGTCGCGTGCGGCCTTTTCTTATTGCAGCTCATCTTATATCTCATCGTATTTCATCCGGTCGTATTGTATCTCATCGTATTGTATCTAATCGTATTGTATCTGATCGTATCTGAGCCACATTTTTACAGGACACAATGTTGCTGTCCCTTTTACTGTCCCCCTATTTTTGTCCAAAACGAAAGTGACAATTTTTCAATTTGTTTCGAATGAAATGTTGATTGTTCCCTGTTATTCTTGGAATAGAGTCAGTTAAAGTATCAGTTATGTATGGATGAGCGGGGGGAGATTATGCAGTTTACGCCAAGGATTCAGCAGATCCTCAGGGTCCTGCTGGAAAGAGGGGAGCCGGTTACCAAGCAGGAGATCGCCGAAGAACTCGGCGTCAGTAAAAGAACTGTACAGAGAGAGTTCGAATATCTTGAACTCTGCATTAGAAAATACCATCTTGGACTTGAGAATCATAAAGGGAAAGGCGTTAACATAAAGGGCAGCGCGGAGGATATAGAAAAACTCAGGGAGAGCCTGGGAGATGAGTCCTATCCCGACGCGGCAGACCGCGAGGGGAGAAGGCGCCGCCTTTTGTTTGAACTGCTTCGGGACAGGACGCCCCGGAAACTCTTCTACTACAGCCAGATGCTGGGCGTCAGCGAAGCCACAGCAGGCAGCGATATGGACGCGCTGTATCCCTGGCTCGAGGAGAGCCATCTGGGTATAGTGAAGCGTCCGGGCTACGGTGTGATCCTCGAAGGAGACGAGAGGGATTACAGAGATGCGATGCGGCGCTTTATCGGCGAAATGGCGGGTCATTCCGAGGCTTACAGCAGTGGTGATATCACCGGGGAGATCTTCGCGGAGGCACTTTTAGACGCAGCCGACAGCGGAATCTACTCGCTTCTGGAAGGGGACATTGTCAGAAGAGTGGACAAAGTCCTGCGGGAAATGGGCGAGCCTAAGATCCTGCAGCTGGCGGACAGCGCCTATGCAGGCCTTGTCATTCACATCTCCATCGTGATCGAGAGGCTCAAGCAAGGCGCTGCGCTCGATACGATCCCGCAGGAGATGGGAAACCTGGAGTTTTGGGAAGATTACGAACTGGCTGTCCGAATCCTGGAGGCCATGGAGAAGGAGTTTGAGATCACGATCCCGAGAGGCGAGCTCTCCTACGTCCTTCTTCATCTGCGGGGCGCGAAGATGGCCTATACCGGAGAGGAGCAGGAGCTGCCGGGAGACATAGGGGATGACCGTCTTCTTCCGATGGTCGACCGCATGATCGACGTGTACGATCAAAGGATCGCCAATGAGCTCAAAGAAGACGAGGAGTTTTTGCGCGGCCTGCTGATCCATCTGCGGCCGGTTCTCGTAAGGCTTTCCACGGGGCTTCGGATCTACAACCCGATCCTGGACGATATCCGGGAAGAGTACGGGGAGATCTTCGAGGCGTGCCGCCGCGCGGCGCAGGTGATCACGGAGGAGACCGGCTACGAAGTCAACGAAGAGGAAGTCGGCTTTCTGGCAATGCACTTCGGAGCAGCGCAGGAGAGAGTAAAGGAGAACGAGGCTGATGATGACAAGGCTCAAGGACAAGCTCGGCGACCGGGCGATCCTCAAGGCGTACGGGAAAGGCGAGATCAACAAGTATGTCGTTTCCGGAACGGACTTCTTTGTCTCCACGATGAACCTGGATGTTTTGCCGGTCGACTACATCCAGGTGAGTCCGCTGATCCCCCCGAGGGACCTGGCCAAAATAGAGTACAAGCTGGAAGACTACTCCCATATCAAGAGGGAGGCTTCAGAGACACCCTACAACAGACGTCTGGACGAGGCGTATTTTCTTATCCGCGAGATCAAGAGCATTATCCGCCGCTACCGGAGAATGGAGACTTCCGAGAATATCCGGTTCCGGGAACTCCTGCAGTTTCTTTCGATGCAGGTAACGGAGAGCCTGCACGCGGCTGCGGCGCTCAGGGACTCCATAGAGGAGAGGGAGAGGCTGAACTCCCAGATCTTCCCCGAACTGGGGATCGCGCTCCTGCACTGCCGGAGCGGAGCAGTCAGGGAACCGGTCTTTGTCAGCTGTATCCCCCGCACTGCCGGAGGTTTCAGGGATCCGTATTTTAAAGGGGTACGGGCGGCGCTTCTGATGGTCATGCCCATTGACAACGACAGGAGTATGCACGCGGAGGTCCTGGGAAGCATTAGCGGTGCAATGGTGACAAATCCTTATTTCCTCAAGACGATCAAGACCGGCAGGGAGGACGAGATCCGCGCGGAGCTGGCAAGAGAGCTCAAATGTTTCTTCTTTGACCATTTGGACAGAGTGTAGTAATTGCAATA
>CACXMK010000068.1 GCA_902768735.1 uncultured Lachnospiraceae bacterium | reverse complement strand
AATGTGATATCTGGTACCGGGCAGATCTTTAACTCTTCCGCCTCTGATCAGGACAACGCTGTGCTCCTGCAGATTGTGACCCTCGCCGGGAATGTAGGACGTAACCTCGATTCCATTGGAGAGACGCACCCTTGCGATCTTACGCAGTGCGGAGTTAGGCTTCTTGGGAGTCGCCGTCTTCACTGCCGTGCAAACGCCGCGCTTCTGCGGTGAGCTGGCATCGATCGCTTTCTTCTTAAGAGAGTTCATACCCTTCTGCAGCGCAGGAGCGGTAGATTTCTTTACAGAAGTCTGGCGGCCCTTTCTTACTAACTGGTTAAATGTTGGCATTCTATTTCACCTCCTTCTTTGAATAATAAAACATGGTGTGACTCGCAGAGCCACACCATAGTATTATATGTATCGAATTTTCAGTTGTCAACAACTTTCTTATTCTTCTACGAAAGAATCGACCATCGCAGGATCCGCCATTTCCTCAAAGGCAGGCTCCTCGAATTCCATCGCCGCAGCCGGCTCTTCCATCTGGGCAGTCACTTCAACCTCCTCCTCGAAAGTCTCATTCTTTCTAAGATGAGAATCCGTGCTGAGCCTTGTGTTGCGGTACCTCTTCATACCGGTACCGGCAGGGATCAGTTTGCCGAGGATGACGTTCTCTTTGAGTCCGATCAGAGGATCGACTCTTCCGTGGATCGCCGCGTCGGTAAGGACCTTCGTGGTCTCCTGGAAGGACGCCGCCGACAGGAAAGAGCTCGTAGCAAGCGCAGCCTTGGTAATACCGAGGATGATCTGCTTGCCTTCCGCGGGCTGCTTGTCCATCGCCGTAAGTCTCTCATTCTCTTCCTCGAAATCAAGGACATCCACGAGGCTTCCGGGAAGGAATCTGGTATCGCCGCTGTTTTCGATCCTGATCTTGCCGAGCATCTGTCTGACGATCACTTCGATGTGCTTGTCGCAGATGTCAACGCCCTGCAGACGGTAAACTTTCTGAACCTCACGGAGCAGGTAGTTCTGCACCGCACGGATTCCCTTGATCTTCATCAGATCGTGAGGGTTGACAGAACCTTCCGTCAGCTCGTCGCCGGCTTCGATGGTCATGCCGTCCACAACCTTGATGCGGGATCCGTAAGGGATCTGGTATTCCTTGGACTCGCCGGTCTCATCGCTTGTGACGATGACTTCACGGCTCTTGCGGTTATCCGGGATCGATACTGTGCCGCCGAACTCGGAGATGATCGCAAGTCCCTTCGGCTTACGCGCCTCGAACAACTCCTCGACACGGGGAAGACCCTGTGTGATATCGCCGCCCGCGACACCGCCGGTGTGGAATGTTCTCATGGTCAGCTGTGTGCCGGGCTCGCCAATGGACTGCGCAGCGATGATGCCTACTGCCTCGCCGACCTGCACCATTTCGCCGGTAGCCATGTTCGCGCCGTAGCACTTCGCGCAGATGCCCATGTGGGATCTGCAGGTCAGGATCGTACGGATCTTGAGGCCGTCGATCTTGCCGCCCCTCTTGTTGACGCCTCTCTGGAGGATCGCCTCTGCGCGGCTGGGCGTGACCATGTGGTTTCTCTTAACGATGATGTTGCCGTCCGCGTCCTTGACGTCGTCACATACGACGCGGCCGGTGATACGTCCCTTGAGGTCCTCGATCATGGCCTTACCGTCAGTAAATGCCTTGACCGTCATACCCGGGATCGACTCTTTGCCTTCACAGCAGTCGACTTCCCGGATGATGAGCTCCTGGGAGACGTCTACCATTCGTCTTGTCAGGTAACCGGAGTCCGCAGTACGCAGCGCTGTATCGGACAGACCCTTGCGGGCGCCGTGCGCCGACATGAAATACTCCAGAACGTCCAGACCTTCGCGGAAGTTGGACTTGATGGGCAGCTCGATGGTACGTCCCGTCGTATCCGCCATCAGTCCGCGCATACCGGCCAGCTGCTTGATCTGCTGGTTGCTGCCTCGAGCGCCGGAATCCGCCATCATGAAGATGTTGTTGTACTTGTCCAAGCTGCTCAGAAGGACATCACGGAGCTCGTTGTCCGTCTCTGTCCAGGTATCCACGACTGCTCTGTATCTCTCTTCCTCGGTCATGAGACCTCTCCTGAAGTTCCTTGAGATAACGTCGACCGTCTCCTGTGCCTTCTTCAGGAGGTCCTTCTTCTGCGGAGGAACCGTGATGTCGGCGATGGAAACCGTCATAGCAGCTACTGTGGAGTACTTGTAGCCCATTGCCTTGATCAGGTCGAGCACTTCGGCGGTCTTGAATGTGCCGTGCGTGTCGATGATCGCCTGAAGGATCTTCTTGAGGTCCTTCTTCTTGACCAGGAAGTCAACTTCGGGAAGCAGGTAGTTCTCAGGCTTGCTGCGGTCCACAAACCCCAGATCCTGAGGAATGATCTCGTTGAACAGGAGTCTTCCGAGTGTTGTCTCGATCGTTCCTGTCACGGTCTCGCCGTCTTCTCTCTTCTTGCTGACCCTTACCTTGATCTTGGAGTGCAGCGTAATGTAGTGGTTCTCGTAAGCGAGGATCGCTTCATTCATGCTGTGGAAGCATCTTCCTTCGCCGGGCTCTCCTTCCCTGAGCTGTGTCAGGTAATAGATGCCAAGGACCATATCCTGGGAAGGAACGGCCACCGGTCCGCCGTCGGAGGGCTTGAGCAGGTTGTTGGGAGAGAGCAGAAGGAATCTGCACTCGGCCTGCGCCTCGACAGACAGAGGGAGATGGATCGCCATCTGGTCGCCGTCGAAGTCAGCGTTGAACGCCGTGCAAACGAGGGGATGAAGCTTGATCGCCTTGCCTTCAACGAGGATCGGCTCGAAAGCCTGGATTCCCAGTCTGTGCAGTGTAGGCGCACGGTTGAGCATAACGGGATGCTCTTTGATGACGTCCTCGAGGATATCCCAAACCTGGGGATCCACGCGCTCGACCAACTTCTTGGCGTTCTTGATATTCTGGGAGATATTCCTCTTCTCCAGTTCCTTCATGACGAAGGGCTTGAAGAGCTCCAGCGCCATCTCTTTCGGAACGCCGCACTGATAGATCTTCAGTTCGGGACCGACGACGATAACGCTTCGTCCGGAATAGTCCACGCGCTTGCCCAAAAGGTTCTGTCTGAAACGTCCGGATTTGCCCTTGAGCATGTCGGACAGGGATTTGAGTGCCCTGTTGCCGGGTCCCGTGACGGGACGGCCGCGCCTGCCGTTATCGATCAGCGCGTCCACTGCTTCCTGCAGCATTCTCTTCTCGTTTCTGACGATGATATCCGGAGCGCCGAGCTCCAGGAGCCTCTTGAGGCGGTTGTTTCTGTTGATGATCCTTCTGTACAGGTCGTTCAGGTCGGAAGTAGCGAATCTTCCGCCGTCCAGCTGTACCATGGGGCGCAGATCCGGAGGAATGACCGGGATGCAGTCCATGATCATCCAGGAAGGGGAGTTTCCGGATTCACGGAAAGCTTCGATCACTTCCAGTCTCTTGATGATCCTGGCTCTCTTCTGGCCGGTCGCGGTCTCCATCTGCTCGGAGAGCTCCTGGTACTCCGCCTCGACGTCAACAGCTAGAAGAAGTTCCTTGATCGCCTCCGCGCCCATGCCGGCACGGAACTTGCTGCCGTATTTCTCTCTCGCTTCCTGGTACTCGCGCTCGGAAAGCACCTGCTTGTACTGCAGCTCCGTGGAGCCCTTGTCCAGTACGATATAGGAGGCAAAATAGAGCACTCTCTCCAGGATCTTCGGGGAGAGGTCAAGGATCAGTCCCATTCTGCTGGGGATGCCCTTGAAATACCAGATATGGGACACCGGCGCAGCCAGTTCGATGTGTCCCATTCTCTCGCGGCGCACGCTGGATTTGGTGATCTCAACGCCGCATCTGTCACAGATCACGCCTTTGTAGCGGATCTTCTTATACTTTCCGCAGTAGCACTCCCAGTCCTTTTTGGGGCCGAAGATCCTCTCGCAGAAAAGGCCGTCCCTCTCGGGTTTCAGAGTTCTGTAGTTGATCGTCTCGGGCTTGGTGACCTCGCCGCGGGACCACTCTCTGATCTTCTCGGGGGAAGCAAGAGCGATCTTGATCGCTTCAAAAGCTACCGGCTGATAGTTTTGCTGTTTCGTATTAGGCATTTAGAACTCCTCCTCGGGATCTCCGCTTGCAAAATCACTGCTTTCCAGTACCAGATCTTCCATATCCATTTCGAGCTCATCAAGTCCGTTATCGTCCGGCTCCGACTCATAATCAAGCTCCGCGTCCATCAGCTGGCCTTTGTCGTCAAATTCCTTGCTGGTGAAACCGGCGCGATCGAGCTGTGCCTGATCGGGGCTGCCGTAATCCTTGAAATTGTTCTTCATCTCGAAGCGGTAGACGGAGGAATCGCCGTAGTCGATCTCTTCCTTGATCACAACGACGTTGCCGTCCTCGTCGAGGACCTGGACATCCAGACCGAGAGCCTGAAGTTCCTTGAGAAGGACCTTGAAGGATTCCGGAATACCGGATTCGGGAATGTTCTCTCCCTTGATGATCGCCTCGTACGTCTTGACACGTCCTACGACGTCGTCCGACTTGATCGTCAGGATCTCCTGCAGTGTATAAGCCGCGCCGTATGCCTCCAGCGCCCAGACTTCCATTTCTCCGAAACGCTGGCCGCCGAACTGTGCTTTGCCGCCCAGAGGCTGCTGCGTTACCAGGGAGTAAGGGCCCGTGGAACGTGCGTGGATCTTATCGTCTACCAGATGGTGGAGCTTGAGGTAATGCATGTGTCCGATCGTAACAGGGTTGTCGAACAGCTCGCCTGTGCGGCCGTCCCTGAGCCAGACCTTGCCGTCTCTGGAGATCGGAACACCCTTCCACAGCTCCCTGTGGGCGCGGTTGTCATACAGGTACTTCATCGTCTCGGGACGAACGACGTCTCTGTATTTCTCCTCAAACTCTTCCCATTCGGTGTTTACATAGTCATTGGCGAGATCCAGGGCATCCATGATATCGTCCTGGCTCGCGCCGTCAAAGTTAGGCGTCGCGACGTTGAATCCGAGGGCCTGCGATGCAAGGGACAGATGGATCTCAAGGATCTGTCCGATGTTCATACGGGAAGGCACGCCCAGAGGATTCAGGACGATGTCCAGAGGTCTGCCGTTGGGCAGGTAAGGCATATCTTCAATAGGAAGAACGCGGGATACAACACCCTTGTTTCCGTGACGGCCTGCCATCTTATCGCCGACAGAGATCTTTCTCTTCTGCGCGATGTAGATGCGGACCGCCTTGTTGACGCCGGGGCTGAGTTCGTCGCCGTTCTCGCGCTCGAACACCTTGGTGTCGACGATAATGCCGTACTCGCCGTGAGGTACTTTGAGGGAAGTGTCGCGGACCTCTCTGGCCTTCTCGCCGAAGATCGCGCGAAGCAGCTTCTCTTCTGCTGTCAGTTCCGTCTCTCCCTTGGGAGTGACCTTGCCGACCAGGATGTCACCTGCGCGGACTTCTGCGCCGATGCGGATGATTCCCATTTCATCCAGATCTTTAAGGGCGTCTTCGCCGACGCCGGGAACGTCTCTTGTGATCTCTTCCGCACCGAGCTTTGTATCTCTGGCTTCGCAGTCATACTCCTCGATGTGGACAGAGGTATAAACGTCATCTCTTACGAGGCGCTCGCTCAGAAGGACCGCGTCCTCGTAGTTGTAGCCTTCCCAGGTCATGAATCCGATCAGCGGATTCTTGCCGAGAGCCAGCTCGCCGTTACAGGTGGAAGGGCCGTCTGCGATGATCTGGCCTTCCCTTACTCTCTCGCCGGTAAAGACGATCGGCTTCTGGTTGTAGCAGTTGCTCTGGTTGGAGCGCTCAAATTTGGACAGGTGGATCTCTTCCTTCGTGCCGTCGTCATACGCCATCTTGATGGTGGTCGCGTCGACGAACTCGACAACGCCGGACTTGGGCGAGATCACACAAACGCCGGAGTCACGCGCCGCCTTAGCTTCCATGCCGGTGCCGACTGCGGGAGCTTCTGTCGTAAGCAGCGGAACTGCCTGCCTCTGCATGTTCGATCCCATCAGAGCGCGGTTCGCGTCGTCGTTCTGAAGGAAAGGAACCAGGGATGTAGCGACGGAGAACACCATTCTCGGAGATACGTCCATGTATTCAAAGACTGTCTTCCTATAAGAAGATGTCTCTGTCTTGTAACGTCCGGATACGTTGTTGTCAACGAAATACCCGTTTTCGTCGAGGGGCGTGCTCGCCTGCGCGACATGGTAGTTATCCTCTTCATCCGCCGTCATGTAAACGACTTCGTCGGTGACGCGCGGATTGAGCGGATCCGTGCGGTCGACCTTTCTGTAAGGTGCCTCGATAAAGCCATACTCGTTGATGCGCGCATAGCTTGCCAGAGAGTTGATCAGTCCGATGTTGGGACCTTCAGGCGTCTCGATCGGGCACATTCTTCCGTAATGCGTATAGTGAACGTCACGGACCTCAAATCCGGCACGGTCTCTGGAAAGACCGCCGGGACCCAGCGCGGAGAGACGCCTCTTGTGCGTCAGCTCGCCGAGCGGGTTATTCTGGTCCATGAACTGGGACAGCTGTGAGGAGCCAAAGAACTCTTTCACCGCGGCCTGCACAGGCTTGATGTTGATGAGGCCCTGCGCGGAGATCTCCTCGGAGTTGTCGTGAGTCGTCATTCTCTCGCGGACGACCCTCTCCATCCTGGAGAGGCCGATCCTGTACTGGTTTTGAAGAAGTTCTCCGACGCTGCGGATCCTTCTGTTGCCCAGGTGGTCGATGTCGTCGTTGTTGCCGATGCCGTATTCCAGATGCATATTGTAGTTGATGGAAGCAAGGATGTCTTCCTTCGTGATATGCTTCGGGATCAGCTCGTGAACGCTCTTTCTGAGCGCGTCAGCCAGTGCCTCGGGATCCTCGTTGTCCTGATACTGGAGAAGGATCTCGCGGAGGGCGGGATAGTATACCAGCTCAGTGATGCCCAGTTCTTCGGGATCGCAGTCCACATAGTGTGTAATGTCGACCATGAGGTTGCTCAGGACCTTGACATTGCGTTCTTCCGTGCGGATCCAAACGTAAGGGACTGCCGCGTTCTGGATCTCGTCAGCCATCTCTCTGGTCACGATCTCGCCGGCAGTGCCGAGGATATCGCCGTTTGCCTCGTCCACAACGTCCTCCGCAAGGATATGATCCTTGATGCGGCTGCGGAAAGCGAGCTTCTTATTGAATTTATAGCGGCCGACTTTTGCCAGATCGTATCTGCGGGGATCGAAGAACATCGCGTTGATCAGGCTGTCCGCACTCTCAACGGAAAGCGGCTCGCCGGGACGGATCTTCTTGTAGAGTTCCAGAAGTCCTGTCTCGTAACTGTCGGAGAAGTCCTTCGTGAAACTGCCGCGGATCTTGGGCTCGTCGCCAAAGAGATCGAGGATCTCTTCGTTCGTGCCGATACCGAGCGCACGGACAAGAACCGTCACCGGAACCTTCCTTGTGCGGTCCACCCTCACGTAAAAGATATCATTGGCATCGGTCTCGTACTCGAGCCACGCGCCTCTGTTGGGGATCACGGTGCAGGTGAACAGTTTTTTGCCAAATTTATCCTGGTCAATTCCGTAATAGATACCCGGGGAACGGACCAGCTGGCTGACGATGACTCGCTCCGCACCGTTGATCACGAACGTTCCGGTACGTGTCATAAGGGGAAGATCGCCCATGAAGATCTCGTGATCTTCGATCTCTTTATCGTTTTCCTTGTCGAAAAGGCGCACTTTGACCATAAGAGGAGCCGCGTAGGTGGCATCTCTCTCCTTGCACTTCTCGATGGAATACTTCACCTTGTCTTCACAAAGCCTGTAGCTGATAAAGGAGAGGCTCAGCCTTCCGCTGAAGTCCTCGATCGGTGAGATATCATCAAAGACCTCCTGCAGGCCCTTCTCTAAAAACCATTTATAAGAGTCGGTCTGCACTTCGATCAGGTTAGGCATCGGCAGCACTTCTTTCTGGCGCTGATAGCTCATGCGCATGCTCTTGCCTTCCCCTGTAGGATGTATCCTGTATTTCTCCATCTGGTTCACCCCGTATTGTTGAAATTCGTATAAACGTTTCTGCGCGCGCCACAGAGTTCATCGCTGCCTGTGACTTATTTTTGGGCAGCACAAAAACATGGCACGCAAAAAAGATGCGAATAATATGATACCATCGCATTCTCAAGCAGTCAATAAATATTTTTATAACTTTATGAACGAAGTATTAATTTCCGTTCCTCCCGGTTGAAATTGGGTATATTATCCGTTGGAAGAACCGGCCGCCCTTTCCGGCAGCCGGCTCCACTAAAACATTCAGAACCGATTCATTGAGATCCGATCCATTAAAATCTGATACGATCGCAGGTGTATCGGACGAACAGGGTCATTTAATAGTAATGACAGCGCCCTGTTCTTCGAGCTTCGCCTTGACCTGCTCGGCTTCTTCCATGGAAACAGCTTCTTTAAGGATCTTCGGAACGCCTTCCACGAATTCCTTCGCTTCCTTGAGACCAAGGCCGGTGATCTCACGGACAACCTTGATGACCTTGATCTTCTGCGCGCCATAGCTTGTCAGCTCGACATCAAATTCCGTCTTCTGCGGCTGCTTCTGATTATTATTACCGGGGTCCTGTATGACCTCAGGCTTTGCAGAGACGCCAAACTCCTCTTCACAAGCTTTCACCAGCTCGATCAGATCTGCGACGGTGATGTCCTTGATAGCGTTCAAAATGTCATTGTATGTGTTCTTCCCCATAACACTCACCTCCTTTTGTACGTACAAGATCAAGTACTTAAGTACTTAATTAAGCACAAAAGATCCGGCTGGATAGTTCGACAGCCGGATCTGTGGTAGTAAATTTAGAAAAGACCAATTACTTGATGGTAACGGTAGCGCCCTGCTCCTCGAGCTTAGCCTTGATCTGCTCAGCTTCTTCCTTGGAAACAGCTTCCTTAAGGATCTTCGGAGCGCCTTCAACAGCTTCCTTAGCTTCCTTCAGGCCAAGGCCGGTGATCTCACGGACAACCTTGATGACCTTGATCTTCTGAGCGCCGAAGCTTGTCAGCTCAACATCAAACTCTGTCTTCTCTTCCACAGCCTCAGCTGCGGGGCCGGCTACAACTGCAACACCTGCAGCTGCGGATACGCCGAATTCCTCTTCGCAAGCCTTAACCAGATCATTCAGCTCCAGAACGGTGAGCTCTTTGATCGCGCTAATGATCTCAGCATTTGTCAACTTTGCCATTGTATTTACCTCCATGTAAATAAATCGTGAATTAAACTGTGATACGTGTGCCGGGCTGTTTTTTGAAAGCCCGGAAAACCGGATTTAAGGATCCTGTGAAGATCACGCCTCTGCTGCTTCTGCGGGAGCGCCTTCGGAATCCTTCTCCGCGATCTGCTTGATAATGCGGGCGAAGCTTGCGATCGGGGACTGGAAACTGCCGAACAGTCTGCCCAGGAGAACCTCTCTGGACGGGATCTGAGCGACCTCGCCGATTGCTGCCACATCAAGCACTTTGCCTTCTACAACGCCGCCCTTGACTTCAAGCTTGGGAGCTTTCTTTGCGAATTCGCAGAGAATACGGGCAGGAGCTGTAGCATCGTCCTTAGAAACTGCAATAGCGCTGGGACCGTTCAGAAGATCGGACAGGCCTTCGCAATCTGTGCCCTTGAACGCGAAGTTCATCATGGTGTTCTTGTAGACTTTGTAAGTCACACCGGCTTCGCGGAGCTGCTTGCGGAGCTCTGTATCCTGCTGAACTGTCAGTCCTCTGTGATCAACAAGAACCACAGACTGCGCGCCTTCGATCGCCTTGGAAATCTCCTGTACGACCGGCTGCTTCAATTCAACCTTTGCCATTTTGTTACCTCCTTATAGATTTTGGAGCCGAAACGAA
>CACXMK010000067.1 GCA_902768735.1 uncultured Lachnospiraceae bacterium | reverse complement strand
TAGCCCTTCGAGATCAGGTCCTCTTTCTTCTTTCGGAAGCCGTACAGCTCGCCATTACAGACCACTGCGTTCCCGTCAAGAAGGAACGGCTGCATCCCGTCGGGAGTCAGCCCCATGATGGAAAGACGGTTAAAGCCGAGGTACCCGTTCCCGGTACTTATGATCCTGCTGTCGTCCGGTCCTCTCGAGATCGTCTTGGACAGCATCTCCGGGATCCTCTCCTGATCCGCCTCAGCACTGCAGTAAGCCAGTATTGAACACATAACATTGCCTCCTTCTTGCCAAAAGAAAAAGAACGGCAAGGATCACGCCATCCCGCAGCAGCGCGCAGCTGCATAAGGGATCACGACATCCTTGCCGTTCCTTCAATCTTTTGACTCATTTTCGATTTTATGAAAGAATTATTACTCACATACTGCCGATTGTCAAGTAATGAGTCTTCCTATACCACCTGTAATACACCGCATAAGTGACCGCCGTCACGCTCCACGACACCGGGAAGCAGAACAGCAGCACCTTCATCGTCTGGAACTTCGGAAAGACCAGCAGCACCCACAGGATCCGCAGCACGCACACGCCGCAGAACGTGATCAGCGCAGGCCGCAGCGAGTCCCCCATCCCCCGCAGCGTCGAAAAGAATACACCGTTCGGCACGTACAGGATATAGAACGGCAGCAGGAACCGCATCATCGCGACGCCGATCCCGATGACGTCCGGGTCCGTCGTGAACAGCCCCAGCCAGACCGGCGACCCCGTATACATGATCACGATCGCCGTTCCCATGAAAATGTACATCAGCACCGCGCCCTGCCGCGAGACACTGCGCACCCGGTCAAAACACCCCGCGCCCAGGTTCTGTCCCACAAACGTCGTGATCGAAACGGCAAACGCCTGCTCCAGCATCCAGTAGAAGGATTCAATGCGGACAAATCCCGCGTATGCGGCAACTGTATCCGTCCCAAACGTATTGACAGCGGAAGTGATGATCACGCAGGAAAAAGTATACATGAGGGTCTCCAGCCCGAGTGGAACGCCGAGCCGGAGCATCTTGAGAGCAATGTCCTTCTGCAGGCGCAGACAGCGCAAGTCAAGAGCAGGCAGCAATGCGCCGGCTCCTTCGACAGCAGCTTCCATCCTTGCTTCTTCGGCTTCTGTCCCCTTTCTCCCCTTCACCAGCGTCCGCAGCACAAGCACCGCGCTCAGTGTCTGCGTCAGGATCGTGGCGAGCGCCGCGCCGCCGATCCCCATTTGAAAGACCGCGACAAAGAGAAGGTCCAGCGCGATGTTGAGCCCGATGCTGATCACGAGAAATCGCAGCGGCCTTCTCGAATCTCCTACTGCCCGCAATACGCCGGCGCCCATGTTGTAGAGCGCGCAGGGGATCAGCCCCGCAAAGACGACCCGCAGATAGAGGAGCGAACCTGCCATAGTCTCCGCCGGTGCGCCTGAGATCCTGAGCGCCGTCCCTGACAAGATCAGGCCCGTTACAGTGAACAGTGCCCCCATCGCCAGTGCCAGCGCGACGGCATTGTGCAGCCCGTCATCGAGCAGCTTCTTATTACGCGCGCCGTAAGCCTGCGACAGGATCACCGCCGCGCCTCCCGACACGCCGATCATAAACTCCGTAACCATGGCGTAAATCTGTCCCGCGGAGCCGCCGACGGCGGTCAGCGCTATTTTGCCAACGAACCGGCCGACGATGATCGTGTCAGCGGTGTTGTAGCAGAGCTGCAGGAACGAGGATGCGAGGAGCGGGAAAAAATACAGAAGAAGCTGCTTCCAGATCACACCGTGCGTGATCGGATTTACAGCTTTCTTTTGCGGATATTCCGGCATTTGTTTCTCTCCTTGCTTCCCGATCATTACTCTTTAAAGCTTATTAAGGCCCGCCCGGTGCAGGATGTGGCAGCCCATAAAGAACGCCAGCTGCCCGACAGCGTTGATGCCCTGCGCGATCCAGTTCATGGACGCCTTATCAAAGTTCTTCGACGACAGGTATCCCATCCCGAGGCTCAGGAAGAAATTGACAATGAAGAGGACCAGCGCGCTGCGCTTCTTCATTTTTGCCGCGAGATAGCACAGCGAAGCGTCGAGCGCAGCAAGGCCTACCACCATGAATCCCACAAGGGCCATGGTCGGAAGCACCGCGAAAGAGTACTCTTTGTTTTCATGATCACTGTCGTACCCGCTGTCTTTTTCCCCTTCACTCCGCTTCTTATCAAAGCCCGTCACAGCCAGTGTCAGCCCGATGCCGGCCAGGAGGAATCCAAAGGACTGGTTCTGGAAAAACTGTTCGCTCATCCAGATGGGATCTCCTATCCCGAGCGCATAGATCATTTTGTAGAGTGCCTTGAGAAGACCTGCTGCGCAGACGATCCAGGTTCCCGCCACGAAGAAGATCTTGGCGGGACGATCTGTTTTTCGTTTGAGGTCGGCTGCGAGTTCCCGCGCGCCAAGGCAGAAGAACAGGACAGGCAGCAGGTCGACCAAGGCCATGGGTATAGTAAATTCTTTCATAAGTAATCCCTTTCAAGTCATCCCTTTCGCGAGATCCCTGTCAGTCCCTATACACCTTCATTGAATGGTACTGCTTTGTAAACGGGAACAGGAGCGGCACTGTATCGGAGTACTTCTGGTATTCCGGGTCAAGCCCATAGGTCTTTTCGTGCCGCAGTTCCAGACGCTGCGCGGAATTGTACATGACGTAGGTGATCATGGCAAAGGCCACGAGCACCATGATCCACTGCCTGCCCTGAACGGCGCCGATGCCGGATACGGTCACGCCGAACCAGAACAGGACTTCTGAAAAATAGTTCGGGCAGCGCACGTATTTGTACAGTCCGGTGTCGCAGAAGCGCTTCGGATTAATCTTTTTGGCCGCGGATTTCTGGCGGTCTGCCATCGCCTCTCCATAGATCGCGACCGCCATGATCACAATGCCGAGCCACGCGAAGAGATTGTCTCCAGCTCTGTTTATGACCCGGTACGTCACAGAGGAGGTCTCCGCGACATATAGCCACGCACAGAATACCCACATGCAGAGGGCGATCGGGACCGGCATCCGCTTCGTGGAGCCTGTGGCTTCCAGCGTCTTGCGGTACGCGGCGTTGGTCAGCTCACGCTTCAAAATATAGCCGCCGAGCCGGTATCCATAGATCGCAAAAAGCAGCGCCATGACGGCCGTCGCCGCCGTAAGGGTTCCGCTCACGAAGCCAAAGATCAGATGGAAAATACCGATGCACATGACCGCGAAGCCGTAACCCACGGACATGAACCAGACAAATTCATGAAAGCCCATGCAGCAGCCGGCTGCCGCCACAATGAAGACCGTCCACATGAAGGCCGGCCAGACTTTACCGATATACGAAGGGTCCAGATGCAGCATGATTTATCCCTCCTTTGCGCCGAAGTATTCCTTGATGTATTCCGCGAAGGAATGGTCGCCGGTCACGTCTTTGCCTACGAGGTCGTGGGACAGCGTCCACTTGGAGAACAGGATGATGTCATGCTTGCCGGCCTTCTTGATCTTGGGAAGGTTCGCAAGGATGCTGAACATCCAGATCGGGCTGTCCTTGATGATGACGGGCTTTCCGGCTGCGCGGAAGCACATCTTCGCCATCTCCTCGTAGGTATAGGTCTCCTTGCCGCCGACCTCATAGACCGCGTTCGTATCCAGCATGTGCTCCGCGATGAACGCCGCAAAATCAGGGCAGTCCACTACGTTGGCCTTCACGCCGTGGTAGCCCTTCAGCAGCTGCATCTCGCCCTTGTCCACATAGGGCTTGAAGACCTTGGCGATGTCGTAGAAATAGCCGGTCGGGCGGTAGATCACATACTCAAGCCCGCTCCCAACAAGCTCGTCCTCGAACATAGCCTTTGCGTGCAGCATCGGCACCTTCTCCGCGCCGGGCTCCTTGCAGGCGATGACGGAGATGTAGTTGAACTTCTTCACGCCTGCTGCCTTAGCCTCTTCCAGGAGATTCAGGTTCCCCTGATAGTCGATATCATAGGCGGTGAATTTCGTGGACGAGGTCGTAAGTCCCATCGTCGTGATGACAATCTCTGCGCCGTCGCAAATGCCTTTCAGCGTCTCTTTTTTGGTCGCGTCGATGGCGCGGAAGGTGTATTTGCCTTCCAGCCCGTTGTTTTCTTTTTCCTTCAGGTCAGCCGCGATCACCTCGTGTCCGCCCTCGCAGAGTACTCTCAGGATCTCGATTCCCAAATTGCCAAACGCGCCTGCCAGTAAAATCTTCATGGTAATTGACCCTCCTTACCCCTTACTTATTCTTCTCCTTTGATCGCTTATCGTTAATGATCTCCATCTGCTCGACATCGATCACCTTCACGCCATTCTCTTCCGCCCAGCTGACGCACCCCTTCAGCACGGTCGGCAGGAAGATGCGCGGGACCTTGACCAGTTTCTCAAGCGCTGCGTCCGTAAACTGCACATCCGTCTGCAGCCGGTTTGCCGCGTACCGCACGGACTGCACGGTCGTCTGCCTCTGCGGAAGAAGCTCCGGCAGGAGCCTTCTGTGTTTGTGGTACCAGAAGTTCTTGGAATCCCTGTATCCGTAGTCCACGGGGAGCGGCGGAAAATCCTGCGACCGCACGCCGTTCACGATCGCGTCGCGATAGCGCGGTTTCATCAGGATCTTGTCAATGCGAAGGACGAAGTGCGCGCCGTACGGCGATGTGATGCCGTTGAAATCGTGGTACTTTTCCAGCTCATAGTGGTCCGTGCCTTCCGGGAGCGGCCCGTCGTCCTGCGCTCCATCGAGAGTGTCCACCCAGGTGCACTCCACTGCCTGCAGTGCCTCCGAGATCACCTGCGGATAGATGCCCTCCGGATCCTCTGCCTTCCTGAGTCCCTCCTCAAGATGGAACCGGAAGTCCTTCATCTTCTCTTCCGGCGTATCGCCGGGCCACCCCAGCCGCACCATCTCCTTGAAGGTCGCCCGGTCATCCCCCAGGAAGTTGATGACGCACTTCTTATGTTTGATCAGGTTCTGCGCCGTGTTCGACGAGTTGCGGCACTCCAGCATGAACGCATAGTACTCTTTTCCGGCGATATAAAACGGTGCCAAAAGAGAGTACGGCCCGCAGGTCGTCTTTCCCGTATCCGTCAGCGTGCTCACAAGTACCGCCGGCATCGGGAAAAACAGTGATGTCTGGTAGAAGTTGTCGACCGCTCTGAGTTCCCGGAAGGAGGGCTCGTCCGATGACTTCGAAGACAGCTTAAGCGGCGGCTTAAGTGCCGGTTTTGTTAATGCTTTAAACGATGGCTTTCCCAATAATTTCAATGATCTCCTCCTCCCTGATCTCCGGGTGCTGCGCCCCGGCAATGATCAATTCCGCATACAATGTCGATCCGGTCTCGGAACACGGCACTTCAAAGCGCGCAAACAGGCTTTTCATCATCTCCATGATCTGCGACAGGAGCATCTCGTGGCGCTTCCTGTACCGTGTACTGAATTCTCCGCCCGCCGGGTAGGAACTCCAGACTTCCCGGTAGACCGCACAGAAATTCCGTATCGCGCGGCAGATATGGAGCAGCCCCTCCTCAAGGGACTCTGCGTGTTCCAGATCCTCCCGCGTTCTTTTCAGTGCGTCCGTCCAGTCCTGCGCCATCACGGCAGCCATGAGCGTCTCCTTGTTCCGGAAATAATTGTAGATCGTACCCACGGCGATCCCGCAGTCGCCCGCCACTCCGCGCAAAGAAAAAGAAGACAATTCTTCACCCAGCAGCCTTTTCCTGGCTGCCCGGAGAATCCTGTCTTCCAAACCCTCGATGACTTTCGGCATGATGCACCTCCGTGAAAATGCTTGCCGTTCACATTTATGCGTTTTTATGAACATGTTCATAATAGCATTTTCAGAGGTGTTTCGTCAAGAAAACGGAGCTGCCGCACAAGCGACAGCCCCTTTTTCTTTTGGTTTATGCAAAAAACTTGACTTTTGTGTCCTTCTGCGTGATCTCCGCTTCGCGCCATGCCCTCCTGGCTTCTCTGGAAGATGAGAGGAACGCGTCCTGCAGCGCGCGGATAAAGAGTTCCAGTTCCTTTTCCTTTTCGTACTTTGCCGGAACGGTCACTGTCATGTGGTAAAAGTCACGGGCTGTCTTTGTCAGCTTTTCTTCATCGCTTGACTGCATGGTCCCGAAGAGCTTCTTGGCGTAGTTCGGGCCGCTGCAGGTGGACAGATAGCGCAGGGCAGCATTGCGGTATTCCCAGTACGCCGCAGCGCGCTTTGTGTCGTCCCATTCCGCTGCGTTTTCAAGACCGAGCTCACGGATGACATTCTGCATCTCCCGCTCTCCCACAGCCCTGAAATAATACATGGGACGCAGGTAACCTGGCAGGATCACCATATTCCAGACGAAATTGTCGACCTTGCGCGCACTTTTCTTCGGGTCCGTATGGCGCAGGTCCATGAGCTTTTTGCGGAACGTGTTCGCCCCGTCGTCTTCCTGCTCCTGTATGATGGTCTGATACAGTTCCCTTCTCCTGTCGGGATCCAGTTCACTGTAATACTCGCTCCAGCACTCGTTTACCTCGTACATACACCCTCCTGTCACGCTCAATCGCTTTTCTCTGCTCACTCGCCCTTAAACGCTCACTCACCCTTAAACGCTCACTCACCCTTATCGTACTGACTGATATTCTCTGGTGTGATCTCCGAATAGGGAAGACGGATATACTTGCCCTCTGTCAGGGAAAGACCGTCCGCAAAGGAAAGACTGTCCGGATCTTTACCGGAAATCACCGCCTGGGCCAGCTGCAGCATCGCCAGGGCCTGCCCTTCCTTGTCATTATACACCGTTCCGATCAGTTTGCCATTTCTGACGCCTTCCAACCCGACCTTTGTTCCGTCGATTCCGATGATGGCAGGGCGTTTATCCCCGGCCGTCTCTCTTTTGTCATATTCGTCGACAGCGCCGAGCGCCATATCGTCATTATTGGTGAGGACCAGCTCGATCTCCTCCCCGTAGCGGTCGATCAGCTGGCTCATCCTGTTCTGGGCCTGGCCCCTGTTCCAGTTGGCGATCGAGGACTCCAGCTTCTCGATCTTGATCCCCTCTTCAAGCAGCGCGTCCACGGAGGTATCGCTCCTTACGATAGCGTCCTGATGACCCGCTTCTCCTTCGAGCACCACATACTGGATACTGCCGTCACCGTTGCGGTCCGCGCCCGGGTTCTCTTTCAGATAGGCTGCGGCAATGCGCCCCTCTATCTTTCCGGACTCCGACGCATCGGCCCCGATGTAATACAGCTTGTCCCAGCTGAAGAGATCCTCCTCCACCAGTTCGCGGTTGAAAAAGATCACCGGGATATCCGCCTCCCTGGCCATGTCGATGATCATGGACGGATCCGTTCTGTCCACCAGGTTCACGCAGATCAGGTCACATCCCTTGGAGATCAGCTTCTCCACCTGCTCATTCTGCGTGATCTGGCTCTGCGCGGCGTTGTATGTCAAAACACTGACTGTCGTCTCCTGGTCCCGGGCATTTGCTTCTGCCACATCCGCCATGAATACCTCCATCAGTTCAGTGATGAAAGTGTCATATTCGTCATAAACCGTGACGCCAATGCGGATCTCCCTGGTCCTGTTCCCCGGTTTAGAACCGCACGCTGTCAAAAGGGCGGCGCACAGGCATACCGCGCACAGCATTCCAAAAAAACTTCTGCACTTTTTCACATACGCCCCCTTTACTGGATCACAGGAAACAGCAGCTTTTCATTGGCCGGATTGTGGACATCGTCTGTGCGGACACAGGTAAACCCGACCTCTATGTCCTTCATGACCGGAATGTCCTTCTTAAGGAACTCCGTCAGCTGCGCGAGGCTCTGGTACCCCATGGTGAATTCATTGGGGACGACCATCCCGCTGATCACGCCTCTGTCCAGATAGCTGATATTGGAAGGGCTGCATCCCACTCCGTAAAGGATGCTCTCCCCGAAATTGCTCGATGCCGACAGCTTCGCGGCCTCCATAAGGAGTCGATCCTCCAAAACAGCGATCAGGTCCGCTTTCTTTGCGAGGGCCATCGCATCCGGCAGATCCTCCTCTTCGGCCTCAATTGGAAAAACACTGCCGCCGGCGCTCTCTATGACCTCCGTAAGTCCCTGCAGCATTTCCATTTGAGAATACCGGTGCGTGTTTCCGAGAAGGATCGCCACGGAGAGCTTCGGGCCGTTCCTCTCAAGGAGCATCTGCCCCAGGGCCTCTCCTATCTTTCTTCCGGGCGGCACGACAGCAACTGTCCCTTCACTGCGGTCCCTGATCCCGTCCGTTTCCACATAGACGAGTTTCACGGCGCCGGATATATAATCGGTCTCCTCCGAGTCATACGGAGAAAGGATCAGCGCGTCCGTACTTCCGGCTGCTTCCTGGCCGATCAGGTTCTTCTGGTCCTCCGAGCTGCTAAAGACGGAAGACGTGATAAACGTCACATCGGCGCCGTATTCCCTGGCAGCCTGATCCAGCCCCAGCCGGAACGCCGTCCATCGCTCATTGCTGCTGTCCTCTACAAGTACAGAGACTCTCGGCTGAGGTGTCTCCTCGTCTGTCCGGACCAGGCTGTAGGCAGACCAAAGCGTGACCGCGATGAGAAGCAGCAGGATGATGTATGAGCTCCACTGCTCTTCAAGAAAATGATTCTTAGGCTTCACTGCTTCTCTCCTTCTTGCCATCCAGTATCTTTTCAATATCCTGTCTGTATGGAATTGCCGGAAGTTTGATCCTGACCATGGTACCCTCATCCGGCTCGCTCCGGACTTCCAGCCCGTATGCCGGTCCGAAACGCAGCTGGATCCTCGTATGGACGTTCCTTAGTCCCACGCCGTTCCCGTGTCTGGATGAGTTCAGTTCCTCCTCGGCGCTGCTGCCCGTAAGGAGCGCCGCCACTTTTTCCTCGGGCATTCCGAGGCCGTTGTCAATGACGTCCAGATAGACGTTATATCCCTCCCTGCTGCCCCGCACCAGGATCTCTCCATCTCCGTCCATGCTCTGAACGCCGTAATAGATGGCGTTTTCCAGGATCGGCTGCAGGATCAGCTTGACGGTGCACAGGTCCATGATCTCTTCAGGGATCTCATAGCTGAACTCAAACGTGTTTTTATAGCGGATCTTCTGGATGTTCATATAAGACTCCGCGTGCCGAATCTCGTCCCTGATAGGGATGATGGTCTTTCCCTTGCTGATACTGATCCGCAGGAGGCTCGCCAGTTGGCGGATCATGTAAACGGCCCCCTCGTCATGTCCCCCTTCGATCATCCACACGACCGAATCCAGCGTATTGTAAAGGAAATGGGGGTTGATCTGGGACTGCAGCGCGTCCAGCTCGCTCCTTCTCTTCTCCTCCTGTTCGGACACGATGTCGTCCATCAGCTGGTTGATCTTCTGGACAGAAGTCCTGAGGGTCCGCCCCAGGTGCTCTACCTCCTGCGGTCCCCCGATATAAATATCCGGATTGAGGTTTCCATTCTCGATGTCCCTGACCGATTCGTCCAGTTTCCGAAGGGGGCTGGTCACGCTTCCTGATACCAGCTGGTTGAGGATCAGGACTCCGAGCAGTGAAAATGAAAGGACAAAGACGACAAAATACTGTGTTTTGCCCATGCCGATGATGTCATCCCTAAGAGGGATCACGCTGACCAGTTTCCATCCCGTATAGCTTACGGTCTTGATGATCGTGACGCTGCTTTTTCCGCCCTGCCAGTCATGATAGACCCCGTCCGAGCGGCTTTCTGTCACTGTTTTTTCCTCAAACAGCCCTGCGTTGATGAGGCTCATTCGGGGATGATAGATGATCTCCCCGCTTCCGCTGCACAGGTAGATATACTCCGACCGGCCGCCGGAATTGGCCTTCTCCAGGATCTGCTCGATGCCTGAGAAATTCATATCGATCAG
>CACXMK010000066.1 GCA_902768735.1 uncultured Lachnospiraceae bacterium | reverse complement strand
GTTCAGCAAAAAAGTGACAGCCATCGCTGTTTTGACAAATTCTACGACCGCCAGCTGCGCCGCCGCGGTCTCCCCGTGTCCCAGGCAGCGCCGGTAATTATACTGCCCGGACTGCGCCATGAGCAATAGGTTTCCGGCAAGTTTCTTGCGCCGGACGTCTTCCGGGCGGTGCCTTAACTTTTCGCGGACCGCCGTGATCTCCCCGTACCCGTCCTCGAAGATCTCGCCGTTGACGACTTCCGACAGGGAGTAGTCCGGCAGGGAAAGCCACTGCATAAGGCTCAGGTTGCCGTCCTTCGTGCCGGTCTTGTCCAGCAGAAACTCCGATGTCCTGAGGACGCCGTGCCTTGCGCCGCCCACCGGGGCGACTGTCGCGCGGCGAAGACCCATGAATTCCTTCGGCAAAGACGCGTACGCCCTCTCGAGCGCGAACGCCGCCTTCCGGTCCACAACCTCCTCGCCGGGCAGGAAAATACAAAATCCCGGCTCAAAGTCGTGGTCCCTCGAGAGCCCGTCGTCGTATCCGTAGCACTCGGATCCGCTCCCGATCAGCCCGACGGCGAGATACCCTCTCAGTTTCGGGAATCTCTCCCGGAGCATCGGCTCCCCGTATTCTTTATAAAACGCCTTGGAAATCTCCAGTCCCTTCAAATTCAATACCTCTTACAGCCAATACCTCTTACAGCATCCCCGCCAGCTTATCTGCCCGCGCTGCCAGCCGCTCCGCTGCCAGAAAATATCCGTAATACGAAAATGTCGGCGCGCATTTTTCACAGACAAAGGCAAAATAGCCGAGCCTTGCCTTCTCTTCGCGGTCCAGAGCGGAAACCGCCGCGCTGTCATCTAACAGCACATCTTCTTTTCCCAAAAGCTCCCCGGCTTTTGCCTCGAGAAGGTCCTCGGCGCGCTCCACCAGCTCGCAGATGCGGCTCTCGCCTTCCTCCATGCCCAGCTGCGCTTCCGCTGTATTGGCCATGTTGAGACAGGTGATGGCCTGCTCCGGCTCGCCGTCCGGGACCTGTTCCATCACGCGCAGCGCCTTCCCATAGAGCTCCATCGCTTCGTCATAGTTTCCCAGCGCCGTACACGTCAGCGCCATGTTGTTGTACAGCCCTCCGAGGAGCTGCGGTTCCGTGTGCCCGCTGCCCTCGTAAGCCGTGCGCGCCTTGCGGAACATCTCCATCGACTTCTCATATTCGCCGAAAGCATTGTACGCCGTCGCAATATTGACATACGTCGTACCCGCGCTGATCGTCCCTTCCATGTCGAGCTCCGCAAGAAGCTCCAGCGCTTTCCCCGCGCTTTCCATGGCCGGTTCTTTCTGCGCGGTCTTCCGGTAGTGCCCGATCAGCTCGTTCCTGAGCATCAGCTGTCCGCGCAGGTCTCCTCCGAGCTCCGCTTCCGCGAGCCAGTAGAGGAGATGTCTCTGCGCTGCCGCGTAATCGCGCCGGCTCATGTATTCGTTCATCTTCCCGATGATGCGCTGCTGCGGGACCGGACGGATCGCGTCCACGGAATCACTGCGGATCATAATGCGTCGTACTCCTCTTTGAGGATCTTCACGCCCAGAAGCAGCGGATCATACACCTTGCGGCAGGTCACGCCGTCTTTGTACTTCTCGTACAGGATCGGAAGCTCCGTGCATCCGAGGATCAGCGTCTCGCAGCGGTTCGTCAGGTCAAGGAAGGTCTCCCTCACATCTTCGGTATACTTATTCTGCTTGACAGCCTCAATGCAGTCGCGCAGCTTTACATACTCTTTCTGCTCGGGAACGCTGCAGATTACGCCTTCTGCCTCCAGCGCCTTCTGATAAATACCGGAATCGATCGTTCCCTCGGTGCCGAGCAGATAGACTTCCTTCACTCCATCCTTCTTGATCTGGTCGACACAGGCCTTTATGATATGGACCACCAGCGGCTCCAGTCCCGGAACTTTCTCATAGATCATGGGAAGGAACAGGTGGGACGTATTGCACGCCAGAAGGATCCTGGAACATCCCGCATCCTTGAGCATCTGCATGGATTCTCCCATCTGGTCAGCCAGCTGCTCCACATTCTCATTATAAAGAAGAGCCCTCACGCGGCTCGGCATCGTGCATCTGTTGTCGATGATCATGCGCGGTCTGTCCCATTCCTTCTCCGCCTCAAAGACCTGCGCGTACTGCTGGAAGAGATGGATCGTCGCATAGGTTCCCATTCCTCCAAGAACGCCGATCACATAGTTGTTTTTTGTCATTTTATGTTCCTCTCTCGTTGCAACAATCGTTTACTGACTCTTTTACGCCATTATACCATACACCGTCAATCGGACAGATTGCGCGCCTATGATATTTTTATGAATTATGGACCCTTTACCGCATACAGGTCCCCGGCCGCAAAAAAGCGGCCGCCAGGCGGCGACCGCTTCCAATACTCCCCTTATTTCTGGCAGTACACGTATCTCACGCTTCCGGCGTCGATCATGTCCTTTGCGGCTGACTCGTAGCTTACGCCCACCGCAGCGATCCCGACCACCTTGCATCCGGCGTCTTCGATCATGTTCGAGCAGGCCTGCACTGTAGCCGCCGTACTCATCCAGTCGTCCGCGAGCAGCACCCTGCTCTCAGACGGAAGAAGACATTTCTCCGTGATCAGGGTCGTGACCTTGTCGCGGTGATTGATATAGGAAGCGGATACCTGCAGATCCGTGTCGATGAGGAACTGCTGGTTTCTGCGGATCACCACAAATCCTACGCCCAGTTCATACGCCAGCATACTGCCGAGAATAAATCCGAGGGATTCAGGGGAGCACACGCAGTCCACCTTGCCGCGAAACGGTTCCGCCAGATACTTAACGAGCGTCTCCATTGCGTCCCGGTCAGCGTACAACGGCAGAAGATCTCTCTTTCCGCCGAACCCGTCCGTTGCCAGAAGACGGATCTTCTCTTCGAGCTGCTTCAAATCCATACCCATACTCTATCCTCCCTATAAGAGCGCCGTGCGCTGTACTGCAGCATTCCGGCCGCTCATCAAGTCTGTCAGGTTTATTATAGCGCATTCTGCGCCGAATAGAACCCTCTTCTTGATGCGGAGGTGATCATGATAAAGCGGTCGATCAACCCGGTTTACAGATCCCCGAGCTGTTTCACAGCTTCCGCGATCTGTGTTTTGACACTGCCAAAACACCCCTGGCTGTCAAGTTTCGCGAAGACTTCCTCTGCCAGCTTCTTGTAGCTGTCTTCGGTCATCTCATACGCGTAGGTGTCGTTTCGGATATAGTGCGCGCCGAACGCCTCCCACAGGGCGTTGTCGAGTTCGGAATCCTCTTCGGCTGTACAGATCACGACGTAGCGGAGGCCTCCCAAAGGCTCCTCTGCCGCAGCCGGTTCTTCTGCTGCCGCGAGCTCTGTCTGCGTGCTGCCTTCCGCCGCACCTTCCGTTTCCCCGCCGTCTTCCGAAGCGTCTTCCGCAGATCCCTCCTCAGAGTCCGCATCCTCCGCCCCGTCTTCCTCCGGCTCCGTGTCAAATTCCGTATAGCGCTCCACCAGGTCCTCCAGGTCCGAGACAAAGTCTGAGACCGAGTCAGCGGAGTCATCCTCAAAGAAAAACACGGGAATATCCCCGATGTACTTTGTGGCGGAAGCGATCTCAATGACCGTCCCTGCGCCGACAGCTATGCTGTCCCCTTCTTCATCGCGGAGAAACGCGAATCTCGGATGATCTTCGTCGTACTCGCCCTCTCCGACTGCAAGGGCACCGGTGATGCCGGCGATCTCGGTCTTTCCGAAGCGCACTTCGCTCTGTCTCGCAAAGTGCAGCGGCGACCAGGAAATATCGTCCTTAAACACAATGTTGTGCGGTTCTTCTTCCGCGGGCAGCACGGTCCACTCGCCGATCTGCAGTTCATTGACGCCGGCCCGCACGAGGATCTCGCGCATTCCTTCGTTCTTAACGCCCATGTTGCTCACTGTCACAGAAAGGGCGGGCTCCGCCTCCTTGTCCATGACATTGGAAAAAGCAGTGGCCGCCTCCGCGAAGAGCTTCTCGTTCGCGGTCTCTTTGAGTGCCTTGGGAAGCGAAAGATCGCCGTTCCCGGCCATCTCCGTATCTCCCCAGCAGACGATGCTGCGCATGGAAAGGCTCGACACCAGGTCGTCGTAGAGGTCTTCCGCCGTCTCTTTTTTGAGCTGTTCCTGCTGTGCCATTTCCCGGGCCTTCTGGCGCACCGTTTCAGCGCGCTCCGCGTTCCTTACGCGGTTCATGAAGAACAGCGCGATCAGGATCGCCGCCATGACGACACACAGTGCTCCGGCAACGAACTTTAAAAGATATTCTTTGATCCTCATTATGTCATCTCTCTTTCTCCGGCTTCCGCGATCATTCGAAATCTCTGAAGATCCGCCTGTGTCGTGATCTTAAAATTCAGGTTCTCCCCCGGGATCATACAGATCTTCATTCCGGCGACATGCGCGATCTCCGTCGTCCCGCGCATGCTCTGCAGAAACTCGCGGCTTCTGCCTTCGTGCGCTTTATAGTACTGATGAAGATAGAATGTCTCCGGCGACTGCCCCATGTACAGCTTGGATCTGTCGAGCAGCCGGTCCACACCCTTGCCATTCTCACTGTAGTAGATCGTGTCCGCGGCGGGAATCACCGGAAGGCAGGCCTCGTATTCACCGAGCGCCGCAAAGCACGCGCTGATCAGCTCACCGCTCACAAGGGGTCTGACCCCGTCATGGATGATCACTTTGTCCTCCTCGGACTCTGATCTCTCCATGCAGAGCGAAAGACCGCTCAGGATCGACTCCTGGCGCACCGCGCCGGGCTCCGCAAAGCCGATCAGCTTTTTGTACTTGCCGCAAAGATCCTTTTCCAACCGTTTCTGCCATTCTTTGGCCATGACAACAACGATCGCCTCCACCGGCTCCGCTTTCTCAAACGTGTCCAGTGTATACTCAAGGATCATCTTCCCTTTTACTTTATAGTACTGCTTGGGGAAATTCCCCATTTGCATACGGGTGCCGATGCCTCCCGATAGGATTACCGCATAATTCATTCTACTGTTACACTCTTTGCAAGATTTCTCGGTTTGTCCACATCCAGGCCCTTCGCGCAGGATACGTAGTATCCCAGCAGCTGCAGCGGGATCACCGCAAGGCTTGCCACGAAGTGCTGGTCGATCCTGGGAACGTAGAGAGTGAAATCCGCCGTCTCTTCGATCTCGTAGTGTCCGTAAGTCGTAAGGCCCATAAGATACGCGCCGCGGCTCTTGCATTCCACCATGTTGCTGATGGTCTTTTCAAACAGGCCGTCCTGCGTGAGCACGCCTACGACGAGGATGCCGTCCTCGACAAGACTGATCGTCCCGTGCTTGAGCTCTCCTCCCGCATAGGCTTCGGAGTGCACATAGGAGATCTCCTTCATCTTAAGGCTTCCCTCCTGGCACACCGCGTAGTCGAGTCCCCTTCCGATGAAGAAGGAATCGTGCATACTCGAGTACTTGGACGCGAACCACTGAAGCCGCTCCTTCTCCTCGAGGATCCTGCGGATGCCTGCGGGGATCTTCCTGAGTTCCCTGATATAGTCAAAATACTGTTCTTCCGTGATCGTCCCGCGCACCAGGCTGAACTGCAGGGCGAGAAGGTACATAACGATCAGCTGCGCCGTATAGCCCTTCGTCGTCGCGACCGCGATCTCGATGCCGGCTTTGGTGTAGAAGACAAAGTCCGCTTCACGGGCAATGCTGCTTCCCTCGACGTTTACGACAGCGAGCGTCCTGATCCCCCTGCCCTTCGCCTCGCGCAGCGCCGCCAGGCTGTCTGCCGTCTCGCCGCTCTGGCTGATGACGACCACCAGGTCGTTCGGGTTCAGGATCGGATTCCTGTAACGGAATTCCGAGGCGAGCTCAACGCGGACCGGGATCCTCACCAGGTCTTCGATCACGTACTGTGCCGCTGTTCCCACGTGCCATGCGGAACCGCATGCAACGACGTGGATCTGTGTGACGTCGCGGATGATGTCGTCGGTGATCCCGATCTTTTCAAAATTGATGCGGCCGTCATCGATCGCGTAATCCAATGTGTCCTGCACTGCCTGCGGCTGCTCGTGGATCTCCTTCATCATGAAGTGCTCGAAGCCGCCCATATCGGCAGATTCCGCCGAGAACGTGATCTCGCTCTCCTCGATCTCGATCTCGTCGCCGTTCAGGTCATAAAACACTGCGCGGCCTGCTGTCAGCTTCGCCATCTGCAGGTTGCCGATGTAATACACCCTGTTCGTATACTTGAGGATCGCGGGAACGTCCGAAGCCGCGTATGTCTCGTCGTCCGTGACGCCGATGATCATAGGGCTGTCTTTTCTCGCCACCCAGATCGTCTCGGGGTAATCGCGGAACATCAGCTCCAGCGCGTAGGAACCCCTGACGCGCACCATCGTCTTTGCAATGGCGTCGATCGGTCCCATCTTGTATTTCTTGTAGTAATAGTCGACCAGTTTGATGACCACTTCCGTATCGGTCTGGCTGTAAAACTGGTAGCCGTGTTTGAGGAGCTTGTCCTTGAGCTCCTGGTAGTTCTCAATGATTCCGTTGTGAACGCCGACAACTGAAGATTCCACGGGTCCGGAAGCCGATCCCGTGCAGTTGCCCGAAACATGCGGGTGCGCGTTCGTCTGCGTCGGGTCACCGTGCGTAGCCCAGCGCGTATGGCCGATGCCGCAGGCGCCCTGCAGCGTGCGGCCGCCGTCGGTCTTCTCCGAAAGATTTTTCAGCTTTCCGGTCGATTTGACGACTTCCGCCAGCGCATCCCCGTTTCTGACGGCGATGCCTGCAGAATCATATCCTCTGTATTCAAGTTTGCTCAGTCCTTCAAGCAGGATCGGAGCCGCTTGTTTATGTCCGATATATCCGACAATTCCACACATATAATTCTCCTATATTATGGTGTTTGCGTAAGTCATACGAAAATCATAAAAGATGACAGGGGGCTTTTCCTCCCCTGTCATCCGTTAACACTGCGATTACAGTCTCTCTTCCTTTTCGATGTCAAGGAAAAACTTATAGGTATCTACCTTCAGCTCGCCGCATGCCGCCTCGTCGCAAGCGATGATCGCATTCTCATGCATCTGCAGGCAGCTGCATGTCCACATCTGGCTGATCCCGCCCTCTACGACATGTGCCATAGCGCGTGCCTTGTTGTGGCCGCTGATCTCGATGAGGACTTCCTTTGCATCCATAATAGTTGCGACGCCTGTACATAACGCGTATGCGGGCACCTTTTCAGGATCATTGTCAAAGAAACGGGAGTTGACGATCCTTGTGTCGCTTGTAAGCTTCCGGATTCCGGTGCGGGAAGTAAGGGAAGTGCCGGGCTCATTGAACGCGATGTGGCCGTCGACGCCGATACCGCCCAGGAACAGGTCGACGCCGCCGTAAGAAGCGATCTTCGCCTCATAGGCTGCGCACTCAGCTTCCAGATCCTCTGCAAGGCCGTTCAGGATATTGATGTTCTCCTTCGGGACATCTACGTGATCAAAGAAATAGTAGTGCATGAAATACCAGTAGCTCTGATCGTGCTCTTTGGGAAGATTCACATACTCGTCCATGTTGAAGGTGACGACGTTCTTGAAGCTGATCTCTCCTGCCTTATACATTCTGACAAGCTCGTTGTAAACGCCGATCGGTGAAGAGCCGGTGGGAAGTCCGAGGACAAAAGGCCTGTCTTCCTTGTGCGCCTTGATCTTTGCAGCGATGTAATCCGCTGTCCACTTGCTCATCTTATCGTAGTTTTCCTGAATGACTACTCTCATTATTATCTCCTTTTATTCTCTGTTTGATTCGATTCTCTGTCTTATGCTCTTTACGCGAAATGTCCTTTTTCTCCGATCACTTCAATGACGGAGTCCACATATTTCTCGCAGATCTCATCTGTATCCGCTTCCACCATGACGCGGATCACCGGCTCAGTGCCGGACTCGCGTACAAGGATCCTTCCGTCCTGGCCGAGCTTTTCGCCGACGATCTTGACCGCTTCCATGACATCGGGATCGTTCTGCGCGTCGGGTTTGCTCTTAACGCGGACGTTCTTGAGCACCTGCGGATAGAATACCACGGGCGCCGCCAAAACACTGAGAGGCTTCTCCTTGGCCAGCATGACCTCCATGATCTTCAGACTGGTCAAAATACCGTCACCGGTCGTTGCGTACTTGGAGAAAATAATGTGTCCGGACTGCTCGCCGCCGATACGGTTGCCGTACCTGACCATGTTCTCATACACGTACTTGTCGCCGACGCTAGTCTTAGCGTAGCCGATTCCTGCCTTGTCAAGCGCCTTGTACAGACCGAAGTTCGACATGACTGTCGTCACGACGGTATTGTTGAGAAGTTTTCCTCTCTCCTTCATGTACTTGCCGTAGATGTACAGGATATGGTCACCGGTAACGATGTTGCCCTTCTCGTCCACGCAGAGGCAGCGGTCCGCGTCGCCGTCATAGGCGAATCCGACATCCAGCTTGTTCTCCAAAACGAATTTGCGGAGGTGCTCGATGTGCGTGGAGCCGCAGTCGGTGTTGATGTTGAAGCCGTCCGGATCGTTATTGATGACATAGGTCTTTGCTCCGAGGGCATCGAAAACGCTCTTCGCGATGGACCAGGCCGCGCCGTTGGCGACGTCCAGTCCGACACGCTTGCCGTTAAAACTGTATTTTGACAGGGAGATCAGGTAACCGATGTAGCGGTTTCTTCCCGCCACATAGTCCACGGTCCTTCCGATGTCGCTGTCCTTTGCCATAGGGATCTCTGCGATCTCTCCGTCGAGATACTTCTCAACTTCAAGGATCGTCTCTTCGTCCATCTTCTCCCCGTTGTGATTCATCAGCTTGATGCCGTTGTCATAATAGGGGTTGTGGGACGCGGAGATCATAATGCCGCAGTCAAAGGAATCCGTCCTTGTGATGTAAGAAACAGACGGAGTTGTCGTTACATGCATGATGTAAGCGTCGGCGCCGGATGCCATAAGGCCCGTGCAGAGCGCGTACTCGAACATGTATGAGGAGCGGCGTGTGTCCTTGCCGATCAGGACTTTGGCCTTCTTGCCGAGCCTGGTCCCATAGTACCAACCCAGAAATCTGCCGATCTTGACCGCGTGATCAAATGTCAGGTCCACGTTCGCTTCGCCGCGAAAGCCATCTGTACCAAAATATTTGCCCAAAATCTAGCCTCCTAAAAACAAAGTGATAATTATCTTTATTTCGTTGGTCCGGTCAGACTGCCCGGACATAAGGCGCCGGTTACGGCTCTGTTACAGTGTTGATTCTGCTTTTTACCGTCTCCTATCGGCCCGCCTTGCGGCCGCGGCAGCATCCGCCGAGTCTTTCGATCACTGCCGGCCTCGTCAACCTTTTACGGTCCTGGCGCTAACAACCCGTCCTTCCTCCATGGAGCGGACTGTTTTACTGTGTGCGGCGGTCTTTTGACCCTGTCCCATCGTCTGTTCAAAATCCCGTATGATCAAAATTCCGTATGGTCTTACTTACATTTGACCTTACTTTCCTTTGATCTCACTTTCATTTGATTTGGAACGCCACATATCTAACATCATATACATTTTTTGTTATTTTACAAATAGTAAATTCACAAAAAAACCCACTTGGTCAAACTTTTACCCGTTGTTTGTGCCAAAAAACCATTTCTACGTTACTAAAAACAAAAAAAATCCCGAGAATGCAGGCTTTCTACATTCTCGAGAATTTTGTTTCGAGGTGACAACCGGATTTGAACCGGTGGTCAGGGAGTTGCAGTCCCTTGCCTTACCGCTTGGCTATGTCACCACATTAGTAATGACTCCGACGGGAATCGAACCCGTGTTACCGCCGTGAAAGGGCGATGTCTTAACCTCTTGACCACGGAGCCCTGATTCATAACAGCGACTTCGCTGCCAAACGCCCCGAGCAGGGCTCGAACCTGCAACACCGCGGTTAACAGCCGCGTGCTCTACCATTGAGCTATCAAGGCATGCTGTTTTGTTTTAATTACATCTCCAGATAACCTGTACCTTCAAAACTGAACACCGAATGGCTTTTGCCTTCCAAGAACGTAAGGATAAGCTTCCGACCGATTAGTACGTGTCAGCTGAATGCGTTGCCGCACTTACACCTCACGCCTATCTACCTTGTACTCTT
>CACXMK010000065.1 GCA_902768735.1 uncultured Lachnospiraceae bacterium | reverse complement strand
ATGCTGGCGCACGGCGGCTGGGACGGCCCCTTCACCACGGAGCCTCTCGCGGCGGATGATGCTTCTGCGGTGTATCTCCGCGCAGGCGGCCGAGGCGGCGTTACCCGCGCGATCTCGAATGGCGGCGGCGCCCACGCAAAGTGGACCAATGCTCTTCAGGAAGTGGCGGAGAGCTGCTTATACGGAATTCCCGCAATGATCTCCATCGATCCCAGCAATATCTCCGGACTGATCGAGAGCGTCTCCCTCGCCTCCACGATGGATCCCGAGCTGGCAGCTGAGATCGGCAAAGAGACAGCAAAACAGTACCGCGCGGCGGGTGTGACAGCGCTCCTCGGACCGCAGGTCGACATTTCATCCCCGATCATGAGCCGCGCAGGCGGTACGTACGGCGAGGATCCGCAGCTGACTCTCGACATTGCGACAGCATATGTCAATGCTATGCAGTCCACCTACGATGAGAACGGCGAAGATCTCGGATGGGGTCCTGAGTCCGTATATTGCTTCACCAAGCACTACGGCGGCGCAGGCTCCACAGAAGGCGGCCGCGACGACCATACTTACGGCGGCAGATATACGGTATTCCCGGGAGAGAACCTGGAAGCGCACCTGATCACCTATTTTGACGGTGTCTTCAATCTGCCCGGCAAGACCGGAAAATCCGGTATCATGACCGAGTATGCCATCAACGTCGACAAAGACGGCAATCCTTTCGGCGGAGAATACGCCGGCGCTTACAATGAATTCATGTACAGCCTTCTCGATGAAGTCGGCTACGACAGCCTCAAGATCACTGACTGGGGTGTCTTCGGCGGACTCGGCGAAAAGACCGGCGGCCTGTGGGGAACAGAGAGCCTGAGCGAGCCTGAGCGTGTCGCCCTCGGATTTGAGCGCGGCGTGAACATCCTCGGCGGCTACGGCGGCTATGGCGGCATCGGCGCGATCGCCGAGGGCTACAAAGTGCTGGCCGAACGGATCGGAGAGGAAGAGGCCAACGCCATCCTCACAAAGGCAGCCTATAACTACATCGTTGTCATGATGAACCTGGGCATGTTCGAACAGCCCTACAATGACAGCGCTTATGCGGACTCCATCATCTTCAGCGCAGACGCCAATGCGTTCGGACAGAAGACGCAGGAGCAGTCCGTGGTCATGATCAAGAATGACGGTGTGCTGACAGGAGAAGCCAAAACAGAGAAGCCGAAGGTCTATGTCCCTTACGTCTACAGCACAGGATTCTCCGCAAGCTGGATGATGGGCGTCAGCGAAGGAACACCTTCCTGGGCACCCGGACTGGATCTGAATGTGCTCGGTCAGTATTTTGACGTCGTGACGGATACGGTCGGCGCAGCCACCGGAGAAGCGGGTGCGGACGGCAATCCGAAATATACGAAAGAAGACATAACGAGGGCGACAGCGGAAGAGATCGCGGACTGTGACTATGTACTGGTCGGAATGACCGGCGCTTACAGCGCGTCCTACAACTCCTACCTGCAGGCGGCGTTCGGAGCGCCCAGAGATCTGACAGGGATCGAAGAGTTCTACTATCCTCCGTCACTGCAGTACGCGGAGTATACGGCTGACACGGCGAGGGATCCTTCCATCAGCGGAAATACGGTCGACGGCGTGAAGGAAAACCGCTCTTACAAGGGCAGGACGGCACCGGCCGATCCCAACTACGGACATCTTGAGGCGCTTCAGTACGCGAATGAGATCGCCGGCGATATCCCGGTGATCGCTGCGGTAAGCATGGCATCGCCAGGATGATCCTGGGACAGGCGGAGCCGAACGGACTCCTGGTCTTCCAGCAGCCGGCCTCCATGGAAGCGATCGACGCGCAGGTCGACGACGTGCCGCGCGATATGGAATGCTACAAGGACGCTGCAGGGAACACCTATGATTTTGCGTTCGGAATGAACTGGTCGGGCGTGATCGATGACGCGCGCACGCAGAAGTATTCAGCGGCACCTCTCACCAAGGTGCAGAGCCACGATTTCGGCGACAAGCTGAAGACGGCAGCGACAGAATGATGCATAAAGCAGCAGCTGTCAGTCAAAGTAATGAATGAAGGAGGTAAAATATGCTTAATTTTCTGTCATCACTGCTGTCCCCGATCTTTACTCCGATGGGCGTCAGCCAGGCAGACCTCACCGCATATCTGAACCAGCTTTCGGGTTATGTGTATGCGATCCTGTTCATCGTGATCGCGATGATCCTGCTCCTGATCTTCGCAGGCAAGATCAGTAAAAAGTTCAGCGGGATCATCCGTCTGGCGTCCGTTCTCGGCGCCGTCGCAGGGATCGTGTGCATCGTCAACGCGATCTGCTTCGGACCCATGTACAACAACGTTTCCGGCTATCTGAACGCTTCCAAGGTGCAGCTCAAGGATGAGACTGTGGCGCAGAGCCGCGCGACAGTACAGAAGGTCGGCGAGGAAGGCGTTGTCCTGTTAAAGAACAACGGCATCCTTCCCCTCAACGTGGAAGAGACCAAAAAACTGAACGTATTCGGATGGTCTTCGACCAACCCGATCTACGGCGGAACCGGATCCGGTTCTTCCAGCTCCGCGACTGCGGTGAGCATCCTGCAGTCCTTAAAGGACGCCGGATTTGAGCCGAACGAAGGACTCTCCGGCATGTATACGGAGTACCGCGCGGAGCGTCCCACGATCGCAATGGCGTCCCAGGACTGGACAGTCCCGGAGCCGCCGGTCAGCGTGTACAACGAAAACATGATGAACGCGATCCATGAGTATTCCGACACCGCTGTTATCGTGATCGGCCGCTCGGGCGGCGAAGGCGCGGACCTTCCCACCGACATGAAGGCGGTCCTCGACGGGACCTACAACCCCGCGTCGAAGGTATCCGCAGCTCCCGGCAACTACGGCTACATGAACGCGGTCGCCTGGAACAACGGCGCATACGATGACTTTGAGGCGGGCGAGTCCTACCTTGAGCTCTCCGTGACGGAAGAGAACCTGGTGAAGATGGTCTGCTCCGAGTTCGATAAGGTCATCGTGATCATCAACGCGAACAACGCGATGGAGCTCGGCTGGGTCGATGAGTACCCGCAGATCGGCGCGGTCCTTTTGGTACCCGGCGCCGGTGTCACCGGTTTCTCGGCGCTCGGCGAGATCATGAGCGGTGCGGTCAATCCTTCGGGCAGGACGGTCGACACATTTGTGAAAGACCTGTTCGATACGCCTTACATCAACAACATCGGCAACATGTCCTATACAAACGTTGACGACCTTAAGCAGCAGATCGCCGCAAATGACCCTGCGTATGAAGGCACCCTTGCTTTTGTCAACTACGTGGAAGGCATTTACGTAGGCTACAAGTATTATGAGACGGCTTCCGACGAAGGCGCGATCAGGTACGAGGATAAGGTGCAGTATCCGTTCGGTTACGGCCTGTCCTATACCACCTTCGACCAGAAGATCCAGAACTTTAAGGTGGATGGCGACACCGTGATCTTCGAAGTCACGGTCACCAATACGGGAAGCGTCACCGGCAAGGATGTCGTGGAAGTGTATTTCACGCCCCCGTACACGAACGGCGGCATCGAGAAAGCTTCTGTGAACCTTATCGACTTCGCTAAGACCGACGACATTGCACCCGGCGCTTCCGAGACGATCGGCTTCGCCTTCCCGCTGGAAGATCTGGCTTCCTATGATTCGGAGGAGATCAAAGTCAAGGGGGGCGGCTATATCCTGGAGGCAGGCGATTACACGATCTCCCTTCGCGCCAATTCCCACACCGTGCTCGCGGAAGAGAAATTCAATGTAGCTGCCGATATCGATTACAGCAAGACGAAGCGTGAAAGTGACAATATCACAGCTGTCAACCAGTTCAACGAGTATGCGAGGGGCAACTTCGAAGTGCTCTCCCGTAAGGACAAGTTCGCGAACTACGACGCTACCTGCGGACGCAAACTCGCTGCGGAAGACTTCATCATGGACGACGCCACACGTGCCAAAATAGAGGAGTACGCGGTAGGTTTCTACGACGCGACCAAATATGACGATCCGGCGGACGAGATGCCGACGACGGGTGCGAAGAACGGCCTGAAGCTGGCTGATCTGACAGGTCTTACGTATGACGATCCCAAGTGGGACCAGCTGCTCGACCAGCTCTCCTTCGAGGATATGGCGACCATGATCAACGTCGGCGGCTGGCAGACTGCGGCGATCGACTCCGTCGGCAAGGTCGCGACCTCCGACTGCGACGGCCCTGCAGGCCTGTCCAACTTCATCACCGGCGCATACGGCACCGCGTACCCGGCAGAGACCCTGATGGCCATGACATGGAATATGGGGCTTGCTGAAGAGATCGGTACGTCGATGGGCCAGGAGTACCAGGACGCGAACAACTACGGTTGGTACGGACCCGCGATGAATACGCACAGGAGCGCGTTCGCAGGAAGAAACTTTGAGTATTATTCCGAGGACGGCGTCCTTGCAGGCGCGATCGCGGCGAGAGAGATCAACGGTGCTTCCACGAAGGGTGTGTATCCTTACCTCAAGCACTATGCGATGAACGACCAGGAGACGAACAGATGCTCGTTCCTTCTGACTTACGCACCGGAACAGGCATTCCGTGAGATCTACCTGAAGCCTTTCGAGATCGCGGTCAAGAAGTATCAGGGCCAGGCGCTCGCCGCGATGAGCGCGTTCAACTGGATCGGCACAGAGCCCGGCTGCGCGAGCAACGCGCTGCTCAACACGGTCCTCCGTGACGAGTGGGGATTTGTAGGCATGGTGGAGACGGACTACAACGGTTCCTACGGCTACCAGATCACCGACCACTGCATCCGCAACGGCAACGACCTGATGCTCGGCTTCAACGGCGCAGCGTCCAACGTCCTGTCCGACCGCAACGCGACGGCTGTCAAGGCGATGAGACAGGCTTGCAAGAACATCCTTTACACGATCGGAAACAGCGGATACTATACGGTGAACGCACAGACGTCCGGCGGACTCAGCCGTATGCAGAAGATCTTCTATACCGTTGACGCGGTTACGGCAGTCGTCGTGATCGGCGCGCTGGCACTGGCGCTTCGCGGACTGAAGAAAAAGAATGCCGCATAAAGCGGCTGCATAAGGCGCGCGGCAGTAAAAAGACGCACGGCTTGGCAAATCAACAAGGAATCTGAAAGGGGTGCCGGGAATGTCCTGCAGGACGTTCCCGGCACCCCTTGTTCTGGGCGGATTCTTGACAGAAGCCGAAGTTCACGGCATCATAATGAGTAATATGTTTGTTTGAGTAACATGCCTACACATCTGTAAAGGAGACACTATGGAAAAGAAGTATTTCTGGTACCTGATCGGATTTATCCTGATCCTGCAGATCCCGCTCTTTTTTTTGGCGCATTAAACCGGCGGCGAAAAGAGCACCGGAGCGGAAGCGGGAAGACGGGGAACGCGTGAGGGGCATGCCCCCCGTACCGGATCACATCTGCGGAAGCTTAGCGCGGAAGACAGCCAGCTCTTCGTCTGTAGGGATATAGTCGTCCATTTTACCATCGTGATATTTTTCATACGCGACCATATCGAAGTAACCGGTACCGGTGAGGCCGAAGACGATGTTCTTCGCTTCGCCGGTTTCTTTGCACTTTAAGGCCTCGTCGATCGCGACACGGATCGCGTGGGAGCTCTCCGGCGCGGGGAGGATCCCTTCGACCCGGGCGAACATCTCCGCCGCCTCAAAGACGTCGGTCTGCTTTACAGAGACGGCTTCCATAAAGCCGTCGTCGTACAGCTGGGAGAGGACGGGGCTCATACCGTGATAGCGGAGGCCTCCGGCATGATTCGGAGCGGGAATGAAGTCGCTGCCGAGCGTGTACATCTTGGCCAGAGGGCACACCATGCCGGTGTCGCAGAAGTCGTAGGCGTAGACGCCGCGCGTGAAGCTCGGGCAGGAAGCCGGCTCGACGGCGATGATGCGGTAATCCGCCTCGCCGCGCAGCTTTTCGCCCATGAAGGGGGCGATCAGGCCGCCGAGGTTGGAACCGCCGCCCGCGCAGCCGATGATCATATCGGGCTTGATCCCGTATTTGTCGAGCGCCGCCTTGGTCTCAAGGCCGATGACGGACTGATGCAGAAGGACCTGGTTGAGCACGGAGCCGAGAACGTAGCGGTAACCGGGATTGGTGACTGCAACTTCTACGGCTTCGGAGATCGCGCAGCCGAGGGAGCCGGTGGTGCCGGGGTGCTCGGCGAGGATCTTGCGGCCGACCTGCGTCGTGTCGGACGGGGAAGGCGTTACGGACGCGCCGTAGGTGCGCATGACTTCGCGGCGGAACGGCTTCTGCTCGTAGCTGACTTTGACCATGTACACTTTGCAGTCGAGGTCAAAATAGGAGCACGCCATGGACAGCGCTGTGCCCCACTGGCCTGCGCCGGTCTCAGTAGTGACACCTTTGAGGCCCTGTTTTTTGGCGTAGTAGGCCTGCGGAACGGCAGAGTTGAGCTTGTGGCTGCCGCTGGTGTTGTTGCCTTCGAATTTATAGTAGATGTGCGCGGGCGTCCCGAGTTTCTCCTCGAGGCAGTACGCGCGGACGAGCGGGGAGGGACGGTACATCTTATAGAAGCTCTGGATCTCCTGCGGGATCGGGATAAAAGCGTTCTCGTTGTCCAGTTCCTGGGCGACGAGCTCCTCGCAGAAAACAGCGCCGAGCTCTTCGGCGGTCATCGGCTGATGCGTGCCGGGATTGAGCAGGGGGGCGGGCTTGTTCTTCATGTCAGCCCTGACATTGTACCAGGAGGAAGGGATCTCGTTTTCGGAGAGATAGATCTTGTAGGGGATCTTCGCAGCTTCGGTTGTCGGGTTCGCATTCTTGATTTCGTTGTTTGCCATGGTTTTGCTCCTTTCGCAATGAACGTTTGCGGCCGTAAGGCCAGGTCTGGTTGTATGCTTGGGAGAGGATCCTGAAAATAAAGAGACCCTGTCCCAGTGTAAGTGCTGGGACAGGGTCGGAATATACTGATCCTGCGGTGCCACCCGGCTTGACGTGATACCACGCCCACTTAACGCATACTAACATATGCTGACAATTGATCACGGAGAGTCTGCTCCGTCTCACATACTCCCGCTGCGCTGTAGATGCGCCGGTTTCTGCTCGCCCTCAGAAGTCCATTCGATTCTCGTGTTACGCTGCAATCCCACCACCTGCAGCTCTCTGTGGAAACAGGGAGAGAACTTACTCACTCTTCTTCAACGGTTTAATACTTTATATCATTAAATCGAAGAGTTGTCAACGACGAATTGGGAGAAATGTACAGTTGCCGGTGTGCCCGCCGCCGGCTCACAATTTCCTGTAACTCTCCCGAAGTCAAACAGCCGACCTTTACCTGCGCGCGGCAGGAATGGTAAAATGTTGACAGAAGCAGACTTTTGTTTCCGGAAAGGAGCTGCTATGTTTGGAAAAAAGATCTATCGTTCAGATATGATAAAATGCGCGCTCTGCCTTGACGCGCCCTGCAGCGCCGCATGTTCGAAGACCGATCCCGCAGGGCTTCTTCGCAGGATCTGGTTTGATAATGAAAAGACGGCTGCCGGTGTTTTGCCACAGGAAAATCCGTGCGCCGGGTGTTCCGCGCCTTGCGAGGCGGCGTGCGTGCGTCCGCATGAAGTGCCGATCAGAAAGCTGCTTATGCAGCTAAACGAGGAAGTCAGGCCAGCGCTTGAGATCGCCCTGCCGCAAAACGAAGAGAGGCTGCGCACGGAGCTGTGCGGCATTCCGCTGGAGAACCCGTTCCTGCTCTCGTCGTCGGTCGTGGCGAGCACCTACGACATGTGCGCAAGGGCGTTTGAAGCCGGCTGGGCCGGCGCGGCTTTCAAGACGATCTGCTCCATGGAGATCCACGAGGCGTCGCCACGGTTTTCCGCAATAACAGGCGACAGCGGGAGCATTGTCGGGTTCAAGAACGTGGAGCAGCTCTCCGACCACAGCGTGGAGGAGAACATGGAGATCTTCCGCCGCCTGAAGGCAGAGTATCCCGGGAAGTTCATTCTCGCCTCGATCATGGGGGAGGACGATGCGGACTGGGAAAGACTGGCGCGCCTCTGCGAGGAGAACGGCGCGGACGCGATCGAGCTGAATTTCTCCTGTCCGAACATGGCGGAAGGCGGCCTTGGCTCGGACATCGGACAGGTGCCGGAACTGGTTGAGAGATTTACGGCGGCAGCCCACCGCGGCGCCAAAATACCGATCCTCGCAAAGCTCACGCCGAACGTCGCGAAGATGAGCCCTGCCGCGGAGGCTGCCCTGCGCGGAGGAGCGAACGGGATCGCGGCTATCAACACGATCAAGAGCATCATCGGGGTCAATCCCCACACCTACGTCTCCTCGCCCGCTGTCCACGGAATGTCCGCAGTGGGCGGATACAGCGGCAACGCAGTCAAACCGATCGCGCTGCGTTTCATCGCGGAGATGGGGCACGATCCGGCTCTTGGCGGAATGCACCTGAGCGCGATGGGCGGCGTCGAGACCTGGCAGGACGCCCTGGAATATCTCCTGATGGGGGCCGGCAGCATCCAGGTCACGACGGCTGTCATGCAGTACGGCTACCGGATCATCGACGATCTCAAGGCAGGCCTGAACCTGTACCTCGCGGAGAAAGGCTTTAACAGCGTCTCAGAGGTGAAGGGGCTCGGCCTGGACGCGGTCAGCGACACGACAGACGTGCTCGAGCGCGATACCATTGTCTATCCCAAATTCAATGCCGTGAAGTGCATCGGCTGCGGAAGATGTGTGATCTCGTGCGCGGACGGCGGACACCAGGCGATCAGCCTTTCGCCGGATCGCAGGCCGCGCATGAATCCCGCGAAGTGCGTCGGATGCCATCTCTGCGTCCTTGTCTGTCCGCAGAGGGCGATCACGTCGAGCGGAAAGAGAGTGACGAAAAAATGAGACAGAGGGAAAGACCCTTTGGCGCACTTTCAGGCCATTACAGGACAAAGACGAGCCGGAAGGGACGATTCCTTCCGGCTCGCAGTGTTTTGACATTGGTTCTTCCCATCAGCTTCTGTCTACGACGTGATCCAGCGGCCCGCCGTTCAGGTATCGGGCGAGGTTGTTGCCTGCGATCTGCAAAATGTTCTTTACGGTCTGCCGCAGCCAAAGGTTGCCAGCGACATGGGGCGTGATCAGGACGTTCTCGTAATCCCACAGAGGGCTGTCTGCCGGAAGCGGCTCGGGGTCTGTCACATCGAGCGCTGCGCCTGCGAGAAGCCCTTCGTCGAGCGCCTCCTTAAGGGCTCCAAGGTCGACGGCGTTTCCGCGGCCGGCATTGATGAGAAAACTTCCCTTCTTCATCCGGAGCAGCATTTCGCTGTCCATCAGCTTTTCCGTTTCCTTTGTGGCGGGGAGCACCATCGCAACGATGTCCGCCCGTCCGATCATCTCCGGAAGCCTGTCCAGTGTATACTGCTCATCTACATAGTCGGGCTTGTTCCTGTCCGTCTTCCTAAAGCCGATGACATAGGCGCCAAGCGCCTTCATTTTCTGCGCGTAGCGGCCGCCGATATCTCCGAGGCCAAGCACGATGACAGTCGATCCCTCTATGGAAGAGATGTTTCCCATCGGCTTCCAGCTGTGCTCCGCCTGCCGGCGCGCGTATTCCGGAAAGCGCCGGACCAGCGCGAGCGAGGAAGCCAGCATGTGCTCGGAGACTGCGAGGCCGTAGGCGCCGGTGCTGCAGGTCAGCTTCACATTTGCCGGCAGGACGCCGGGCACGACATACGGATCGTAACCCGCGCTGGGAAGCTGCAGCCATTCCAGTTCAGACGCATATTGGATCTTGCCGACCGGCAGTTTTCCGATGACGATCTGGGAAGAAGCGATCTCCTCTTCGGACGCATCTTTGGTAAAGGTAAAGGAGCAGGGCTGCGCCGCGCCCTGAGCCCGGGATACAAGATATTCTTTGTCTTCCTCCAAAAGGGGAAGAAGTACGAGGACTTTCTTTTCTGTCATCTTACAGTTACCTCCTTATGTAAGTATTATAAGGGATGCGGTCAGAAAATTGAACGTATCGAAGGTCTCTTTTCTCTTTTCAGGAATCGGCAGCTGACGGATAATAGTAATATGAGAAGGTCGGTAACCGGCCAAAAGATGAGATGGAGAGCACTTATGGACGAACGCCTGAAAAAGCAGCTGGATTTTGCCCTGGAGATCGACAAGGAAAAGAACGTGTTCCGGCAGACGCACCTGTCCGGGCACGGACGAAGGGAGAACGACGCGGAGCACGCTTGGCACATGGCTGTCATGGCGTATCTCTTGCGGGAATATGCAAACGAGGAAGTAGACATCGCGAGAGTCATGCTGATGTGCCTCATCCACGATATCGTGGAGATCGACGCGGGAGACACCTACGCGTATGACGAGGAGAACCTGAAGACGCAGAAAGCCCGGGAGGACGCGGCCAAGGAGAGGATATTCTCTCTTTTGCCGGACGACCAGAAGGAGGAGCTGACCGCGCTGTTCGACGAGTTTGAGGCGTATGAGACGGCGGAATCGAAATTCGCCCATTCATTGGACAACCTGCAGCCGCTCATGCTCAACAACAGCAATGACGGCGGCGACTGGGCGGAGCACGGCGTGACGGCGGGAACTGTCTATGGGAGGCAAAGGAAGACAAGGCTGGGGTCCGAGAAGCTGTTCGAGGTGACGGACAAGATCATCAAAGAACATATCCGGAAGGGAACGCTAAGGGAATGAAGCGGTTTGAGTCAAAGGGTCTGTCCCTTTGTCTCAGAGGGAGGGAAGAAATGAGCATACTTGGCGCTGCAAACGGGCGGGTACACTTTAAAGACGGAAATGCGGTCGACTACGCCAGGTTCGGGCGCGGACCGCGCGTGTTGATCATGCTGCCGGGCGTGGGTGACGGCCTGAAGACCGCCGAGGGCATGGCACTTCCCATGGCTGTGCTGTACCGCGAACTGGCTGAGGATTTCACGGTTTACATGATCAGCCGGCGCAGGGAGCTGCCGCCGCATTTTACGACCCGGCAGATGGCCCGGGACGTGGCGCATGTGATGCATGTGCTCGGGATCGGCTCCGCGTGCGTGCTCGGCGTCTCGCAGGGCGGAATGATCGCGGAGTGGCTGGCGATCGACTATCCTGAGAAAGTGGACAAATTGATCCTCACCGTGACGACATGCCGTCAAAACACTGTTCTGCGGGAAGCGATCGACGGATGGATGAAGATGGCAGAGCGTGGCGACTACCGGGGGATCATGACGGATACGGCGCAGAAGTCTTACTCACCGGCAAGGTTTAAAATAATGGGGCCGGTGTATGCCCTCATGGGGAATATCGGGAGACCGGAAGACTTTGACAAGCCGGAGGGGCACGGCAGGTTTTTGACCCAGGCGGAGAGCTGCCTGACTCATGACGCGGGCAGTGAGCTCTGGAAGATCAGGTGCCCTGTGCTTGTGATCGGCGGGAAAGAGGACCGCATTGCGTCAGGGGAGGCCTCGGAGGAGATCCATGAGCGGATCCCCGGCAGTGAATTGTATTTGTATGACGGCTTAGGGCACGGGCTTTACGAGGAAGCCGGAGATTTTCTGGGGAGAGTGAAAGCGTTTTTCGGGTGATAAAGGCAAAACACAGATGCCGGCGCTGTTTCTGCCCTGACGGCGGAAACAGGCCTGAAACGTGCTATAATAAAACAATACGGCAGCATACCGCCTTAGAAGGCATCACCCGCTATGAAGGAGGCGCAATATGGCACATATCAGATATGATTGGCAGGTTCTTGTTTCTTTCTGCCGCGAGGCGTTTCAAAAATTTGGCTTCACGGAGGAAGAGAGCAATATCATCACGGATGTCCTCATCACTTCAGACCTCTACGGGATCGAATCCCACGGCATGCAGAGACTGAGCAGGTATGATAAGGGAATCGAAAAAGGCATGAT
>CACXMK010000064.1 GCA_902768735.1 uncultured Lachnospiraceae bacterium | reverse complement strand
ATGCCTATGAGCCGGAAGAAGGCACTGGCCATAGAGATCGGGATGCAGAATTCGGGGCTCGCCACATCGCTCGCCGGAACGGCGTTTCCCGGGCTTGCAATGGCGACCGTTCCCGGAGCCGTATTCTCGGTGTGGCATAATATTTCCGGGGCGCTGCTCGCGAATCTGTTCAGGAGGATGAAGTAAATGAAAATCCCGGGATGGAGCATAACGATCTTGATCAGCATCCTGACGGCTGCTGTATTGGAACTGAATAAAAACACTCTGCTCGGCTGGCTTCTGTTTGCCCTCGCTTTTGTCGGAATGGTCATAATCGGCAGCAAATACATGGGCAGCTGGAAATGGTGGAAGAGGGGGCTTGGTATTCTTGCGTATCTGCTTGTCTGTGCAGGAAGAGGGGGCTTGGTATTCTTGCGTATCTGCTTGTCTGTGCAGGCATCATTTTCATCACCTGGCCGCCGGTCAGACAAGTGCCGGCAGCAGACATGGCGGTGAATCCGAAGGACAGGCCGGCAGACGCGGCGAATCCGCCCAAAACGGAGGTGTACTCTACGGCTTACGGCGATGTGAGGGGCGTGGTTCTGGGCAGTGACGTAGAGCTTTTTGCCGGGATTCCTTACGCGGCGCCTCCGGTCGGAGAGCTGCGCTGGAAGAAACCGCAGGATCCCGAGCCATGGACGGGCGTTCTGGAGTGCGATGCCTTCGCACCTATGTCCATGCAGGAGCAGAACCTGCCGATCTACAGTTCTTTGGCACAGATCATCGGGTACCACGATTATGAGATCTCGCTGAAAGACAATTATCGCGCTGCGTTTTCGGAGGACAGCCTTTATCTCAACATCTGGAAGCCGGCGGGCAAGGTGGAGAACGCGCCCGTAGCCGTCTACATCCACGGCGGTTCCCTGCAGACTGGGCAGCCCTGGTACCGGGACTACAGCGGCGAAGGCTACGCCCGGGACGGCGTTATCTGCGTCAACATGGGCTACCGCCTCGGCGTTTTTGGCTTCCTCGCGACGGAAGAGATGATGGAGGAAGAGGGCACGGCCGGCAACTTCGGACTGCTGGACCAGATTAAGGCACTACGGTGGGTCCGCCAAAACATAGCCTCTTTCGGCGGTGATCCCGACAACATCACCCTGATCGGCGAGTCGGCCGGCGCTGTCTGTGTGGACGCCCTGTGCGTCTCGCCCCTGGCTTCCGGCCTGTTCCGGCGTGCGATCCTTGAGAGCTCCACCATCTCGTCCAAAGAACCCCCGCATTCCTACCGCCTTTTCGACGAAGCCCTCTCCTCAGGCGAGGCGCTGAAGAAAAGATACAGTTGCGCGACATTGGAAGACCTCCGCAAGCTCCCCGCCCAGGTCCTGGTCGGCGAGCAGCAGACCCAGCACCACGTAACGATTGACGGCTATGTCCTTCCGGACACACCGTACAATCTCAGAAAGCAGGGTCTCCACAACGAAGAGGCTGTCATCCACGGCTATAACGCCGAAGAGAGCGGCCCCTTCATCCTCTTCTCACATGCGAACCTCTCGAACTACGAAGAAATGGTCCGTGAGTGGGCAGGCGACTACGCCGACGAAATCCTATCCCTCTTTAGTCCTTCAACAGACGACGAGGCAGACCGTTATTGGGCCAGGATCTACGGCGCGATCTTCTTCAACTACCCCCACTACTGCCTCAACCGCCTCGAGCAGGAAAACGGAGTCCCCTCCTGGGAGTATCTGTTCACGAAGGACAACGGCCGCCTCGGCAGCTGGCACAGCGGAGAGATGGTCTACACGTTCGGGGTGATTCCGGACAAGTCGAAGTTATATACGGAAGAAGACAGGGCGCTCGCTGATACGATGCATTCGTATCTGGTGAACTTTGCAAAGTATGGGGATCCGAATGGCGCTACGGCTGGCGAAACCACTGAGGGCTTCGAGCAATCGCCGGACTCTACGAAAGTCATGGAATTCGGTGAGAATGTCGGCATGATTGAGGAGCCGGACCTGAAGCTGTATGAGATATTGGATAAGATGTCACTTCATCGGTGATCACTTGGGCTTTCGAAAAAGCCGAAGTGGGAAGTGGCAACAGGAGTGCGATGGAAAGTGTATAGGTGAGTATTGTGAATATTACACAGCTAAAATATGTACTTGAAATTGCCCGTTCGGCTTCTATGCGGGAAGCGGCTTCACGACTTTATGTATCACAACCGGCTCTGTCTGCCAGTATCCGCGAATTGGAGGAAGAGCTTGGCATACTGATTTTTGAAAGGACAAACAAAGGCATATCTCTGACAAAAGCAGGCAGGGAATTCCTGGTTTATGCGAAGAAGGCGGTTAGCCAGTATAAGATCCTTGAGGACAGGTATTTGTCAAAGGATACAGATAAAGAGCATTTTTCAGTTTCCACACAGCACTATAATTTTGCGATCAAGGCCTTTACAGAAGTGATAAAGCAGCTGCAGCCGGAGAAATATGTCTTCTCGATCCATGAGACAAAAACAAAAGAGGTGCTTGAGGATGTCCGCAGCCTCAAGAGTGAAATCGGGATCGTGTCATATTCCGGATCAACAGAAGCGGTGATCTCAAAACTGTTCCGGGAATATCAGCTGGAATTTACTCCTTTAATGAAAAGGGAAACGTATATTTATGTCTGGGAAAACCATAAGCTTGCGGACCGGGAAGAGGTGTCCATAGAGGAAATGAGGGAATATCCCTGCGTTTCATTTGATCAGGAAGAGGAAGGAACCTTTTACCTGACAGAAGAAGCGATGGCGGATTATTCGTTTGAAAAAATGATAAAGTCCGACGACAGAGCAACAAGTATGGAGCTTATTCACGAACTTGGCGGATATTCGATCGGTTCCGGAATGCTATCGCAGGAGGGTGCGATACTCAGAGGACTGAAATCAGTGAAGCTGAAAGAAGAAGATCCGCTGGTGATCGGATATATCATAAGAAAAGGAAGTGTACTGTCGGTCTACGGGCAGCTATATATCAAAGAGCTTTTAAAATACAAAGAGCTCTGAAATCTGCAGAAAACCAAATAAATACGGAAGACAAGGGCCCTGCTTATCAGCGATAAGCAGGGCTTATCAGTGATAAGCAGGGGTTATCACTGACGATAAAGAAGAGCAAATTTACAAAGCTTCACGTTCAGTTTATAGTCGAAGACGATGAAACCAAGGAGGAAGAAGAGATGTTTCATGATGTGACGCGCAAAGTGAATATGATGATGTGTTGCCGAATGCTAAACTCCCGGACATATGATATGGCAGGGGCGTTCGGCTGTCCGTCTGCGCGCCTCACGAACATACAGGAATAGGATTCTATGTACTTGTCTTTGTCATTTGCCCGGGAGATTTGAAAAAGTCCCGGGTTTTTTCATGCCCTGAAAGGCATGGGAAAACTTCGTGATCAGTGGGGCGGAAACGAAAAGAAAGAAGGAAATCATTTTGAACTGGGATTTTATCATGAAATATCTGCCGCTTTATCAGAGAGCAGCAATATTGACGGTCAAAATAGGAATTGCCGGGATTTTCTTCGCAATCCTGATAGGACTGCTGTGTATGGCAGTACAGAATTTAAAGATTCCGGTCCTGAGGCAGGTGGTCCGGGTATATATCGAAATCAGTCGGAATACACCTTTACTGATCCAACTGTTCTTTATCTACTACGGGCTTCCGAAGATCGGGATCCGTACAAATGCGACGGTCTGCGGAATCGCCGGTATTGCTTTCCTCGGTGGCAGTTATATGACAGAAGCGTTCCGAAGCGGAATGGAAGCGGTAGAGGCTGTGCAGCTTGAGAGTGCATACAGCCTGGGACTGACAAGGTGGCAGACACTGCAGTATGTGGTCTTCCCGCAAGCATTATCCATTTGTATGCCGGCCTTCATGGCCAATGTGATCTTCCTGCTGAAGGAGACCAGCGTTTTTTCTGCGATCAGTCTGATGGATCTGATGTTTACGGCGAAGGATCTGATAGGACTGTATTATCAGACGACAGAAAGCCTGTTCCTGTTGGTAGTGTTCTATCTGCTGATCCTGCTTCCGGTATCACTGGCTGGAAGCCTGCTGGAAAGGAGGCTCCGCTATGCCGGATTTGGGACTTGAGGTACTCCTGAAGGGAAAGAACCTGGCAAGAATACTCGCGGGATTGGGAGTTGCATTGCGAATCAGCCTGATATCGCTGGCAGTCAGTATACCTGCAGGAATACTTGTTGGAATCTTAATGACCCGCAGGAACGTCGTCATAAAGGCTGTCACCCGATGTTACCTGGAAATCGTACGCATCATGCCGCAGATGGTCCTGCTCTTTCTCGTATACTTTGGAACAACAAGAGTTTTCGGCTGGAACCTGTCCGGTGAACTGTCGGCAGTGATCGTTTTCTCCTTTTGGGGAGCAGCTGAAATGGGAGATCTGGTCAGGGGAGCAGTCACCAGCATTCCCGCCCATCAATATGAGAGCGCGGCTGCTCTGGGGCTGACGGGAATCCAGACATACCGGTACATCATCCTGCCACAGACGGTAAGGCGGTTAATACCGTTGTCGATCAACCTGATCACCCGCATGATCAAAACCACCAGCCTGGTACTGATGATCGGAGTGGTGGAGATCCTGAAAGTCGCGCAACAGATCATTGAGGCAAACAGGATGAGCAGTCCGAATGCCGCGTTTGGAGTTTATCTTACGGTGTTCCTGCTGTATTTTGCCGCCTGCTGGCCGATAAGCATGCTGGCCGGATATCTTGAAAAGCGATGGAGGTGAGGCGATTGTCTGACGTGGTATTAAAGATCGAACATCTGGTAAAGCGGTTCGATGACCAGACTGTCCTGAAAGATATAAGCCTGACAGTGCGTGAGGGCGAGGTGATCGTGGTCGTCGGTCCCAGCGGATGCGGCAAGAGCACGCTGCTTCGATGTATTAACGCCCTGGAGGAAATTCAGGGCGGCAAAATACTGCTGAATGGATCTTCAGTGTCAAGGGAAAGCAGGAATCTATCTGAGATCCGTCAGAAGATAGGGATGGTTTTCCAGAGCTATGAGCTGTTTCCGCACTTGAATGTTTTGGACAATATCATTCTTGCTCCGACAAAAGTACAGAAGCGCTCCAGGGAGGAAGCAAAAGTAGAGGCGCTTGCCCTCCTCTCCAGGGTGGGTCTTCTGGAAAAAGCAAACAGCTTTCCCAGACAGCTCTCCGGGGGCCAGAAGCAGCGTGTCGCTATAGTGAGAGCTCTTTGCATGCATCCGGAGATCATGCTCTTTGACGAAGTAACAGCGGCATTGGATCCGGAAATGGTCCGTGAGGTCCTGGATGTGATCCTGGGACTGGCCGGACAGGGGAAGACTATGATCATCGTAACGCACGAAATGCAATTTGCGAGAGCAGTTGCTGACAGAGTGATCTTTCTGGATGAAGGTGTGATCAAAGAAGAGGGAGAACCGGATCAGTTTTTTGATCATCCAAAGACGGAAAGAGCAAAGGAATTTTTAAGAACATTTACTTTTGAAAGAAAACACACACATTCATAAAAGGACCGTAGGTTCGGGAGGAAAGTATGAAAAAACTACGTAAACTATTGGGATTTGGATTAGCTTCGATACTGGCTCTTTCACTGGCGGCATGCGGATCATCCTCTTCGACGCAGGGTGCAGCATCGGCTTCGGCGGATTCCGGTGAAGCGACCGAAAGTACGCAGGCGCAGGAAAGCGTGCAGGCGCAGGATACCGTATACAGGACATTGGATCAGATCAAGGAGAGCGGCACAATTAATATCGGTGTTTTCTCCGACAAGAATCCTTTCGGATATGTCGATGAAAACGGTGAATATCAGGGATATGATGTCTATTTTGCCAATCGGATCGGTGAGGATCTCGGCGTAGAGATCAACTATGTATCCACAGAAGCGGCTAACCGCGTGGAATACCTTGAGACCGGAAAAGTGGATATTGTCCTGGCAAACTTCACGGTCACAAATGAGCGCGCCGAAAAGGTTGATTTCGCGCTTCCGTATATGAACGTAGCGCTTGGCGTCGTGTCACCTGACAGCAGGGTGATCACCGACTTGTCCGAGCTCGGCGAAAATGATGAAGTGATCGTCATTTCCGGCACAACAGCGGAGGATTATCTGATCAAGAATAATCCCGAGATCAAGCTGCAAAAATATGATACCTATGCAAACGCGAAAAACGCACTGGAAAATGGTAATGCCGTGGCCTGGGCGAATGACAATACGGAAGTGATTGCCTATTCGCTGCAGAATCCGGGCTATACGGTAGGAATCCCGTCCCTGGGCAGCCAGGATACGATCGCTCCGGCGGTTTCCAAGGGAAATGAGACACTGCTGAACTGGATCAATGACGAGATCAAGTCTCTGGCTGCAGAGAACTTCTTCCACAAAGATTATGAGGAGACGCTGGTAGATACCTACGGCCTGGACTATGAGGAGAGCCTTGTCGTGGAAGGCGGTATCCCTGCGGGACAGGCCCAGGATTCCGCGACCGATACAACGGAAGCTGTCACACTGAAGATCGGGGCCAGCTCTACGCCGCATGCGGAACTGCTGGATATTGTAAAACCGGTGCTCGAAGAGCAGGGTATTACGCTGGATATCGTTATCTATGATGATTACGTTCTCCCGAATACCGCGCTTCAGGACGGTACGCTTGATGCCAACTATTTCCAGCACCGTCCATACCTGAACAGCTTTAATGAATCAAACGGAACAGATCTCGTTTCAGCAGGCCTGATCCATTATGAACCCTTTGGCATCTACAGTTACACCGTATCGGATCTGAAGGATCTGGCTGACGGAGCGACCATTATCGTCCCCGATGACGACTCAAACCAGACCAGGGCGCTGCTGCTGCTTCAGCAGGAAAATATCATCGATCTCCCTGAAGGCGCATCCGTTGAAAACGGTGTGACTATCCTCGATATCACAGATGATCATGGATACCAGATCCAGGCAGTTCAGGCGGATGCGGTTCCTGCACTGCTCAAAAACAGCGACGCGGGAACGATTGCGGTAATCAATTATAATTATGCGCTTGGCGCAGGATTCAATACCGCAGACGCTATGGCAATTGAAGACGCCTCCGGCGATGCCGCACAGACCTATGCGAACATCATTGCGGTACGCCGAGGTGAAGAAGAGAATGAAGCCATCAAGGCACTGGTGGCTGCTCTGCAGAATGGCGCAGTTGATCAGTATAATGCGGAAACCGGCGCAGGCATCGTGCCGATCCGGTAACGTAGGATTGAAATGTAAGGCTGAAACGTAAGGTTGATCCGTTTAAGAGTTCTTTAAGAGTTCCAACTTCATTACAGTCTTGTTAATTCTCCGGGGAGGTCAGACTCCCCGGAGATGGAAAGGAATGATTTCATGATCGAATTGAAATCGTTGGGAAAGACTTATCATACCTCTGAAAAAGAGATCGTAGCGTTGGAGGATATTACTCTGACCATTCGCGACGGTGAGATCTATGGTATTATCGGCCTTTCCGGAGCAGGAAAAAGTACATTGGTCCGATGTATCAACCTGTTGGAGCGGCCGACTTCCGGACAGGTATTGATCGATGGAAAGGACATTCTCTCTCTTTCCAGAAAAGATCTATTAAAACTAAGGCGTTCCATCGGAATGATCTTTCAGGGGTTCAATCTACTGGAGCAGAGGTCTGTGCTTCAAAACGTGACATTCCCGCTGGAGGTTTCCGGTGTGAACCGCACGGAATCCGTAAAACGGGCGATGGAGCTTCTTGAGCTTGTCGGTCTTTCTGACCGCACCGGCTCTTATCCGTCCCAGCTATCCGGCGGTCAGAAGCAGCGAGTGGCCATTGCCAGAGCTCTCGCCACAAATCCCAAATATCTTCTCTGTGATGAAGCCACTTCCGCGCTGGATCCCAACACCACACGATCCATCCTGGAGCTTTTAGCAACAATCAATAAAACAATGGGCGTGACAATCGTGATCATTACGCATGAGATGAAGGTAATCGACCAGATCTGCGACCGGGTCGCCGTATTGGATCAAAGCAGGATCGCAGAGGAGGGGGAAGTCAGCGAAGTATTTACAAATCCAAAATCCGCAATTGCCAGAGAACTGATCATGCCTGACAGTCATTCCGGAGAGATGGAACATGGCGGACGGCGCGTCAGACTGATCTTTAAGAAGGAATATTCACAGCAGACGCTGCTTTCGCAGATGATCCTGGATTGCGGCTGCCCTGTCAATATTTTGCATGCAAATTTGAAAGAACTGGAATCCGAGACATACGGGCAGATGCTTCTGGAACTGCCTGCTTCCGAAAGAGATTCGGAGAAGATTATTTCCTGGCTGAAGAACAGTCCGATAGAATGGAAGGAGGTAGTGTAGGCGTGTTTTCAGAGATGTTCATGAAATTGTGGGATAACGGACTCATCCAGAAGGGAGTTTGGGAGACGATCTATATGACAGTCCTGTCCACGGCCATTTCTTATTGCATAGGACTGCCCCTTGGCGTCATCCTGAATATAACGGACAAAGAAGGGATCCGGCCACTTCCGCTTTTTAACAGAATTTTGGGACTGGTAGTGAATTTTTTCCGTAGTATTCCGTTTATCATACTCATGGTGGCCATGCTTCCTGTGGCGAAGCTGATCGTAGGCGTCAGCCTCGGAAATAAGGCAATGATCGTGATGCTTGTCATCGCGGCTTCGCCTTATGTTGCCCGCATGGTGGAGAGTTCCCTCAAAGAAGTGGATGCAGGAGTAATTGAAGCTGCGCAGTCTATGGGGACAAATAACTTTCAGATCATCTGGAAGGTGCTTCTACCGGAAGCAAAACCGTCGCTGATCACCGGAGCGGTCATTTCCATGGTGACAATTCTGGGATATTCCGCTATGGCTGCCACCATCGGCGGAACAGGTCTTGGCCAAATCGCGATCAGCTACGGACACCAGCGATTTAATCCGGACGTGACCTGGTGCTGCGTTTTCCTGACCGTCATCATTGTACAGATCATTCAGGAAGTCGGAAACCGGATTGTTCGAAGGACGGATAAGAGACACAGGGCGTGATATTGATGTTTTTTTACGTTTGACGCCGTGGCCGATGGAATGGCATAGGTTTTCATATACCGAAGTTGCTGGTTCGAGTCCAGTCGGTGTCATTTGTCATAAAGGTATGTTATGCTTACCGGCTCTTTACCACAGGTGGAGAGCCTTTTTTGTTTGTGCTAAGATAGATGTAGTATAAAAAGTGAAAATTCTGTTTGATATGCTAGCTTGAGAGAGGCTTGGGGAGATGAACGGAACTAATGAGTTTGCAACAGAACGATTGCTTCTGAGAAGATATCGCCCGGACGATGCCCGAATTCTTTATGAGAAGTTTGGATGCGATCCAAAAATGTATGAATATTCCGGCTGGAATCCGTATGCATCATATTATATGGCAAGAGAAACGGTTCTGCGATTTATTGAAAGCTATGAGCGTACGGATTTTTACGGCTGGGCAATTGAGCGCGAGGGACTTTTGATCGGAACGATCGGAGCGTATGACTATGATCCGGAGCGAAATTGCATCGAAGTAGGAATAAGCATCGACCCTAATTTTGGGGGGAACGGGTACGCAACAGAGGCTCTTATTGGTGTAATAGGATATCTTACCGGACACGAGGGCATTAGTGTGATAACTGCATGGTGCGCATCGGACAATACAGGCTCCATGAAAGCAATGCAAAAAGCCGGAATGAAGCAAACCGCCACGGAAGAGAATTCGTTGGAAGTGAATGGAATAACGTATGACAAGCTGATCTTCACATATGTGTAAAAACGACCTCTGGGGTCGTTTTGCATGTGTGAAAATGACCTCTGGGGTCGTTTTGATGGTGAGACGAAGAAAATGAATAAGAATGCTGACTTTACGCGGGGGCCGATCGTCGGACCCCTTATACGATTTTCACTGCCGATCCTGCTGGCTTTGTTCCTGCAGGCTCTTTACGGGGCCGTGGATCTGATGGTGGTCGGGCAGTATGCGCGCGCGGAGGATGTGTCCGGCGTCGCAGTGGGTGGTGCTGTGCCTGGCATTTGAACGGTTGGGCTCAGCCAGGAGGTTGGTAGAAAATGTTCCCACGGATTTTTGATGAATTGGGCGCAGGCAGCCAATCATAAGAAAAATGTTCCAATCATTATTGTGATGAGAGGCAGAGTTGGGCGCAGCGAACTGGTTCTTGAAAAATGTATACAACCGTCAGCCTGATTTTTGGAACACTTTTTCCGTATGTCCTTGTCACGCCCAACTATCCTAAGACTAGTCAATATTTGTGGAACATTTTCTTAGAATAGTATCATTACGCCCAACCACTATGAAACTAGATGGAACATTTTTCGCGAATGCCTTAATCACGCCCAACCATCAGAGGGAGGGAGAACAAATCAAACAAAAGCCGCCGCTGTGCCTAAGCGCCCAGAAGGAGAGGGAACGAGTTGCGTCATGGATACAGAACAAAAAGAGAAGAGTAGCGAAGTAAAGGGGCTATTCTTTTTTCACAGCCCCTTTTTTTGTATTAGAACCTCGCAATCGCGAAAACCCATACTGTTGGTATAATTATTAATAATAGTTTAGTATTAGCGGTGTCTTCCGTTTGCTTTATCTGTCAAGTATAATGACAGTAGAAACAGACAAAGGAGGCGAAGCTTATGAAACTATCACTTTCTGAAA
>CACXMK010000063.1 GCA_902768735.1 uncultured Lachnospiraceae bacterium | reverse complement strand
CATTCGGCAAAGAATAATCAGTGTATCGGGAAACGGTGTCCGTTTTCTAAGGGAAACCAGTCGGCAAAGTGGATTGGGGAGACCTGTCCCGGTATGTTCTGGAGCTGTACAGTCTGACGGAAGGGCATCTCATGCTGGAAGTCAACGCGGTGAATGATACATTCTGCATTACTTTTCAGGTCCTGAACCAGGACGAGCGATATATCACGGAGTTCCTGAAGGTACTCACGGAAGAAGGCATTCCCTATGAACTCGGAGAGATGGAGGAGAGCAGACTGCCGCAGATCGAGATCGATTAAGAATTGGGTAAAGAATTGAGGGTATAATAGAGAATAGAAGATAAAGACATGTGACAAACGGGGTTTTAGAAATGAACAATATTTGGTCAGATCACATACAGGGCGTCATGACGCTGTACCTGAGCAGGAAACTGAGATTTGACGATGTTTTCTTTGCGCAGTATGATAGAGTGTTCGATCTGGATCGGGACAAGGCGCTGAAGATCCTGGAGATCGGCTGCGGGCCCGGCGCTCTTTCCGAATCCCTGCACAGATGGTACCCCGGGGCGCAGATCACCGCGATCGACAGGGACAGCAGTTTTATCTCTTTCGCGAGCCAAAACATTGCCGGCGTGCGTTTTCTGGAAGGCGACGCCACAGATCTTCCGTTTGAGAACGATTCCTTTGACGTCACGATCTCCAATACGGTGCAGGAGCACATCGAGCCGGCGGTGTTTTGGCGCGAGCAGAGGCGCGTGCTCAGACCGGGGGGCATATGCCTCTGCCTTTCCGCGAGAAAAGGCATACAGTGCACCGCGCCGTGCCTTCAAATGACCGCGGAAGAGAAGAGCTTCTGGGAGAGCATTTCTGCGTCCGACGATACATTCGAAAAGTATGGCGTCGGGAAATACCGGATGTCCGAGGCGGAAATTCCCGCTTCCATGGAGCAGAACGGATTTAAAGATGTGACGACCGGATACGCGCTCATTGACCTCACCCCTGACGCGCCAAAATACTCCGCGCAGATGGCGGAGACAATGATCGAGGCAATGCGGCAAAATGACCTGGAGGCGATCCGGTCGGCCCATTCCTCCGGTGCACAGAAAGCGGTCGATGCTGTGAATAAAAAGTATGACGAGCGGCTCCGCCTGTACCGCGAAGGGATCAGGCAATGGGATACCTCTGTTTCCGTAACAATGATCGTTCGAGGGAGAAAATGAGAATATGAAACAAAAAAGCCTTCGCAACTACGCCCGCCTGATCGCGCGGGTCGGTATCAACATCCAAAAGGGGCAGGACGTCATTCTCTACTGCGATCTCGATCAGCCGGGATTCGTGGAGCTGCTCGTGGACGAGTGCTACAAAGCCGGTGCAAAAAAGGTAAAGGTGGAGTTCGACTATCAGCCCCTGGAGAAGCTGCATGTCCGCCATCAGTCAGTCACTACGCTCGCAAAGGTCGAGGAGTGGGAGAAAGCGCGCCTTCAGCATTACGTCGACACACTGCCCTGCAGGATCTATCTGGAATCGCAGGACCCCGACGGACTTAAGGGAATCAACCAAAAGAAGCTGTCAAAGGCGGAGCAGAAGAGTTACCCCATCTACAAACATTACTGGGATCAGATGGAGGACAATTATCAGTGGTGCATTGCCGCCGTGCCCGGCGCAGCGTGGGCGAAGAAGGTCTTCCCCGGACTGTCTCGCGGTAAGGCTGTTGAGAAGCTGTGGGAAGCGATCCTCTACACCTCCCGCGTGACAGAGGACCCCATTGCGGAATGGGAGGCACACAACAGGAATCTTGAGGAGCGCTGCGCTTACCTCAACGATCTTGGCATCGCCGAGCTGCACTATCGTGGAGACAACGGCACGGACCTCATGGTAGGGATGATCCCCGAGGCCAAGTTTATCGGCGGATGCGACGTCACCCGGAAGGGGATCCGCTTCGATTCCAACATCCCCACCGAGGAATGCTACATCTCTCCGATGCGCGGCAAGGCGGAGGGCATTGTGTATGCCACGAAGCCGCTGTCGTATGAGGGTGAGCTCATCGAGGACTTCTGGATCCGCTTTGAGAACGGAAAAGCTGTCGAGGTCAAAGCCGGGAAGAACCAGGCCCTTTTAGAGCAGATGATTTCTATGGATGAGGGCGCGGCCTACCTTGGAGAGTGTGCATTTGTACCTGTCGACTCGCCGATCGCCCGGTCCGGAATGCTGTTTTACAACACCCTCTTTGATGAGAATGCCGCCTGCCATCTGGCAATCGGCCGCGGCTTTGCGGATACGATCAGGGATTTCGAGACGAAGACACTGGAAGAGTGCCGCGCGCTGGGGATCAACGATTCTATGGAGCACACGGACTTTATGATCGGGTATGAGGGGCTGGATGTCGACGCCGTCACCCGCGACGGAAAGGTCGTCCCCATCTTCAGGAGAGGAAAGTGGGCGTTCTGATCTGTGTTTTGCTATCAAAAAAGGGATGGCTTGATGCCATCCCTTTTTGTACAATTCTGTAACGGTAAACGGTACCATAAAGTTTTTGTTACATGAGCGGAGCTGCCAGGCGAAGGAGCATCTGGCTGAAGCGCATGAACGCGCCGCGTCCTGTCGTATACTTTTCGGTGACTTCCTCGCACTGTGCGAAGGTCTCTTCGAAGTCCTTCTTCGTAGCCATCACGGCGTCGCAGTCCGCGTACAGGCAGCCGTTCTCGAAGTGATGATACAGGCTTCTGTAATCGAGGTTGATCGTGCCGCAGGTTGCCATGAGGTCGTCCGCGATCGACATCTTGGCATGGCAGAAGCCGGGGGTGAATTCAAAGATCCGCACGCCGTTTCTCGTAAGGTTGTTGTAGTAAGAACGGGTCAGGCTGTAGACGATCTTTTTGTCCGGGACGCCGGGCGTTATGATGCGCACATCCACGCCGCGCCTCGCCGCCAGGGAGAACGCGTGGCACATTTCATCCGTGATGATGAGGTAGGGCGTGATGAACCATGCGTATTTCTGCGCGCACTCCGCCATGCTGATGTAGACGTCTTCACCGACATGGATGTCGTCCATCGGCGAGTCCGCATAGGGCTGCACAAATCCGAGATGCCTGCCGACGGCAGCCTGGGTGTCCGCAAGGTACATCTCGCTCGGCTGGATCGCCTCTTTCATCCTGCCAAAATACTCCTCTTTCTCTTTTTCAAAGAGTTCCACAACTTTCTCATCGACCTGTCTGCCCTGTTTTTCGATCACGTACCTTGCATTGCTGGCGACCAGGTAATTCCTGAAATCCCTGTCGTTCTTGTCATTATCCGATACGGCGTTCCACATCTCAAGGAACGTCACGGTCAGGCTCTGTACAGCGTCGCCCTCTATACGGACGCCGGTGTCTTTCCAGAATCCGAAGGGCTCCGTTCTGTGGAAGTACTCCTCCGCGAGGTTGTATCCGCCGGTGAATCCCACCTTGCCGTCGATCACCGTGATCTTCCTGTGGTCGCGGTTGTTGAGGAACAGGTTCAGGCCGGGCGCAAACGGGTTGAATACGCGGCACAAGATCCCGTATTCCTCTGTGCGCTTTACGAAATCCATGTTGATAAATCCAAGGCTTCCCATGTCATCATAGAATACCCTGACTTCCACGCCGGCTTTCACCCTCTCTGCCAGAATGTCCCTGATCTCATGCCAGCAGCTGGCATCTTCGATCGCGTGGTACTCCATGAAGATGAATTTTTCCGCCTTTGCCAGATCTTTTTTCTGCGCTTCGAATCCCTTCAGAGCATCGTCAAAATACGTGATCTGCGTGTTTTGGTAGACCGGGTATCCCGACTGGCGCCGGATATAATCCACGATGCCTCCGAGGCGCCCGTCCTTTTTTCTCGCTTTTTCTGCCACGTCATCGTTCTTAGGCAGCATTGGCAGGAGGATCTTGTCGATGTCCTCATAGCGCTTGCGCATTTTCAGGGAATGCCCGTTGAGGCCGATCAGCAGATAGAAGAACGTTCCGAAGATCGGAAGCAGCAGGATCACAAGCATCCATGTCATGCGGATAGAAGCTGTCTTATGGTTTCCGTAGATCCTCAGAACAAAGAGCAGCCCAAGAATCCGGATCAGCGAATAGATCCAGGTGGCTTTCTGCTGCATATAAATAAACAGCAGCAGGATCACCAATACCTCGATCAGGATCGAAAGGATGGCAAAGATCATTCTGCTCACGCCGTTTTTTACGGAAGCCTGTGTTTCTTGTGTTTTGTCCATTTACTTTTCCCCCTCATGTTGCAGGATGATGTTTGTATCTTTCTTGACCGGCACGAGCAGCCCTCTCTCGTACAGCGATTGGACTGCCTTGTTAAGTCCTTTCTGTATAGCCGATATATTCTCTTCTTTTCCTTCCGCACCGATCGAGAGCGTCAGGATCCCGTCGTCAAAACCGGTGACCCCCATATACTTTGGCCCGCTGCTCACGCCGGGGATCTTGTCCCTCATCGCGGGCAGCTCCCGTGCGAGCATCGCTTCGATCTCGCCTAGCGGGTCGCTTGCCCTGATAGAGAAGCTCACCGTGCAGGTCGAAGGACGTTTGCTGAGGTTGATCACGTCGCTGATGTCGTGGTTGTTGATCGTCTTGACGTCGTTATTCCTTCCGAGAAGCTTTGTGGAACGTACGCCGATCTCCAGGACTTTTCCCTTGAAGCCGCCGATTTCCACAATGTCGCCCACGCTGTACGTCTCCTCAAAAACGATACTGATCCCGGAGAGGATATCCGCCACGATGTCTTTCGCGCCGAGGGAAACCGCGAGGGAAAAAAGACCGAGCGAAGCGAGCAGCGTCGCCGTATCTACCCCCAGGAAGTTCAGCGCCATACAGACCGCCCCGATGACCAGGATGTAGTTGAGAAGACTCCGGATCAGGCGCCCGACTGTCTCGGCCCTGGCGGACACCGTCCCGTAGAACGCCAGGAAGAACACCTTCAGGATCAGGTAGAGCAGATATTCTATGCTGGCCACCATAATGGCGGCGACGATGCCGAAGATATTGATCCCCTTCGTCCAGTTTCCGTCAATCACGAAATTCAGGGCGGAGTACCTTGACATGGGCGAATCGGAAACCGCGATCAGAAGAAGCACCGTCATAAACAGCCCCATCTCGATCTGCATGACCGCCTTGTATTTCTGCTCCGGGAGCATATCGGCCAGGTTCTGAATAAAAGAGCCCATGGCCTGGTTGTTCTGCTCCAGCCGTTCCCGTTCCTTTTGCGAGCCCTTCCGGATCAGCTGAAGGAGGGCTTCATACTTGTCGCTGTTATATCCGCGCAGCGCGTACCAGGCGATCAGGCCATATCCGAACAGGAAGATGACCGTTGTGAGCAGCGCGAACGCTGTCCCGATAAGAAACATTTCCGTGTTGTCTGTCAGATAGTAGAAGATCCTGCCGCCGATCGTGCGGGAAATGCTGAAATACCACTTCTTGCTGATCCTGAAAAAATCCATATGACCGTCCGAAAGGCTCTCTGTTTTGATTCCGATCACGCCTGCGTTCGCGCCGGTATATTCTTCCCTGCTGCAGGAACTGATCGTCATCGTTTCCGGGTCGACCTCGATGATCATTTCCCCGCCCGAGACCATCATGCGGTAGATCGCCTGCCTGTCAGCGGAAAGTTCCGCTGCGCTTTCCGCGCTGCCGGCGGGAAGCGAGATCAGGATGACGCCGTACCGGTTTGCGCTCCCGACAGATCCCGTCTCTGTGTTCTCCGCAGCCGCCTGTTCCGGAATCTTATAGCGGACGCCTACGATCCTGCGGCTCTCCCCGGTTATGAAATCCTTTTCCGTTTCATGGACGATGGAAGGGATCCCTTTGAGGAGCCTTCGAAAATCCGTGGAGGGCTCTTCCTTTCCGATTCCGAGAGAAAAACCCGTATAGTCTTTGCTGCAGCCGATCTCGTTTCCGTGATCGTCAAATACGATCAGGTAATCCGCACTGATCATGTCCGCCATCAGGGACAGATCCGCCTGGTTTAGGAGTTTCGGATCCTCGGTGAGGATCTCCGCGATCTCCTTTCCGAAAGCCTCGTACCTTGCGGGATCCGTCTTCTTAAGATCCGAGGCGGTCAGACTGCCTCCCTCGAGCTGCCGCCCGAGCAGGCTGAGTGCGGCGCTCGCTATTTTGTCCTCCTCATACATGTACTGCATCGACACTGTGATAAATGCCACCAGGAATACGAGAATGACAGACAGCGCGCCGAGCCTTGCCGTTTTCTTTTTGACGGCCGGCGGACTGTATTTCTTAAGCTGCTCTTCCGTCAGTTCTTTGGCGCCGACCATCCAGATCACGCTGAAGCACCACGTGATCAGGCCGGTCAAAAGCGCGAGGGCGAACAGGCTCTGTGTGACGATGCTTCCCCTGAACGCATTTTTTCCGTCCATGATGGAATAGCAAAAGACAAAGATCTGTCCGGAGCGAAGCTTCGCGGGAGTGCAGATGTACTGCTCCTTCTCTTTGAGAGAGAGCTGGAAATGGGTTTTTTCAAGGTCTTCCGCGGTGATGCCAAGGCCCAAGATCGACGCGGCGTCCCTGATGCCGTCGGAAGCGTAGAGAAGGGTCCCGTCCGTGCCGGCGATGAACATCTCTCCGCCGTACTCATCCGCCATTTTGTTCAGGTGCTGCGCGATGTCGATGTTCTTCGTCACATAGCTTTGGAATTCATCGGCGGGCGTCCACAGGACGTAGTACCAGTCGTCCGCGATGCGCCCGCTTGTGAGGAGCACTTCCTGCGGCGCGCCTTCCCCTTTTTCTTTCACGAGCCGCGTCTGCGCGTATTCGCTTTCGATCGCTTCTTTGGTCAGCCCGGGAAACATGCCTTCGGCTTCCTTCGGGAGCTCCGGTGCGCCGTTTACGATCCGTACCACCATTGCGCTGTCAAAAAACTGCGCGCCGGTGTACCTGCCGTCTGCGATATTTCCGGAGAGCGCGATCGTCTTGAGCCTGACTTCCGCGTTCAGGTCGCCGCAGTAGGCTTCCCCGATCTCTTTTTCCGTTTTTTGGCATTGATCAAGAACGCCGAGAGCGTTTTCCGTCTGGTGCCGGTTGTGGATCACGATGAGGTCCTCATAGTGCCGTTTCCCGATCGAATACATGATCTTAGCGTAGATGCCGAGAAACAGCGCGGCCAGCACAATGGTAAAGAGCAGTCTTTTGGCAGATTTATTCATAGATCGTCCCCGTTTTTGCTTATCCCGTCAGCTGCCTTCTTCCCGCGGAGCTTCCGCGCAAGACCGGCTGCCTTTTTGATTTCCGGCGCCGCGAACTCCTTGATCGCGATGTCCTTGTCGGCAAGGCACAGCAGGGCCGCTTCCAAAGAGCGCGGCGGATGCAGGAGCGTCAGCGGCCACATGTGGCTGCGGATCACGCTCATTTCCTTTTCCGTCAGCCCGAAGTCCTTCCTTGCGTTTTTGATCGCGACCTCCGGATGGGAAGTACCGTGCCTGTAGGCGGACAGGCCGGTCTCCTTGATCTTATAGAGGTAATAGTCGTGCAGTATCGCGCAGCGCGCGAGTTCCGCCTCATCGATGTCCCAGCCGAATATCTCCGCGAGTTCAAAACTCCGCTTCGCGACGGCAATACAGTGCCTGAGCGTATTGCTTCCGTGATGCTGGGGGAATTCCCGGAGCCTTTGGACCTTCGGGTCCGCGAGCAGGCGGTTCAGTTCATTATAGTAGAGTTCTTTGTCGTTGACCATTTTTTTGCTTGCTCTTTCGGTTTTTTGCGGCTTTCCCTGCAAGGGAGCCGGGGGCAGCACATTAAGGTCACTCCCTGCTCTCTATGCGCAGCCTGCCGCGATGGATGCTGTCCTTGAAGAACTCCTTGACGGAGCAGCCGGCGCGGCCGGAGGACGCGCATGCACATGCGCAGGCACAGCTGGAAGCGCAAGCGCAGCTGGACGCGCAGGAGGATGCGCAGGAAGATGCGCAGGAGGACGCACACGAGGAGCGAGGTCTGGAACTGCCGGAGCGGCGCGAGCCGCCCGGACGGCCCGAATGACGGCGACCGGTAGAGTAGCTGACCGGCACGTTGATCACATTTACGTTGATGTAAGTGTTGGGAGAGTCGCCGTATCTGTAAGTACCGGTTTTGCGGTAAGCCTCGGGCTTCACAAGATCCTTTTCTTCCACGATCTCTTTACTCTTGATCATGGTGTGTCCGCAGTACGGGCACTCGTCCTTGCCTTCCACGCGGCCCGCGCCGCAGCCGGGACAATTCTCGTAGTACTCGATCCTGGTGCGGATGATCTTCTTCTCGGTCCTCGTTTCAGAAACGTCGGCACTGCCAAAAGCGGCGCCGCTGGCGATCCAGCGAACGAACTTGACGAGGAACACGATTGGCAGCACGAAGAACACGATCAGCACGAAAAGCCCGCCGATGACAGACCAGAAATCACTGCTGCTGTCTGTACCGCCATTAGTGTAACTGCCGCTGCCCGAACCTGAGCCGGTCGATGCCTGCCGGTCTTCCGAGAAGGAAAAAGCATCGTTAGGGTAGGCCACAGTAATGGTATAGCGTTCTCCTGCCTTGAGCGAAGCACCGAAAACCAGATAGCCGTCCATTTCCAGGCAGTCCGGCTGCCAGGCGCCTGCTTTGTCAGCATTCCAGAAGATGCTCAGGTTTTTGACCTCCATTCCGTCAAACCAGGCCGGCGTGTAGATGTAGACCGTCTCCCCTTCGACGTAGCGGCCGATCTGGTACATGTTGTCCTGGAGGAAGGAGAACTCGAAGCTCACTTCTTCGCCCGCGTAATAGCTGCGGTCCAGGTAGATATGTAGGGAGGAACCCTTGTCCTCGATGCGGCTGATGTTTTCCGTTTGCGCAGTGACCCCGGTGTGGTTTTTGTTGGGGACGCCGATGTCCACCCATTCCAACGGACCGTAGGCCGTATCGTCCAGCACCTTCCAGTCGATATGGTAGGTCATCGCCAGGGAGGCGTCTTCCTGCACGTCCACGATGATGTAGAAATTCTCGATCTCGTCGGTGGGATCTGCCGCTTTTACGCTCATCGCGGGAGCAGCAATGAAACTGAGGCAAAACACTGCCACCACAACAGCCAGAAAAAGAGCGAGGAATTTGTGTTTTTTGGCTTCGTTTCTCATCAGCAGTACCTCCTTAAAGGACATTCACCGGTCAGCTGCGCGGAAAAGTCACGGCGCGCCTTGCAGGGATCGCTCTCCCAGATGTCCTTCCAGTCATCGGTGAGCATGTTGCCCAGCGGCTTGTCGTTCAGCCAGCTCTGGCAGGGTACCACGTTACCGGCGGGGGTGATCGCCATGTTGGAGAGGCAGGCGCCGCAGGAAGGCGAGGGGATGTTCAGCTCCTCAAAGACTTCTTCCTCGAGCCATCCGGGGGATGTAAAGTTGATCTCCATGCCGTTTTCGTGGCAATAAGCGACGGCGCTGCGCAGGATCTCTTCGAGCTCTTCGCCGGTCAGCTGCAGGGCTTCCGACTCGGAGCCTGCCGCGCTGCCCGTCGTGATGAGGCCGGAGCAGGTCACATAGATCACGCCGAGTTCGCGGAGGAGTGTCAATGTTTTGATATAATCCCTGTTGACTGTGCACAGGGGCGTGTTAATGCTCACGGAGAGGCCTGCCTCGAGAGCGTTCTTTATGCCGGCGAGGGTGTCCTCGTAGCGATTCGCGCCGACCAGGCGGTTGTGGGCCTCGGGATCCGAGGAGTAGAAGGTGATCTGGACGCTGTCCAGCTCGGCCTCGCGGAGCTTCTTGCAATAGTCAGGGGTCAGCCTGATCCCGTTCGTGTTGAGGCGGGAGATGAACCAGCGGGCGTAGCCGATGAGCTCGAAAAGGTCTTCGCGCATCGTGGGCTCGCCGCCTGTGAAGGTCACCTGCGGGATACCGGCGCTGCGGCAGATGTCAAGGATCTTCTTCCACTCGGCGGTGGAGAGCTCATTCTCATCGGACAGGGTCTGGCCGGCGGCATAGCAGTGCACGCACTTCTGGTTGCAGTGCCAGGCTCCGTTCTTCGTCATAGCGCTGACCATGAGGTCCATGCGGTGGGGCGCCTTCATGAACGGCGCGTAGTCGCCGATGCTCATGTAGTGCACGTCCGTGGTCACTTCCTCGCGGTACGCGATCTGGCGGATCGTCGTGAAGATAGTGTCGATGTCCTCGCGGATGCGCTTTTTGGAGCGGATCGGGATGATCTGCTTTACGTTGTCGGCTGTGCGGTCCAGAATACTCTGGACATTCTTTTCGCCGAGCTCCCTGCCGTCGTATCGGTTCGTCTCCTGGATGAGTTCTGCCAGGATCACTGCCCAGACGAAATTCACCGGCACGATGTCGGTACCGTTGATGATGGCGATGCTGGGATTAAAGGTGTTTTCTTCCGCTTTTGGCGGGATCAGGTGGATCCTGATGACGCCAGGGCCGTCGGGATTGAGTGTGGTGTGCAGGACCTCCCTGAAGGCGAAGTCCATGTAGTTCTTCAGGTTGCGGACCGTCTTGGTCCAGCGGAACAGAAAAGGTATCTTAAACTCTTTCATTCGTACCTCCATAGTTGGAGCGGTTGCTGTGGTTGTTCAGTGCCCTGCTACCATTTTACCCCTACCTCTGGGGTAGGGGAACGTCATTTTGTAAAAAAAGTGTGTCCCTGCC
>CACXMK010000062.1 GCA_902768735.1 uncultured Lachnospiraceae bacterium | reverse complement strand
GCAGTTGCTCTTTCCGCCTACGCCGCGGAGGTTGCCGTAGTCATCCGAGGTCGGGGCGCCGATGAAGGCGATGTCCACCTTCGTCTCGCCGGTCACCAGGGACCGCACGCGGCCGCCGTGGCTGCGCATGATCGCGAGGCCCTTGAGCTTGCCGTGGGAGATCGCTTCGCCGATCTTGCCGCGGACGCCCGAAGCCTGGATGGAGGTGATGGTGCCGTCCTCGATCATGGGGACCAGCGGGTCGTGGGCCTTGCCCAGGGACGTCGCCGCCAGCGTGATGTTCTTAAGGCCCATCTTGTGGATCTCTTCCATGACCATGTTCACGACGAGGTCGCCCTCGCGGAAGTGGTGGTGGAAGCTGACGGTCATGCCGCTGTGGGCTTTGCACTTCACAAGGGCTTCATGGATATCTTTGACCAGCTTGCTGTGCCGGTTGTCCATGACGGGACGGATGATCGGTGCATAACGCCTGAAGGGCACGCCTTCTTTGTAGTGATTGCCCTGGAAGGGCTCTTTGCCTGTCAGTTTCAGGATCTCATCCGGGATCTCTCTTCCTACTGCATTGATCATTTCTCGTTCCCTCCTTTACAGATCGCCCTTGTACACGCCGGCTGCTCTCGCAAGCATGAGCGTGCGCTTCGCGCCGTCGTAGAAGGCGATATCGATCATCTTGCCGTCCACAGTGAACACGCCGATGCCCTGCGCGCTCTTCTCGTCGATCTCGCGCACGACCTTCTCCGCAAAGATGATCTCCTTCTGCGTGGGCGTATAGATCTCATGGACGATCGGGATCTGCCTGGGGTTGATGATGGACTTGCCGTCAAATCCCATCGCCTTGATCGTCTGGACATCCTTCCTGAAGCCTTCCATGTCGTTCAGGTTCGTCCACACGGTGTCAAAACACTGCACGCCCGCTGCCCTCGCCGCGATGATCATGTGCTGGCGCGCGCCCATGAGCTCCACGCCCGTTCCGGTGATGACAGTCTGCAGGTCCTTCGTGTAGTCGCCGCCCGAGAGCGCGATGCCGAACAGGCGGGGCGAAGCCTGGCAGATCTCCAGGGCATTCAGGACGCCCTTGGCGGACTCCAGCGCCGCCATGATGAGGACGCTTCCCGGCTCCCTGCCGAAGCGCTTCTCCGCTTCCTCGACGACCGCCTCTACTTTCTTGACGTCTTCCGCAGTCTCCGTCTTGGGAATGCGGATGGAATCGCAGCCGCCGGCCACGCTGCAGAGGATGTCCTCCTCCCACATGTCCGAATCAAGGCCGTTGATACGGACGACGCGCTCGACGCCGCGGTAATCGATCTCCTGCAGGGCGTGGTAGAGGGAGAAACGCGCCGCGTCCTTCTCCTTCATGGCCACCGCGTCCTCGAGGTCCAGCATGATCGAGTCGGGACCGTATACGTAAGGGTCCTTGATCAGGCCGGGCTTCTGGGCGTTGAGGAACATCATGCTTCTGCGAAGTCTTTTCTTGTTCGGATTCTCAGCAGGGTTCATTTCACAGCACCTCCCCACGGAATGTTCTTATTGATGTCGTTACTCCTGAAAACAGCGGCTTCGATACGAGCCTTGATGGTGCAGTCGAGAGCGCCCTTGTCCACGACGTGGATATTGACGTTGTTGACACCCAGTCTCTCGAGCGTCTCCGCGATCACCTTCCTGATCTGCGGTCCGAACTGGCGTATGACCGCACTCTCAAGTTCGAGGCGGACATCTCCCATACCCGGTTCGACAGTCACCATGCAGTCACTGGATTCCAGCGTTCCTGCGATCGCAGGTTTGAGAATTTCCATTGCTTACCTCCCTTTCTGCCGCACAGAATGCGGCTGCCAGAAAAGAAATTGTGAACAGTTTTACATCCTTCTTCTATTATAACTTACAATTTTGGGATAGGAGATAAAACTTACTTCGCGGTGAAAATCCTTTTACAAAGAAGTCAGAAAGCGATTCTGCGCGGCACCGGGGGAGCTGCCGTCAGTGTGCGTTCCGATTGCATTTTCTTTCGTTTTTACAGAATAAACAGGAGTATAATGAAAGGGAAATGATGAGGAGTGCCTTAATGCCATGATAATCCTGAAAGGCTTTACAAAAAACGGTATGAGGAGGCAGATATGAAAAAGATACCCATTCCCGGCCAAAGGATCGTGCGGTCGGTACTCGCGGCGCTTCTGTGCATTGCGATCTATTACCTGCGCGGCAGAAACGGTGCGCCGTTCTACTCGATCATCGCGGCCCTGCAGTGTATTCAGCCTTATTCGGCAAACATGCTCAAAGTGGGCAAAAACCGGATCACCGGCACGCTGATCGGCGCTTTCTGGGGCGCTGTGGTCGTGCTCGGCGCTTTGTGGCTGTCCGGGGGACAGGTGGATTTTGACGATTCGCTCATGTATTACCTGATTCTTGTGCTGTTCATCGGCATCGTCCTGTATTCGACAGTCGTCATTGGTGTCAGGGAATCCTCCTACTTTTCCTGCGTCGTTTTCCTCAGCGTCACGATGAACCACATCGGGGACGCGAACCCGTACCTGTTCGTGTTTAACAGGACCTTGGATACAATCATTGGAGTGGGCGTCGCTATTTTGGCCAACTCTGTGCACTTCCCCAGAACGCGGGACCGGGAGACGCTGTTCGTGTCGGGCATCGATCACGTGCTGTTCCGGGAAGACCGGGCAATGTCCCCGTTTACCAAAATACAGCTGAACCGCTTTATTCAGGACGGAATGCGGTTTACCGTATCTACGAAACAGACTCCGGCAACGGTGCGCGAACTCATATCGGGGGTCGCCTTAAAGCTCCCGATCATCGCGATGGACGGCGCTGTACTGTATGACCTGGATACAAGGGAGTATCTGCGGACAGTGAAGCTCGACAGGGAACTGGCGAAGGAGATCACGGCGTTCCTTACGGGGGAGGGATTTTCCTTCTTCGTGAACACGATTGAAGAGAACCTGCTGGTCATCTACAGCCGGGGACTGCGGTTTGACGGAAAGCGGCCGGTGCCGGGCAGCACCGAAGAATCGATGTACGAGCTCTATCTCAAGAAGAACACGTCCCCTTACAGGAACTACGTCCACGCACAGGATGACGTGACGGACAACGTGGTCTACTTTCTGCTTATTGATAAAAAAGAGAGGCTGGCGCAGCTTTACGATTCCCTGCTGCGGCAGCCGTGGGCAGGACGCGTAAGGGCGTCCTTCGATCAATTCGAGTGCCGCGAAGGGGAGGAGATCCTGCGCATCTTTTCCTGTGACGCGACGCGCAGGAATATGCTTAAGGAACTGCAGAAGATCACAGGCGCGCCGCGGACAGTGCTGTTCGGGAATAAAGAGGGCGAATGCGACGTCCTGATCCCGGATGCGGGCGGAGGCTATATGGTGAAGGAGCTCAAGAAGCGCTTCGAGCCTGTGAGCCTCGCCGGATGGAAAAGCCTGATCCATTTTTAAGCCGCACTGAACCTCCCGGCCATGGGAACGGCTTCTGCGGTGATGGCTGGTAAAAACACAAAAAAGACCGGGGCAGCCCGGTCTTTTTTGTCTTATCTTGTATTATTTCGCTTTTCTGTTCCTATTGAAGTTGATGAGGCACCCCGCCTTCACGATCTCTCTCTCATTCTTTGTCATATCCAGAATGTAGAGGTCGATCTGCTTCGCCTTACCGTCCTTGATCACGTAGCCCTTGATGTCCGAGAGGTCGCCGTCCAGCGCCTTACGGATGCCGGGCACATAGATGTAATCGCCGACCTCGAAGTCGGCAGGCTCGCCTTTAAGGTGGAACGGAATCATGCCCCAGTTCATGACGTTGGAGCGATAGCGCTTTGTTGCATACTCTTTGGTGATGTTCGCAAGGCCGCCGATCACTCTCTGGCAGGAAGCCGCCTGCTCACGCGCGGAGCCGTCACCGGGCTTGTTCGCGTAGACCATGGAGCCGATCTCGATATCCTGTACGTTCACATCCTCGGAGCCGGGAATCGTTCCGATCACTTCATAGACAGAAGCCAGTGCAGCGTCCTTTTCAGCTGCGTTGCCGCCTGCGACGCGGAAGCGCTCGGTCTGGTCGACTTCCTTGGAGCGGCCGACGTACTCGGGATCGCGCCTGGAGAGCGTGAACTCCGCAAGGCCCAGAGGGTTGGACCTGTAGGAAGAGGTCTCTCCCGAAGGAATGAGTTCATCGGTCGTCGTCACTTCGTCAAGGATCTTGGAGCAGACCTTGAGCAGAATGTTGTCTGCAAGGGGCTCCAGCGCCGGCCACGGCTTGATGTTCGGGCCGTCGAAAAGTTCGACGGAAGGATCTGCCTTGCTAAATCCCTGATAGACGCGTGCCTTATAGACCGTATCGTCGAAATCGTGCTTGGGAACGTTGCCCCAGCAGTCATACTGCTCTGCGGAGGTCAGGATGCCGCCGTTCGCTGCTGTCGCCGCGATCGATCTCGCATCCATAAGTGCGCATGCCGCCATCTGGCCATTTCCCGGCTTGGAGCCTTCGCGGTTCGGGAAGTTCCTGGTGGTGTGGCGGATGGACAGGCCGTTGTGCATAGGCGTGTCGCCTGCGCCGAAGCAGGGGCCGCAGAATGCGGTCTTGACGATCGCGCCTGCTTCCATGAGGTCCGCGACATAGCCCTTTCTCGCAAGGTCGATAAAGACCGGCTGGGAGGAAGGATAGACGTCAAGCGAGAACTCGCCGAAACCGCAGCTCTTTCCCTTGAGCATATTGGCAGCTTCAACGACGTTCGTGTAGTTGCCGCCCGCGCAACCCGCGATGATGCCCTGCTGCACCTGAAGCTTTCCGTCTTTGATCTTGTCGAGGAGCGTGAACTTCGCTCTTCCGGCCGCGATGCGGTCCGCCTCGACCTCTACGGTGCGGAGGATATCCTCAAGGTTTGCATTGAGTTCGTCGATCGTATAGGCATTGCTGGGGTGGAACGGAAGCGCGATCATAGGCTTCACCGCGCTCAGGTCCACATAGACACAGCCGTCATAGTATGTGACATCTGCGGGATTCAGTTCCTTATAGTCTTCCGGTCTTCCGTGGGAAGTCAAGTATTCTTTGGTATCCTCATCCGTTCTCCATACGGAGGAAAGGCAGGTGGTCTCCGTCGTCATGACGTCAACGCCGTTCCTGTAATCTGTGGTCATCGTGGCGATGCCGGGGCCTACGAATTCCATGACCTTGTTCTTGACATAGCCGTTCTTAAAGACTGCGCTGATGATCGCCAGGGCGATATCCTGCGGTCCTACATAGGGAGCCGGCTTGCCGTCGAGGTAGATCGCGACTACGCCGGGATACGCGACGTCATAGGTGTCTTCAAGGAGCTGCTTTCCGAGCTCGCCGCCGCCTTCGCCGATCGCCATCGTGCCGAGGGCGCCGTAACGGGTGTGGGAGTCGGAGCCCAGGATCATCCTGCCGCAGCCGGCCATCATCTCACGCATATACTGGTGGATAACGGCGATGTGCGGGGGAACATAGATGCCGCCGTATTTCTTCGCAGCCGTAAGGCCGAACATGTGGTCATCCTCATTGATCGTGCCGCCGACCGCGCACAGGGAGTTGTGGCAGTTGGTCAAAACATAGGGAAGCGGGAACTTTTCCATACCCGAAGCCCTTGCTGTCTGGACGATGCCGACAAAGGTGATATCATGGGACGCCATCGAGTCGAACCTGATCCGCAGGTGGTCCATATCTTCCGAAACGTTGTGGGCCTTCATGATCGAATAAGCGATCGTGCCTTTTTTCGCTTCTTCAGGGCAGACTGCCTTTCCTGTCATCTGCTCAACTTTCGCGGCTTCGGCCTCGGGAACGATCTCCCTGCCATTTACCAGATACACACCACTGTCATACAATTTAACCATTGCTAATCCTCCTCTTGTTCTGTGTCTGTCATAACGCTTAACAGCTTATGTATATAATACTACAGAACCATAATAAATCTAAAGTGACTTGCATATGACAATTTTGTCATATTTACAATACAGATCAGACTTGATCAACCGTCCGGATCTCATCCAGGATCCCGTTATTCAGATACCACTGCTGCCTCTCCGACCCTTCCTGTGTCAAAAGACAGACCCGGATCGCCGGATTGGCCCTCTTGACGATCTGCGCCAGATCAATGCCGCTCATGGTCTCCAGCTCGTTCTCCGTGATCAGAAGGTCACAGAAATCTTTGTCCTCCGAAAGGCGCGCCACAACGGACGCCTCGTGGGAGGTGTACTCGATTGCGCCGTCCAAGGAGTCCAGCCACTCCCTCCAGAGCTTCAGCACTTTTTTGCTCCTGCAGACACATAAGACCTTGAGCGCATCCCCTTCTTTCCGATCAGAACTTCCAAGCTGTTCCTCCCGTGTTTCGGTCGTCGGGAACCTCATCGTGAAGGTCGTTCCTTTTCCTTCCTCACTCTCCACGAAGATCGTGCCGCCGGCGTTTTCCACCATGGACCGAACGACAGAGAGTCCGAGTCCCGTCCCCTGCCTGCTGCCCTTAGTCGTATAGAACGGCTCGAAGATATCCTTGCGGTTGTCCGCCTTGATACCGCATCCTGTGTCCGAGACGGTCAGGACCGCTGTCCTGCCGGCCTTTTGCCCCGCCTCATCTGTACTTTGCCCGGCAGTTTCCGCGTCCATGGCACTCTCAATCACGTAACTAACACGCAGCTCTTTCCGCTCCGTGTCCTCCATGGCGTGGAAAGCATTCTTGCACAGATTCATCAGGATATGCTGCATCATTCCCTCGCGGCCTCTGATCCACGCAGGCTGGTTGTCGAGCTCCGCCGCAAACGATATTTTGGCCGGCGCGAGCTGACGGACGATCGAAACCGCTTCCTGCGTCTCCGCCGTGAGATCGATGGGTGCGGTCTTCGCTCCGGCGTCCATGCGGCTGAAATCAAGAAGTTCGCGCGAAAGCTTCGCTGCCCGGCTCACGGATTCCAGCATCTCCCGCAGCATTGCCCGGTTTTCTTCAGAGATGGTTTCGTCGTCTTCGAGCAGTTCTCCGTAGACCATGACCGGCGTCAGGTAGTTGTTGAACTCGTGCGCGATATGGCTGCTCATCATCCCCATGGACTGCACGCGCTGGTAATGGCGGATCTCGTCATTTTTGAGGGCGATCGCTTCCATCCCGCGGTTGATCTCCTTGAGATAAGAGATCTCTTTCCTTTGGTGTTCCATCCTTCCGATCGCCGACGTTGAGAACACGAGGATCAACCCGATGCCGATCAGGTACAGGACCGTGAGCAATGCCATCATAGTGAACATCTGCCGCAGCGGTTCTGACAGTTCCGAGTAAGGGCGCGTCGAATTGACGATCCACCGCTCACCCCTGATATCGATCGTCGTATACGCGACGATCCTCTGCACCGGATTCAGATCCGGGTCGTCCCAGACATATGTGTCCAAAAGTCCGGTCCCTTCTTCCTGCATACAGACACAGCTCCTGTAGAGACTTCCGGTTTCGCCAAGGACCTTCTCTGCGGCTTTCCTGATCACCTGTATTGTCACGGCATTTCCATTGGCGGTTTCCGCAGGTTCAGTGCTGACTCCTTCCAGAATGTTCTCCAGACTGTCAAAACACAGGTCCGTTTTGTTCAGTTCCTGCTCGACATACTGTTCCAGCCCTCTGCCGATCGATCTTGCCATTGTGAAAAGCTCGTCTTTTTCCGACTCGATGAGACTGATGCGGTAACCGCGATAAAGCCCTATGTTGGCTGCCACCATAACGCCGGAAAGGACCATCGCGATAATCACGGCGATGATCCTGAGTTCCTTTTCGCTATATTTTTTTCTGAACTTCTTAAACATGCTCTCACGCATCCATTCTGTAACCGATCCCGCGTACTGTCTTTAAGTAGACCGGCTGTTTGGGGTCCGTCTCTATTTTGGCACGGATCCTTTTAATATAGACCGTAATTGTATTGTCGTCTACAACAGCGTCATTCCAGATCTGCCGGTAGAGCTGCTCCTTCGAGAAGACCTGTCCCGGATTCTCAAGGAGAAAGCGGAACAACCCCAGCTCGCGGCCGGTGAATGTAAGCAGCTCGCCATTCTTGTAGCACTCCATCTTGAGGAGGTCCATCCGGAAAGGTCCGACGCGGAGCTCGGTCGCTTTGTCCTTGCTGTAGATCTGGCTGCGGCGGATCAGCGCTTTCGCAGTCTGGATCAGTACCGACGTGTGAAAGGGCTTCGTGAGATAGCTGTCCGCGCCATATCCCAGTCCCAGAATCTGGTTCATCTCATCATCTTTTCCGCTGAGCATGAGCACCGGCGTGTTGTTGCCGGAAGCGCGCATCTCCTGCAGGACTTCATAGCCTCCTTTTTTTGGCATCATGACGTCGAGAATGATCAGCTGATATTTGTCTTTCTTTATCATTTCCAGGGCTTTAATGCCATCTGCTGCTTCCGCGGTGCTGATCCCTTCCTTGCGGAACGCGGCCTTGAGTGCCATGCGGATAGGCGCCTCGTCATCTACGATCAAGATCTCTTCCATCGACATTGGTTGTCCTCCCTTTCGTTGAGTATACCACAAATATGATCCCTTCAGACACCCACAGTCCCGAATGTGAAACATCCGGGACTGTGAATGCAGTACAACACAGCGATATGTGAAGAAGAAATTCGATTCTCGATCACACCGGGATAATACCGATGATCACACAGAGGATGACAGATATCACACTGAGCAGATAATACCACGGAATGCTGAACTTCATGTGGTCCTTGAGTTCCGTGCCGGTAAGTCCGATCGCCAGGAATGTCGCGGGTACCAGAGGGCTTACCATCAGCGCGATGTTCTTGCCGATGATCATCGCGACAGCCGTGCTCAGGGATGCGACGCCGTAGGTCTCGCCGACCTGCATGACGAGGGGCATGATGCCGTAGAAGTAAGCGTCCGTTCCGATGCAGAGGCCGAGGGGCAGTGCCAGAAGACCGAAGATCACGTGGATGTATTTGCCGAGTGCCGCAGGGATAACGCCCATGATCGCAGTTGCCATTGCCTCAAGCATTCCCGTACCATCGAACACACCGACCATTGCGCCTGCCGCGAACAGAGTAGCGGAGATGATCAGAGCGGAAGGGGCGTGCTTCTTGATCAGCTTATCCTGCAGTTTCTGGTCCGGATAGTTCACGGCCAGGAGGATGCAGAGTGCCACCATGAAGACGACAAAGCTCGTAGCGATACCGGCGGAAAGGATCGCGATAACGGCGATCGTAAGGATCAGGTTAAATACGAGAAGCGGTCCGTGTTTTCTCAGAGCGTCAGCTTCCGCTGCTGCCTTCTGGTCCACTTCGATGATCTCGCCTTCGCCCTTTCCGGCACCGGCTTTGATCGCCATCATTCCGAGGATGACTGCCAGGACGATGTTGAGGACAAGCCCGATGATCTGTACCGGGATCAGGATGTGCCAGAGATCATTGGCATCCATCTGCAGAACAGTAGCAGCTCTTGCTGTGGGGCCGCCCCAGGGCAGAAGGTTCATAACGCCCATGCAGGCACCGGTGATGCACAGAAGGATCTTCGGGTCGATCTTCATTCTCTTGTAAACAGGATAAAGCGCGGGGATCGTGATCAGAACGGTCGTCGCCGTCGTGCCGTCCAGGTGCGCGATCGTTGCGATGATCGCTGTCGCGACTGTCACTGCGATGACGTTGCTGCCCGCTTTCTTGACCAGCCAGTCCACGATGATGTCGAACAGGCCTGTGTCAGAAAGGACACCGAAGTAAATGACTGAGAAAATAAACAAAATACCGTTGTTTGTTGTTGTCTTGACGCCTTCCTTGATCATATCCGCGACGGCGACCGGGTTGTGGCCCAGGATCAGTGCCGCAAGAGCGGGGATGACGACAAGCACGACGATCGGGGACATCTTGCCTTTAAGCAGAAGCGCGACGATCACGATGATCATAATAAAACCAATTGCTGCTACCATTTTTCCCTCCTTAAACGAAACATTGATTTTCTTTGTTTGGCTTATGGTTATATCTTAAGGAGGCAATATAAATCTAAAGTGACTTGTTTATGACAGTTTTGTCATATTTAAAAAAAGGAGCATGCCGCACAAGCGTAGGTTTTTCATTCCTTACTGCTTTGTGCGGCAGCCCCTCCTGTCGTTTTTCAACCCAGTGTAAAAACCGCGATGCTGTAACCGGGCAGCGTCAGCACACCATTTTCATATGTAATGCTCTCTTCATTGGTGTTCAGGACTGCTGCCAGAATAAGTCCATCGCCTATTCCCGCCAGCTCCTTCACTGCCGCCTCCCCGCGCAGGTTCATCACGATCAGCAGGTCGCCTTCCGATGCTCCGGCCGCCGCTGATTCGCCATCCGCGCCGTTCTCTGCATACCTTCTGAAAAACGCCGCTACATTGTCATCACTGATCGAGTCCGCGCCTTCTGTCCGGCCACGCGCGATCGCCGGAAAAGCATTCCGTACACGGATGACTTCCCTGAACCACGTCCAAAGCGAAAGCTCGTCCTCCCTCTGCGCCTTTGCCGGAGCAAACTTCATCGGCATCTCGTCCATGTCCGGCGGTCCGGCGCACATGTCGGGGTCGTTCGGGTCATCGCTCCAGTACATCGGGACGCGCTTGTTTTCGTCCTTGCCGGCGCCCTTCATGCCGATCTCCTCGCCGTAATATACAAACGAATTGCCGCTCATGAAA
>CACXMK010000061.1 GCA_902768735.1 uncultured Lachnospiraceae bacterium | reverse complement strand
CCCTACTGGCGGTAAAGTCCGCGACCCGCTTCGGCGGCTGACTCGGTGAAACTCCGGGACCAACAGTTACAGTCTGGATGGAAGAACAAACTTCTGGTTCTATGCAGAGGAAGTGAGACGCGATCTCTGATCCTGCCATTGTGATGCTGTGCCCCGTACGTTTTACGTGCGGGGCTTTTTGCGCGACAGTGAGCGCTCGAAGAGCGCGGACCCGTCGGCAGGGCTCATTGCAGAACGACAGCAGCAGGAACGGCATCATTGATTTTCTCCGTATGAGGCAGAAGGAGCGTGACAGAGGGACCGGTCCCGCAGAGCGGACAGGGCCTCACCATTCTCAGAAGGAGGAAAGAGAGAAAATGAACGGTTTTTTTGATGCTGTAAAACAGAATGCGAGCTTTGTGGGCGTGTGCCTGATCACGGTATTCGTGATGGTGGCGATCGCGTATTTGTTCGAAAAAATGGCCAAGCGCGTGAGCGGGGACAGGGACAGGGTGCTCGCTACGAGAAAAGTGGTCATGATCGGAATGTTCGCGGCGATCTCAGGGATTCTTTATTGTTTCGACTTCGCGCTGCCGATCGCGCCTTCTTTCTATAAGCTTGACTTCAGTGAGCTTCCTGCGCTGATCGCGGGTTTTGCGTTCGGCCCGGTGGCCGGCGTCCTCGTAGAGTTCGTCAAACAGGTCGTGAAGCTCATGCTCAAATCGACGTCCACCGCGTTTGTCGGCGATCTGGCGAATTTCCTGATCGGCTGCATGCTGGTCCTTCCCGCTTCGGTCATCTACCAGTTCCATAAGTCCAAGAACAGCGCGCTGATCGGCTGTGTGGCGGGAACCGTCATCATGACAGTTTTCGGGACATGGTTCAACGCAGTGTATCTTCTTCCGACGTTCTCGAGGCTCTTCGGAATGCCGATGGAGGTCATCCTCGGAATGGGTTCCGCGATCAATGCGGGTGTGAAGGATCTGACCACATTCGTTATCTTCATGGTGGCACCGATCAATATCATCAAAGGTGTGGGCATTTCCGCGATCACCATGCTCGTTTACAAGAAGATCAGTCCTATCATCAAGTACGGCAGCGCTGCGCATGAGAGCGTCAGGGCGGCGGAGTGACACTATCATCGTACAGAACAGAGCAAACAGCGAGCGATATAACAGAGGCTGCCGTTCATTGCGGCAGCCTCCTTGCTTGTTTTCAGGATGCAATTGTGGAATAATGGGGTGTATGAAAAGAATCAGACAAATTTTTGAATCCAACAGCAGGGAAGATACTGCGGAAATTGCATACCAAATGGCGCAGAACGCGCAGGCCGGCCGGGTCTACGCGCTGATCGGGGATCTCGGCGTCGGGAAGACCGTCTTTACGAAGGGATTCGCGGAAGGTCTCGGGATCGAAGAGCCGGTCAGCTCGCCGACGTTCACGATCCTCCAGATCTATGAGGAGGGGAGGCTTCCGCTGTACCATTTTGACGTCTACAGGATCGAGGAACCGGAGGAGATGGAGGAGGTCGGTTTCGACGACTATGTCTACGGAGACGGCGTGTGCCTGATCGAATGGGCAGGAAAGATCGAGGAGATCCTTCCCGAAGAGACGATCTGGGTCCTGATCGAGAAAGACCTGGAGAAAGGCCTGGATTACAGGAAGATCACGGTGAGCAGCCCTCAGTAAGCCGAACGATTGATTTTGGGACAACAGATTCAGGAAAAGACAGAATGTAAGGAACATACAATGAAAATTCTTGCGATTGAAGGCTCCGGCCCGGTGGCCGGCTGCGCGCTCTGGGAGAACGGGACTCTCACGGCGGAATACAGCGTACAATATAAGAAAAAGCACTCCCAGAGCCTGGTCCCCATGCTGAAGGAGATGCAGGAGATGGTGGACCTGGACCTCTCATCGATCGACTTCATCGCGGTGACGAAAGGCCCCGGTTCCTTTACGGGACTCAGGATCGGCGCGGCAACCGTAAAAGGGCTGGGGCTCGCGCTGGAAAAGCCTGTCCTGCCTGTCCCGACGGTGGATTCGCTCGCGTGCAACCTGTATGGCACGGACCGCGTGATCTGTCCGCTCATGGACGCGAGAAGGCAGCAGGTCTACACGGGGATCTATGAAAACAGAGACGGTTTGAGAGTGCTCCGTCCCCAGTGCGTGACGGCATTTACGGAAATCGCGGAAGAGCTGAACCGGCTCGGCAGGGAAGTCATCTTTTTGGGCGACGGCGCGCCGGTAAACGAAGGGGCTATGCGCGAACTGATGCGGGTGCCGTACCTGATCGCGCCGGCGCATCTGAGCCGCCAGAGAGCCGCTTCCACAGCGGTCAGGGCCGCGCAGATCTACGCGGAGCAGGGAGAAGCGGCGCTGGTCACGGCGGATGATTTCCGGCCGGAATATCTGCGCATCCCGCAGGCCGAGCGCGAGCGGGGAGACAAGCGCAATTACCAGGTCTTCGTGGAATGACAGAGTCTGTGCAATGACAGAAAACAGAAGGATCACGGTCCGAAGGATGACGTCGGACGATATAGAACAGGTACTGACAGTGGAAAGGGCGTGCTTTAGCGATCCCTGGTCGAGGGACGTGTTTTCGGCGACGCTCCTTCTTCCTTACGCTTATTACTATGTGGCGGAACTCAGCAGGGAAGACGGAGAGACAAGGATCGTCGGGGAGTGCGGCGTGAGGAATATCTTCGGCGAGGGGGAGATCACCAATGTGGCGGTGCACCCTTCGTACCGGGGAGGCGGGATCGCGGCGCGGATGATGGGCACGCTCATCGAGGAGTCCCTTGCGGCGGGGATCACGGCATTTACACTGGAAGTGCGAGCGGGCAACAGTCCGGCGATCGGGCTGTACCGGAAATTCGGATTTCAGACAGAGGGGGTCAGGGCAGGGTTTTATGAAAAGCCCGTCGAGGACGCCCTCATCATGTGGCGCAGAGAGAAAACAGTTACGACAGAAAGGCAAGTATGAATAAAACGCCCGATGGCGTTTTATTCATACTCGAAGTTTGCGCCGAAGTGCCGCAAACTTCGTGATCGCATCGGAGAAACCGCCTTCGCGGATTTCTCCTCGCGGTCTTCGCGCAAAGCGCTTCGACATGGTGGTAAGTATGATAGACGTTTGTTTACTCGGATCGGGAGGGATGATGCCTCTTCCTTTCCGCTATCTGACATCGCTTATGGTGCGGTACAACGGCAGGAGCATCCTGATCGATTGCGGGGAGGGGACCCAGATGGCGCTCAGGCGCAAGGGCTGGAGTCCCAAGCCCATCGACCTGATCCTGTTTACGCATTACCACGCGGACCATATCAGCGGCCTGCCGGGGCTTCTCCTTACGATGGGCAATGCCGAGAGGACAGAGCCGCTCCTGGTCGCGGGACCCAAGGGGCTCGAAAGGGTGGTGAACTCCCTGCGCGTCATTGCGCCGGAGCTCCCTTTTGAGATCCGGTTCAAGGAGATCCGGGAGCAGGAGGAGTCGTTCCTTCTTCCCGGTGAAAAGGACTTTACGATCCACGCCTACCGCGTAAATCACAACGTGACCTGCTACGCCTATGCGATGACGCTGGACCGCGCCGGCAGGTTCGACGTGCAGCGAGCCATGGCGCTGGACATCCCCAAGCCTTTCTGGAACAAGCTTCAGAAAGGAGAGATCATCGAGACAGAGAACGGCGTCCTGACGCCGGATATGGTGCTCGGGCCTCCCCGCAAGGGACTCAAGGTCGGCTACTGCACGGACACACGCCCCTGCGAAGGCGCGGTCAAAGCGGCGGAAGGCGCAGATCTCTTTATCTGCGAGGGCATGTACGGGGAAGAGGACAAAACAGCGAAGGCCCGGGAACACAAGCACATGACCTTCACGGAGGCGGCCCGGATCGCGAAAAAGGCGCAGCCGGCAAAGATGTGGCTCACCCACTACAGCCCCTCCCTGACGCATCCTGAAGAGTTTATGCAGTCCGTCTGGGATCTCTTCCCTGCGGCGTCACCCGGAAAAGACGGAAAGAGCGTGGAACTGCGCTTTGAAGATGAATAAGTTTTAAGACGAAAAAAGATATGACGGAAGAAAAGAAAGACATCACTATTTTGGCAATTGAATCGAGCTGTGATGAGACGGCGGCGTCCGTCGTCGTGAACGGCAGGGAGGTCCTCTCCAACGTGATCTCCTCCCAGATCGACATCCACACGCTCTACGGCGGCGTCGTGCCGGAGATCGCTTCGAGAAAGCACACGGAGAGGATCAACCAGGTGGTCCGGAAGGGACTGTCGGAGGCAGGAAAGACGCTGAAGGACATGGACGCCATCGCGGTCACGTACGGGCCGGGGCTTGTCGGACCGCTCCTCATCGGCGTCTCCGAGGCGAAAGCGCTCAGCTTCGCGACAGGCATCCCCTTGATCGGCGTCCACCACATCGAGGGGCACATCAGCGCGAACTACATCGCGGACAAGGAGCTGGAGCCGCCCTTCGCATGCCTTGTGGTCTCCGGAGGCCACACGCACCTGGTCCTTGTGAAGGATTACGGCGAGTACGAGATCCTGGGAAGGACCCAGGACGACGCGGCAGGGGAGGCCTTTGACAAGGTGGCCAGGGAGATCGGGCTGGGTTATCCGGGAGGCCCCAAGATCGACAAGGTTTCCAAAGAAGGAAATCCCGCGGCGATCGATTTTCCGAGAGGGAAGGTCACGGGCTCCAGATATGACTTCAGCTTCAGCGGAATGAAGTCCTCTGTCCTGAATTACCTGAACACATGCAAGATGAAGAATATACAGATATCGGTGCCTGATGTGGCGGCGTCGTTCCAGCAGGCAGTGGTGGACGTCCTGGTATCCCACGCGATGTGGGCTGTGGAAGAGTTTCACCTGACGAAGTTCGCGCTGGCAGGCGGCGTCGCATCGAACACCGCTCTCAGGGCAGCTATGGAAGCGGCGTGTGAGGAGAGAGGCGTGGCGTTCTACTGCCCTCCGCCTGTTTTGTGCACAGACAATGCGGCGATGATCGGAAGCGCGGCGTACTACGAGTATATCAGAGGCGTTCGAAGCGGCCTGGATCTCAACGCGAAACCCGGGCTGAGATTGGGGGAGAAATGAAAGATCTCACGGATCAGAAAGACCTCACGGATCAGAAAGACTATAAGCAGGAAGACCGCTGCACATTGGTCCTCCTCGCTGCCGGCAAAGGCCTTCGGATGGGAGGAGACACCCGCAAGCAGTATATGAACTTTAAGGGTATGCCCCTGTTTGCCTATTCGCTGGCAACGATGGATAACTGCGGCATTATTACGGATATCCTGATCACGGTCCCCGAGGGAGACGAAGAGTTCTGCCGGGAAATGGTCGAAGCCTGCGGGCTCGGCAGGAAAGTCCGAAAGATCGTTTCCGGAGGAAAAGAGCGCTGTTTTTCCGTCCACAACGGGCTGCAGGCGATCGACTGGCCCTGCGACTATGTGTTCATCCACGATTCCGCGCGCCCGTTCATTGAGGAGCAGGCGATCCGGAGACTGTACGACGAAGTCAAAACACACAAAGCCTGCGTCGCCGGCGTTCCCTCCAAGGATACGGTGAAGATCGCCGACAGCGAGGGGTTCGTCAAGAATACACCCAACCGCCGGGACGTCTGGATCATCCAGACGCCTCAGGTTTTTGGCTTTGAGATGATCAGGAAAGCGTATGAGGAGATGGTGGCATCCTATGACGACCTGCAAAGAAAAGGCGTGATCGTGACGGATGACGCCATGGTCGTGGAGTATTTTACGGGATGCAAGGTCAAGCTCGTAATGGCGTCCTACAGCAATATCAAGGTCACAACGCCGGAAGACCTGGTCACGGTTTCCGCTTATCTCAAAGAGAACAGTGACGAGTAATGCCTGAAAGACAGGCGCCGCGGCTTGCCGCGCGCATAGAAAGCGAGGCAGAATGGCTTTTACACATCTGCACGTCCACACCGAGTATTCGCTGCTGGACGGCTCCAACAAGATCAAAGAATATGTAAAGCGTGTCAAGGAACTGGGAATGGACAGCGCTGCCATCACCGATCACGGCGTCATGTACGGCGTGATCGATTTTTATAAGGCATGCAAAGAAGCCGGTATCAAGCCCATTATCGGATGCGAGGTCTATGTGGCGCCGGGCTCTAGGTTCGACAGGGAGCAGGGCGCGGGAGATGACCGCTACTACCACCTGATCCTTCTGGCTGAGAACAACAAGGGCTATGCGAACCTGATGAAGATCGTCAGCCGCTCGTTCACGGAAGGGTATTACTACAAGCCAAGAGTGGATGAGGCGCTCCTTAGGGAGTTCCACGAGGGGATCATCGCGTCCAGCGCCTGCCTTGCGGGAGAAGTGGCCCGCGCGATCGTAAGGGACGACCTGCCGGCGGCGGAGAAGGCGGCGAAAAAGTATCAGGACATCTTCGGGGAAGGCAATTTCTTCCTGGAGCTGCAGGACCACGGCTACGCGGACCAGCAGAAGGTGAACAGGGCACTGCTCCCGATGAGCGAGCGCCTGGGGATCCCCCTCATCGCCACCAACGACATCCACTATACCTATGCGGACGACGTCGAGGCGCACGATATTCTGCTGTGTATCCAGACCGGAAAGAAGCTGTCGGACGAGAACCGGATGAGGTACCCGGGCGGGCAGTTTTTTGTCAAAAGCGAGATGGAGATGCGGGCACTGTTTCCGTACGCGCAGGAAGCGATCGACAACACGGCCCGCATCGCGGAGCGCTGCAACGTGGAGATCGAATTCGGCGTCACAAAACTCCCTCACTTCGAGGTGCCCCGGGGATATGATTCCTGGACGTATTTGAACAAGCTTTGCGACGACGGCATGAATGAGAGATACCCGGACGACGACGGGACGCTCAGGGAGAGGATGAAGTACGAGCTGGAGACGATCCGGCAGATGGGCTATGTGGACTACTTCCTGATCGTGTGGGATTACATCAACTTCTCGAGGGAGAACGGCATCATGGTCGGACCGGGGAGAGGGAGCGCGGCGGGAAGCATCGTCTCCTACTGCCTGCATATCACGGATATCGATCCTGTAAAGTACAGCCTGCTGTTCGAGCGGTTCCTCAATCCCGAGCGCGTCTCCATGCCCGATATCGACGTGGATTTCTGCTTTGAGCGGAGGGGAGAAGTCATCGATTACGTCACGAACAAGTACGGGCGCGACAAAGTCATGCAGATCATCACCTTCGGTACGCTTGCAGCCAAGGGCGTGATCAGGGACGTGGGGCGTGTCATGGACCTGCCTTACGGGTTCGTAGACGGCATCTCCAAGATGGTGCCCGCGGAACTGAACATGACGCTGGACAAAGCACTTGTTCAAAACCCTGACCTGAAGAAAGCGTATGAAGAAGACGAAAAGATCCATAAGCTGATCGACATGAGCAGAAGGCTGGAGGGGCTCCCCCGGCACAGCTCGGTCCATGCGGCGGGCGTCGTGATCTGTTCGGAACCCGCGGAGGACCTGGTGCCGCTCTCAAGAGCGGCGGACGGATCTGTGACGACGCAGTTCACGATGACGACGATCGAGGAGCTCGGTCTGTTAAAGATGGACTTTTTGGGCCTTCGAACCCTGACAGTGATCCAGAATGCAGTAAATATGGTCAACCGCTCCATTCGGGAGGCAGGAGGCGCTTACCCCGCGTACGAGCCGTCTCTTGGCGGAGAAAAAGCGCGTGTCACAGAAAATCCCATCGGGTACCCTGTGGACCTGTCGCGCCTGGACTATGCGGATCCGGCGGTCTACGCCTCGATCTCAACGGGAAAGACGGACGGAGTGTTCCAGCTCGAATCCGGCGGTATGCAGGGGTTCATGAAGGAACTCCATCCGGAGAACTTTGAGGACGTGATCGCAGGCATCTCGCTTTACCGTCCGGGACCGATGGACTTCATCCCCAAATACATCTACGGGAAGAAGAACCCCGGGGGGATCACTTACGACGCGAAGGAACTGGAGCCGATCCTTAAGCCGACCTACGGCTGTATTGTCTACCAGGAGCAGGTCATGCAGATCGTCCGCGATCTGGGCGGCTATACACTGGGCCGGAGCGACCTGGTGCGTCGCGCCATGTCTAAAAAGAAGCAGAAAGTCATGGAGCAGGAGCGCCGCAACTTCGTCTACGGAAACCCCGAAGAGGGCGTCCCCGGCTGTGTGGCTAAGGGGATCAGCGCCGACGTCGCGTCCAGGATCTATGACACGATGATGGATTTTGCCAAATACGCGTTCAACAAGTCCCATGCGGCGTGCTACGCCGTTGTGGCGTACCAGACGGCGTGGCTCAAGTATTACTATCCGACGGAGTTCATGGCGGCCCTGATGACTTCTGTCATCGATTTTCCCGCGAAGGTGGCGGGCTATATTCTGACCTGCCGGAGCATGGGGATAAGACTCCTTCCCCCGGACATCAACGAGGGAGAAGCGGGATTCTCCGTATCGGGCGGAGCGATCCGCTACGGCCTGACAGCCATCAAAGGAGTGGGCAGGCCTGTCATCGACGCGGTGATCCGCGAGAGGCGGGAGAGAGGGAAATTTAAGGACCTCCATGACTTCCTCTCACGCATGATCTTAAAGGACCGGGAAGTCAATAAGCGCGTCATCGAGAGCTTTATCAAGGCCGGTGCCCTGGACTGCCTGGGTGCGACGAGAAAGCAGCTGATGAGCGTCTATATGCGGATGATGGACGAGCTGACAAACTCCAAAAAGAACGACATGGCGGGTCAGCTCTCGCTGTTCGACTTCGCGGACGAAGAGGACAAGCAGGACTACATCATCCCGATGCCGGACATCGGAGAATACCCGAGGGAACTGAAACTTGCGTTTGAAAAAGAGGTGCTAGGCATCTATGTCAGCGGGCATCCGCTCGAGGAGTATATGGGCCTTTGGAAAGCGCATATCACAAACAGGGTCTCCGACTTTTTCCTGGATGAGGAGACCGGCGAGGCGCGGGTGAACGACGGCGACAGAGCCGTGATCGGCGGTATGATCTCCGGCAAAAAAGTGAAGTACACCAAAAACAACAAAGTCATGGCCTTCCTTGATGTCGAGGACATGACGGGCACTATGGAAGTTATCGTCTTTCCGAACACGTATGAGAAGGAGAGCGCGAAGCTGGACGAGGACAGCAAAGTCTTTCTCAGCGGAAGGGTCTCCCTCGAAGAGGAGCGCGACGGCAAGCTGATCTGCGAGAAGGTGGTGTCTTTTGACGAAGTGCCGCGTAAGCTGTGGATCCGGTTCGCTGACACGGAAGCGTGGAGGCAGAGCGCGGCGGATCTTTCCGGGATCATCGACGCACATGGAGGAAGGGACAAAGTAGTGATCTTCATCCAGAAACAGAAGCTTCGCAAGGAACTTCCCGCCGGGCAGGGAGTCCGTGCGGACGAAGCGCTGCTCCGGGAACTCTCGGAGAAGTTCGGAGCGGAGAACATCGCCCTCGCCTGATCAAAAACCTTTAGAATTCCTTTCGCAAACTCATGCAAGGTTTGTCGAGAATGTTTGCAATGACGTTCACATTGGGATAAAATAATAGGTAGCAGGTTTTTATTATGACCAACTTTTAATACGGACCAACTTTTTAATACTGACCAACCTTATAAATGCGGAGGCACCGGAGATGGCAAAGGAAATAAAGAAAATTGGCGTATTGACAAGCGGCGGGGATTCACCCGGAATGAATGCGGCGATCCGTGCGGTCGCCAGGGAAGCTATGTTCAATAAGTGCAAGGTCATCGGGATCAAGAGAGGGTATAAAGGCCTTCTGAACGAAGAATTCTTTGAGATGAAGTCAGTGGACGTTGCCGGCATCATCCAGCAGGGCGGCACGATCCTTGGAACAGCAAGGTGCCCCGAATTCAAGGAAGAGGAAGTGCAGGAGAAAGCGGCGGATATCTGCAGGAGCAACGGGATCGACGGCATCGTCGTGATCGGCGGCGACGGATCTTACCGCGGCGCGCAGGCGCTCTCCCGCAAGGGGATCAATACGATCGGACTTCCCGGAACGATCGACCTTGATATCACCTGCACAGACTATACGATCGGTTTTGATACGGCGGTCAACACGGCGATGGAAGCGATCGACAAGGTCAAGGATACTTCCTCCTCCCATGAGAGATGCAGTATCATCGAGGTCATGGGACGCCATGCGGGCTATATCGCGCTCTGGTGCGGCATCGCGAACGGAGCGGAGAACATCCTGCTCCCTGAGAAATATGACTACGACGAACAGAAGATCGTCGACCATATCATCGCGAACAGGCGCCTGGGCAAGAAACACCACCTGATCATCAACGCGGAAGGCATCGGACATTCCACGTCCATGGCCAGAAGGATCGAGGCGGCAACCGGTATCGAGACCCGCGCGACGATCCTGGGCTACATGCAGCGCGGCGGATCGCCCACCTGCAAGGACCGCTTTTACGCATCGATCATGGGCGCGTACGCTGCAGACATCCTGGTACAGGGCAAGACAAACCGCGTCGTCTGCTACAAGAACGGGCAGTTCGTCGATTATGACATCGAGGAAGCGCTTGCGATGCAGAAGACCATTTCGGAATACGAATACCAGGTCAGCCAGCATCTGTAATAACACGCAATCTAAAAGGCCGGGCGGAAAGATTTCGTCCGGCCTTTTCTTTGTATGCGCGCCATGGGCGCGCTCTAACGGGTGAAAGTCCCGAACACGCCCAGGTAGTGGGAAGTGTATAGCTGAACAGCAAGGGTGTCCG
>CACXMK010000060.1 GCA_902768735.1 uncultured Lachnospiraceae bacterium | reverse complement strand
GGAAAACGGCGAAAACATTAGGGAACAGCTGCGGACAAGGAAGTATAAGCCGCAGCCAGTCAGAAGGGTGGAGATACCGAAACCAGACGGTGGTGTGAGAGGTCGGGGGATTCATTAATCCCCCTCCTACTCGATTTGAAAAATACATCATGAATGGGAGAGACATCATGGTCGAGAAGATCACATCTGCCTCTAACGCACGGGTCAAAAGACTGACGGCCCTGTGCAAAAAGGCAAAACTTCGCAGGGAAGAGCAGGTCTTTTTGATTGAGGGCGAGCGGCTCTTTACGGATACGCCTGCAGCGTTCTTAAAGGAAGTCTATGTGACAGAGGAATTCCTTGCAGAGCGGCTCAGAGGAAGAATTCCGGAAAACTGCACGATCCTGACACCGGAGATCATGCGGAAGGTCTCGGATACGGAGACGCCGCAAGGCGTGCTCTGTGTGGCAAAGATGCCCTGTTATAAGAGAGAGGATCTCTTAGGCCAAACGTCTGCCGCGGTTTCCTCTTCAAGTGATAAGAAAGCTGGCGTGATTCAGGACAGTGCCCCCCTTCTCCTCATCCTTGAGAACATCCAGGATCCGGGGAATCTCGGCACGATGATGCGCACTGCGGAGGCAGCCGGCGTGACAGGCGTCCTTATGAGCAGAGACACCGTGGATCTGTTCAATCCCAAGACAGTCAGAGCGACGATGAGCGCGATCTTCCGTGTGCCGTTCGTGTATACAGACGATCTGGCCGGAGAGGTGCGCATTCTAAGAGAAATGTACGGTGTGCAGAGCTACGCTGCGCATCTGAAAGCGAGCCGTCCCTATGATGAAGTGAGCTACGCCGGGCCGTGCGCATTCCTGATCGGAAATGAAGGGAACGGACTGACAGATGCGGCGGCAGACGCGGCGGATGCGAGAATCCATATTCCGATGAAAGGACAGATCGAGTCGCTCAATGCGGCGATGGCAGCGGGGATCGTGATGTTTGAGGCATCGAGGCAGAGAAGGATCCTTACGTGAATGCGATCACGCATAAGCTGCTCAGCAGGTGCAGGAGCGCTCATACTCTTCACATAAAAGTCATTTGACAGTTGCCGGATATATGTTTATCATTTTGTTTAATTATTCGACATCCCTGCTGAAGTATTCAGCATTGGGACGAAGAAGTGATTGGTCCTATTGATTTCCTTTAGAAGGAGGTGATACACGTGTCACTGAGTATGATACAGATCTGGCTGATCGTGATCGGCATTCTGCTGCTGGTTGAATTCGCGACGTCAGCGCTTACGACGATCTGGTTCGCGGGAGGTGCGCTGATCGCACTGATCTGTGCCTTCTTTGGAGGACCGCTTTGGCTGCAGGCGATCCTGTTCGTGATCGGTTCTGCTGTGCTGCTTTTCCTGACAAGGCCGCTGGCGGTAAAATATCTGAACAAGGGAGCGGTGCACACCAACGCGGACAGCCTGATCGGCAAAGAAGCGGTCGTTACGGAGAAGATCGACAACCTGAAAAGCACCGGCGCCGTGCAGGTCAATGGCCAGGTGTGGACGGCGAGGTCCGTCAATCCGGAGCACTCCATTGAAAAAGACGAGATCGTCATGGTAAGGGCGATCGAAGGCGTGAAACTGATCGTCGGGAAGCGTATTGCACCGGCAGAGGAATAATATTTAAGAAAGAGGTAGAAAAATGGGCGGAATCATTTCAATTGCTGTTGTTGTTGTCATTCTGATCGTGCTTGCGATCTCCTGTATCCAGATCGTGCCGCAGGCACACGCGTACGTGATCGAGCGCCTTGGCGCTTACAGCGCGACATGGGGCGTTGGCCTCCACTTTAAGATGCCTTTTATTGAAAGGATCGCAAGAAGGGTCAACCTCAAGGAGCAGGTCGTGGACTTCCCTCCGCAGCCCGTTATCACAAAGGATAACGTTACGATGCAGATCGACTCCATCGTGTTCTTCCAGATCACGGATGCCAAGCTCTTCACATACGGCGTAGAGAATCCGATCATGGCGATCGAGAACCTGACAGCCACGACACTGAGAAATATCATCGGTGAACTTGATCTGGACGAGACCCTCACTTCCCGTGAGATCATCAATACGAAAATGCGATCACTCCTTGACGTCGCGACCGATCCCTGGGGCATCAAGGTCACACGTGTCGAGCTCAAGAACATCACTCCTCCTTCCGCGATCCGCGAAGCAATGGAGAAGCAGATGAAGGCAGAGCGTGAGAGACGTGAATCCATCCTGAAGGCGGAAGGTGAGAAGAAGTCCGCTATCCTTGTTGCGGAAGGTAAGAAGGAATCCATGATCCTGCAGGCGGAAGCGGACAAGAGAGCTACGATCCTCGCCGCGGAAGCGCAGAAGGAGAAGATGATCCAGGAGGCGGCAGGCCGCAGCGAAGCGATCCGTCAGGTGCAGCAGGCGAATGCGGACGGTATCCGCATGATCCGCGAGGCAGGCGCAGACGAGGCAGTCCTTCGGATCAAGAGCCTTGAGGCTTTCGCCCAGGCAGCAGACGGCAAGGCGACCAAGATCATCGTTCCCTCGGAGATCCAGGGACTCGCAGGCCTTGCGGCTTCCGTCAAGGAACTGATCAAGGAAGATCCCAAGGCATAAAACAGTTCGCCGCGGACACCGGCTGATGACGAAATACCATCTGTGCATGAACAGCGGCTAATAAAAGAAAGGACGACTATTACCCATGGCTGTGAATCTTAAAGGAAGAGACTTTTTGAAACTCCTGGACTTCAGCGAGGAGGAGATCCTGTATTTCCTCGACCTCGCCGCCGATCTCAAGGACAAGAAGAAAAAGGGGATCCCCCACAGGTACTGCGAGGGAAAGAATATCGCGCTCATCTTTGAGAAGACCAGCACCAGGACCCGCTGCTCTTTCGAAGTGGCAGGGCATGACCTGGGAATGGGGACGACGTACCTCGATCCCTCCGGCTCCCAGATCGGCAAGAAGGAGAGCATCGCGGACACTGCGCGTGTTCTGGCGGGCATGTACGACGGCATTGAATACCGCGGTTATGGGCAGGAGATCGTGGAAGAACTGGCAAAATACAGCAAAGTTCCCGTCTGGAACGGCCTGACCAACGAGTTCCATCCCACCCAGATGCTGGCGGACCTGCTTACGATCCGCGAGCACTTCGGGTATCTGAAGGGCATCCGCCTGAGCTTTTTTGGCGACTGCCGCTACAACATGGCGAACAGCTGGATGGTGGCCGGCGCGAAGACCGGTATGCACATCACGCTGTGCGCGGACCGCAGCTTCTTCCCCGAAGAGGAACTGGTGAAGACCTGCAGGGAGATCGCGGCGCAGAGCGGCGGCAGCATCACGCTGACCGAGGACGCGAAGGAAGGCGCGAAAGGCGCCGACGTCCTGTACACCGATGTCTGGGTATCCATGGGCGAGCCCATGGAAGCGTGGGCGGAGAGGATCAAAGTCATGAAGCCTTACCAGGTGACGCAGGAACTGATGGACCTCGCGGGAGAAAAAGCGGTGTTCATGCACTGCCTGCCCGCGTTCCACGACCAGGGGACGGGCATTGGAAGACAGGTCTTTGAGGCTTTTGGCCTTCCGGAACTGGAAGTGACGAACGAAGTCTTCGAGGGACCGCAGTCTGTGGTGTTCGAAGAGGCGGAGAACCGCATGCACACGATCAAGGCGGTCATGGCGGCGACGCTGTAAGCCTGCGATCCGAACTGTTCCGGCAGCCTGAGGTAAAGCTGTTCGGCATCTGATAAGGACCTGAGCAGATGGACAAAAAACAACTGATACTAAAAGAACTGCGGAGCTCGGACGGCTATGTGTCCGGGCAGCAGCTCTGTGAGGCGCTCGGGATCTCAAGGACGGCTGTCTGGAAGATCATCGGGAAACTCAAAGAGGAAGGATATCCGATCGAGGCGGTGACCAATAAGGGGTACCGCCTCCTTTGTGTGGAAGAGCAGGATCTTTTTAACCGGGAGGAAGTCGAGAACCGCCTGCAGACGCGCTGGGCGGGGCATCCTCTGCTCTATTCGGAGGAGACAGGGTCGACGAACAATGACATCTTCGCGCTCGCAGACCGCGGATTCCCGCAGGGAACGCTCGCCCTGACCGGCACACAGACCGCAGGAAAAGGGAGGCGGGGGCGCCTGTGGATCTCGCCGCCGAACGTCAATATCTATATGAGCATTCTGCTAAAGCCTGACCTGCGGCCGGACAGCGCGCCCATGCTGACGCTGGTCATGGCGCTTGCGGTATTTGAAGCCTGTAAGGCGCTGTACACGTCCCCGGAGGAGGCGCGGAAATGCCGTTTCGGCATCAAGTGGCCCAATGACATCGTTGTCAGCGCGGACGGAGGCCCCTTTATGAAGATCTGCGGTATTTTGACAGAGATGCGCATGGAGGAGAAGGAGATCCGGGACATCGTGATCGGAACAGGCATCAACGCAAACCAGACGGAATTTCCGGAGGAGATCCGGGAGACAGCGGGATCTTTGGCGATGGCGCTCGGACACGAGGTGAACAGGGCAGAGCTCACGGCGGAAGTCTGGCGGTTCTTCGAAGCGGACTTTGAGGCTTTCTGTGAAGTACAGTCGCTTGAGCCTCTTCGGACAAAATACGAAGCGGCGCTGGTAAACCGCGGCCGGAAGGTGAGAGTCCTCGACCCGCAGAAGCCGTTCGAGGGGACCGCGATGGGGATCACGCCGACCGGGGAGCTGGTCGTGCGGCCGGAGGACGGATCTCCTGACAGGGAAGTCGGCAGCGGAGAGGTATCGGTGAGAGGAGTTATGGGATATGTTTGAAGAGAGTCATGGAGACAACTACCGCGTGATCCTCTGCGGGGCGAACGCTTACGAAAAGAAGTATTACTTTAACCATAAATTTGACAAGATCCCCGAGAACATCAAGGAGGAACTGCACATCATCTGCGTGCTCTTCACCGAGGAAGTGGGCGGCGTCTTTACCATAGGCTTTACGCCTTACGGAGAGGTGGAGATGGACGCGCAAAAAGACGAAGAGGACTTGCTCTACGACGAGATCGGCGCGGAGCTCCTTATGAAACAGATCCGCAGGAAGAAGGCGGATATGATCAGGGCGCTCTCCATCTATTTCAAGGTGACGTTCCTGCACCAGGACGCCGCGGCGCTCTTAGAGGATGACGGGGAAGAGGAGTAGACTGACGATGGAAATCAACAGGTATGCGTCCCCTTTTCAGATCGGAAAGGTGACGATCCCCAACAGAACGGTCTTTGCGCCGATGGCCGGCGTGTCCGACCTTCCTTTCCGCCTGCTCTGCCATGAAATGGGAGCGGGTCTTGTCTGTATGGAGATGATCAGCGCCAAGGCGATCACCTTCCGGAGCCGCAGGACCGGGGAACTGTGGGAGACATCCCCCGAGGAGAGACCGGTCTCGCTCCAGATCTTCGGACACGAGCCGGAGGTGATGGCGGAGGCGTGCAGGATTTTGGAGGAGCAGTGTTTTGACATCCTCGACATCAACATGGGATGCCCTGTTCCCAAGATCGTGAACAATCAGGAGGGCTCCGCCCTGATGAGGGATCCCGCGCTGATCGAAAAGGTCGTGCGCGCCTGCGTGGACAACACGAGCCGGCCGGTGACCGCAAAGATCCGCAAGGGGTTCGACGCGGACCATGTGAACGCGGTTGAATGCGCGCTCGCCGCGGAGGCAGGCGGAGCTTCAGCGGTGGCAGTCCACGGAAGGACGAGGGACCAGATGTACAGCGGATTCGCGGACTGGTCCATTATCAGAGATGTCAAAACAGCGCTCAGCATTCCTGTCATCGGCAACGGCGACGTGGTGGACGGTCCTTCCGCGAAAAGGATGATGGACGAGACCGGCTGCGATGCTGTAATGATCGCGAGAGCGGCGCAGGGCAACCCGTGGATCTTCCGGGAAGTGAACGCCTATCTGGAAAAGGGCGTGATCATGGAGAGGCCTCCCAGGAGGGAGATCGTGAAGATGATCCTCAGGCACATGGAGATGCTGTGCGACTGCAAGGGAGAAAGAGTCGGTATGCGCGAGATGCGCGGCCACGTCCACAACTACCTCACCGGATTTCCGGGAGCTTCCCGTGTACGAAAAAGCGTTAACTCGGTGACGACAAAAGCACAGCTGCAGGCGCTATTGGCAAAGGAGTATCCGTATGCGTGACAATGGCGGTGCAGACAACCGGGGGAAGGCCCGAGGCAGGGAAAAACATTGACAATACGGGCGCTACTCTGTATAATTCAGTTTCATGAAAACCGTTGGAAGGGTTAACGACGGGTCGTAAAAATAATAAAAAGTATTGGGAGCAGCAGGAAAATGGAAGAGAAAAAGAACATTCTGACCAGGGAAGGCCTCAAGAGATACGAGGACGAGCTTCATGAACTTAAGGTCGTGAGGAGAAAAGAAGTCGCGCAGAAGATCAAGGAAGCGAGGGAGCAGGGCGACCTCTCTGAAAATGCCGAGTACGATGCCGCGAAAGATGAGCAGAGGGACATCGAAACCAGGATCGAAGAGCTTGAGAAGATCCTCAAGAACGTCGAAGTGGTAGATGAAGAAGATGTCACTGCGGACCATATTATGATCGGCAGCAAGGTCAAGATCTATGACGTAGAATTCGATGAAGAGCTTTCCTATAAGATCGTCGGCTCTACCGAGGCAAACAGCATCAAGGGCAAGATCTCCAACGAATCCCCTGTTGGAAGAGCCCTCATGGGTGCGGTGGTCGGTGATACCGTGACGGTTCACACGCCTGCCGGAGAGAGCGTCTTCAGAGTACTGGAGATCGTTTCATAATCCCGAATCATAGACCGGAGGAGAAGAAGTGGCACAAGATAATCAGCAGAAGACACAGGACATTTCTCAGCTTGAGAAAGTCAGAAGAGAGAAACTCGCGGAACTGCAGGCGGCAGGACAGGATCCTTTTCAGATCGTCAAATACAACCAGTCGTATCACAGCGAGCAGATCAAAAGGGATTTCGCAGAACTGGAAAATGAGACGGTTTCCATCGCCGGCCGCATGATGTTCAAGCGCGTCATGGGCAAGGCCTCTTTCTGCAACGTGCAGGACAAAGAGGGCAGGATCCAGGTCTACGTGGCCAGGGATGATCTGGGCGAAGAAGCTTACAAGGGCTTCAAGCGCATGGATATCGGCGATATCATCGGCGTAAAGGGATTTGTCTTTAAGACCAAGACAGGCGAGATCTCGGTACACGCGAAGGAGATCACTCTTTTGGCGAAGTCGCTGTCTCCGCTGCCGGAGAAGTTCCACGGCCTTCAGGATACAGACCTCCGCTATCGCCAGCGCTATGTGGATCTCATCATGAACGAGGAGTCCAAGAACACCTTCATCAAGAGATCGAAGATCATCAGCGAGATCAGGAAATTCCTCGACGCGCGCGGATTCATGGAAGTGGAGACTCCCATGCTCGTTTCCAACGCGGGCGGCGCTGCGGCGCGCCCGTTTGAGACGCACTTCAACGCGCTCGACGAAGATGTCAAGCTCCGCATTTCCCTGGAGCTCTATCTCAAGAGACTGATCATCGGCGGACTCGAGAGGGTCTATGAGATCGGCCGCGTGTTCAGAAATGAAGGCGTCGACACAAGACATAACCCCGAGTTCACTCTGATGGAGCTGTACCAGGCATATACCGATTATTACGGCATGATGGAACTGACAGAGAGCATGTTCCGCTATCTGGCAGAGAAGGTCTGCGGTACGACCACCATCGTCTACGGCGACAAGGAGATCGACCTCGGCAAGCCTTTCAGAAAGCTCACTATGATCGACGCGATCAAGGAGCAGACCGGCATCGATTTCGATCAGGTCGCAACGACTGAGGAGGCCAAGAAGCTCGCAGACGAGCACCACATCGAGTATGAGGACCGTCACGTCAAGGGCGACATCGTAAACCTCTTCTTCGACGAGTTCTGCGAAGACAAGATGATCCAGCCTACATTTATTATGGACCATCCGATCGAGATCAGCCCTCTGACCAAGAAGAAACCCGACGATCCCACCAAGGTCGAGCGCTTCGAGCTCTACATCAACGGCTGGGAGATGTGCAACGCGTACTCCGAGCTCAATGACCCCATCGATCAGCGCGAGCGCTTCGCGGCGCAGGATGCGCTTTCAGAAGCGGGCGATGAAGAGGCGCAGCACACTGACGAAGATTTCCTGCACGCGATGGAGATCGGTATGCCTCCTACGGGCGGCATCGGATACGGCATTGACCGTCTGACTATGCTGCTTACTAACAGCGCGGCGATCAGAGACGTATTGCTGTTCCCGACAATGAAGACCATGAAGGATTGATTGCAAAACGAAAAGAGAGATATTTTCCAGATCAAATGGAAGATATCTCTCTTTTTTTTGAAGCAGTGACCAGGGCGGCCGGACATACAGTGTGGCAGCCTGCCGGCTGTGAAAGCAACGCCTGAAGCCGGCGATTGCTTTACCTTTGCCTCTCGACTGTCGCGATGACCATGCCGGTGAGCGCGAGCAGCGCCGCCGCGTTGGGGATGACCATCAGCTGGTTGAACATGTCGGAGAGCTCCCACACGAGGTCGTTAGAGGCCAGGGTGCCGAGGAAGATGAACACGAGCGCGATGACCTCGTACACGCGTACATATTTCTTGCCGAAAAGATAGATGACATTGATCTTGCCGAACATATTCCAGCTCAGCACCGTGGAGAATGCGAAGAAGAACAGGCAGACTGCCACGAACGCGTTCCCGAATGTCTGGCCGAAGACTGTGCTGAACGCAGTCTGCGCGAGGTTGGACTTCACGATTGCCTCGCCTGCCGCGTTGACGGAACTCTCCGTATATCCGTTTGCCAAAATACCGTCCGGCGTATAAAGCGTAGAAATGATAACGAACGCGTTCAGCGTCAGCACGATGAAAGTATCGATGAAAACGCCGATCATGGCGACGACGCCCTGGTCGTGCGGTTTCGCGACATTGGCCTGTGCGTGCGCGTGCGGCGTGGAACCCATACCGGCTTCGTTGGAAAAGAGGCCTCGCTTAGCGCCCTGCGAGACGGCTGTTTTGATCGCCATGCCGAAGCTTCCGCCGATGATCGCCTGCGGCGTAAACGCGTACCGGAAGATCATGCCGATCGTAGCGGGCAGGTAGGCAATCCTCATGATGAGGACCAGAACGCCGCCTATAATGAAGACGATAGCCATAATGGGCACTATTTTCTCAGTGACGGAGGCCAGACGGCTCATCCCGCCGAGAAAGATGACCGCGCAGTTCACGACCAGCACGATCCCGATGACCCAGGACGGAATACCGAATGCCGTCTGGAAGGTGGAACCGATGGAATTGGACTGCACCATACAGCCAAAGAAACCGAGCGCCAGAATGATCGCAATGGCAAAGAAACCGGCCAGGAAACTGCCGAGGTTCCCCTTGAAAGCTTTCGTGATGTAGTAGACGGGGCCGCCCTGGATGATCCCATCCTCATGCTTGATGCGGGTCTCCTGCGCCAGAACCGCCTCCGCGTAGATCGTCGCCATTCCGAAGAACGCGATGACCCACATCCAGAAGATCGCACCGGGTCCTCCTGTCAAAATAGCGCCTGACGCTCCTACGATATTGCCCGTTCCGACCTGCGCCGCGATCGCGGTCGCCAGTGCCTGGAAGGAACTCATGCCGCTTTCATGCTTGCGGCCTCTCAGGGACAGATTCCCGAAGACGCTCTTTATGCCCTCACCGAAAAAGCGGATCTGGACGAAGCCGGTCCGGATCGTGTACCAGACGCCCACCAGGATCAGCAGGAAGACGAGAACATAGTCTGACAGATATGAGTTGATGGTCTGCACCAGGTGTAGTAGCACTTCTTGTTTCCTCCATGTATAAGCCTTCGCATTCTTTTTTTATCATAATTTCGGCGAGTAGTCTACCGGAGGCAGCGTATTTGCTGGTATTACAAGGTATGCTTTTTCCTGTTGCTGATCAGGCCCCAAATACCATGCCTTAGCATAAACAATCCTCCTTATATTCCATTTGTGGAATATATCAATAGGATTCAACCCCTTTTTCGCAGACACCATATGCTTTTGATCCAGGCTTATACGCTGCTTGTTCGTGTTATAATCATGGTAAGACAGGTCAGGTGTTTGAGATTCATTGTCCTGGGATGTGAGGTTTCAGATGAAGAGAAAAATGATTTTTACCGCGGCACTGCTCCTTGCAGCCATCATACTCTCTGCGTGTACAAAGGATTACAAGGAAGAAGATGTTATAAAGTACATCCGCGAGGAGCTGGGGCTTTCCTCATACACTGTCCTCAGCGGGCCAGAGGAAGTAAAGGGCGAGGACGGCTACACCGACAGGATCTGGACGGTGTCGACGAAGGACTTTGACCTTGAGGAGGAACTGGTCTTCCACGTCTGCGACGATCGCTACTGGGGTCTCGAGTGGGTCACAAACCGCATGACGGATGATCTTCCATATCAGAAACAGAGAGTTCTTATGGAACACTTTTCCGTACCGGATGGCGTTTCTCTGGAGGAGATTACGGATGCAAGCGGGCGGCCTGGCTGGATTATGGTCGTATGCAGGTTCGACCGGCGCACGGACTTTGAGAAGGGAACAGAATTCGTCAGGAATTACCGGGACTATGCCAAAAAATACCCTACAATCAGTGATACGGAATTCACACTGAGCTTTCAGGTAAATGACACCGGGGCGGCTCCCGATTGGAAGCTCATCGGACGATCCTATTCGTTTCACTTCAGCGCCGGGACAAAGGATGAGGAAGTTCGGGAAAAACTGCGGGATATCTCTGACAACTATCTTATGGACTGCATCGAGTGCGGAAATCTTGACCGGATGGACGAGTACAACACTGCGGAGCGAAGCGCAGTGATTCAGGCAGACTCCTACAACACCGAAATCCGAAGGTTAGGTGAGGAGACGGCAGCATATCCGGGCTATGCCTATGACTATTA